>JBARQL010000018.1:0-20253 GCA_049643685.1 Methylotenera sp.
GCAGGTTTTCGCAAACGTGAAAGTGCGGTCATTGAAGAGTTATGTCAGCTTCAAAACATTGTCATGGCAACTGGCGGCGGCGCAGTCTTGCTACCAGAAAATCGTGCATTTTTAAAAAATAATGGCAAAGTCATTTACTTACGTGGCAATGTGCATGATTTATGGTTACGCACGCGCAATGATAAATCGCGTCCTTTATTGCAAGGTGGTAATATTAGGCAAAAGTTAGAACAACTTTATTTAGAGCGCGACCCAATTTATACGGCTTTAGCGGATTGTGTGGTGAACACCGGGCCGCAGTCAGCCAATGACATCACGCACTACATCGAGCAGCTGCTAAAAAATCACAATCCAAAATAAATCTAAAGTAATTCCAATATGCAAACACTACAAGTAGCATTGGCCAATAGAAGTTATCCCATTCATATCGGCCGAAATCTAATTTCAAATGCGGAATTGATTTTGCCGCATCTCAAACGCAAACATGTAGCCATTGTAACCAATACCACGATTGCGCCTTTGTATTTAGAGCAGTTAAGCCAGACATTAGTCGCCGCGGGAGTTAAAGTCATCCCGATTGTATTGCCTGATGGTGAAGCCTATAAAAATGCTGAAACGCTCAATAAAATTTATGATGCACTGCTGCAAAATCGTTGCGAACGTACTACCACACTCATCGCGCTTGGCGGCGGGGTGATTGGCGATTTGACGGGTTACGCTGCAGCCACCTATTTGCGTGGCGTGCCATTTATCCAAATTCCAACCACACTTCTCTCGCAAGTTGATTCTTCCGTGGGTGGTAAGACGGGTATTAACCACCCACTGGGTAAAAATATGATTGGTGCGTTTTATCAACCACAAGTCGTGTTGGCAGATATTGATACTTTGCGCACTTTGCCACCGCGTGAATTTTCCGCTGGGGTGGCAGAAGTCATTAAATATGGCTTGATTCGCGATGCGGATTTTTTTGATTGGTTAGAAAAGAATATAGAAAAACTCATGACACTTGACGAAGCTGTGTTGAGTTATGCCGTTTACCGCTCATGTCAAAATAAAGCAGATGTGGTTGCCATTGATGAGCATGAAAATGGCGAAAGGGCTTTGCTCAACCTAGGGCATACTTTTGGCCATGCCATAGAAAATGCCATGGGGTACGGTGTTTGGCTGCATGGCGAAGCCGTCGCTGCAGGCACTATCATGGCGGCGAATTTATCTCAAAGCATGGGCTGGTTAACCAATCAAGACTTTCAGCGCATTCATGCGCTGTTGAGCGCTGCAAATTTGCCATTAGAAGCCCCTAAACTTGGCGTAGAAAAATATTTGGATTTAATGCAGCTGGATAAAAAAGTAGCAGATGGCAAAATTAGATTGGTATTGCAACAAGGTATTGGCAAAGCGGTGATTACCAGTGACTATGATGTTGAAAAGTTAAAAGAGACGTTGGCGTTATAATGATACAAAAGCTTTTGCGATCTAAAGATCGCTCCTAACAATTAGGAGTGTAATTTATTGCGCGAAAGTAGTGTAGCAAAATGGATAAAACTAACGATATGAACCCCCTTGCCCCCTACGCCGCCAATCCCACCCAATCACTAGGTCGCCAATTTGATGAACCAGCATCAGCTCCGCGCAACGCCTTTCAGCGCGATCGTGATCGCATTATTCACTCCACCGCATTTCGTCGCCTGGAATACAAAACTCAAGTCTTTGTCAACCATGAAGGGGATTTATTCCGCACGCGCTTAACCCATAGTTTAGAAGTCGCCCAGCTTGCGCGTGGTATTGCCCGTACGCTTAATTTGCATGAAGACCTTACAGAAGCCATCGCGCTCGCGCATGATTTAGGTCACACCCCGTTTGGCCATGCAGGACAAGATGCGCTCAATGCCTGCATGAAAAACCACGGCGGCTTTGAACACAACCTGCAATCGTTACGCGTGGTAGAAAAGCTAGAGCAGCGCTACGCGGAGTTTGACGGCTTAAACCTGACTTTTGAAACAAGAGAAGGTATCCTGAAACACTGCTCTATCACCAACGCTAAACAACTGGGCGATGTCGGACAACGTTTTTTAAAAAAAACCAGCCCAAGCTTAGAAGCACAACTCACGAATTTTGCCGATGAAATCGCCTACAATAATCATGATGTCGACGATGGTTTGCGTTCAGGCCTGATCAATATAGAGCAACTCAGCACCGTCGAATTGTTTGCGAGTAACCAAATGTTAGTGATACAACAATATCCAAATCTGGAGCAAAAACGGCTGATACCAGAAACCATTCGTCGCATGATTAATACGCTAGTACTCGATTTATGTACGCAAAGTGCAAAAAACATCGCGCGATATCAGCCGCAAAGTATTGCCGATATTCGCCAGCTGCCACCGCTCATTGGCTTTAGCAAAGAAATCGCCGCACAGAATCTCAAACTTAAACAATTTTTACGACAAAATTTATACCACCATTACCAAGTTAACCGCATGAGCGCAAAAGCGACGCGCATCGTGCAAGAATTGTTTAACTGCTTTGACCAGAATGTTGGTTTATTACCTGAAGAATTTCAAACTTACGCCAAAACTGATAAAGCCCGCGCAGTGGCTGATTATATTGCAGGCATGACAGACCGCTTTGCCATCCGCGAACATCGCAGGTTATTTGCGGTAGAAGAAGGTTTGTAATTTTAATAATGTAGGAGCAATCTTTAGATTGCAAAGCAACGTAGCACATAACAAACATAGCATTCGCGATATTAAAGATCGCTCCTACAACACTGCTAATGTTGCACAATTACAACAAATGTAAATAATTGTGACAAAAATGCAAATTATTGGTTGTTTCATTTTCAGCGTTTAGGCATACTCTCATTCACCTTCTTAATGAAACTGTACTATTTGTAATAAGTAGCATAGAAAGCATTGAGAGAGTTTGCAAACTCTCTTGCTATTCCCTCTCGTTAGTAATAACCAGAGAAATGGTGAGGTAACTTAGAAACAGTAACAAAACTATAAAGCAATAACCTTTCAGGAGATTTATATGAATAACACAATTAAATTAGCAGTAGCTTCAGCTTTATTAGCTGCAGCTTCAAGCGCAAACGCTGGCATCATGATTCCAGCTGGCGATTGGACTTTAGATATCGGTGGCGTGGTAAATGCTTACTACAGCTATAACAAAGGTGAAAGCAGTGCAAACAATGCTTCATCTGCAGCTGGTGCATTAACTTTTGGTGAAAACGCTGCTGGTGAAGATACACAAACGACTATCACTACTGGTTTGTTACCTAACTACCTATCAGTTTCTGGTAAAACACGTCAAAATGACTTAGATGTTGGTTTCACAATCAGCATTCAGCCAGGCGCTGCAACTACTACTAGCTTAAACTCAGCTGGTCAAGAAAACCGTCAAGCATTCTTAACGTTCGGTGATGCATCATGGGGTACTATCAAACTTGGTCGTGATTTGGGTATTTTTGCATCAAGTGCAATTTTATCTGACATGACATTGTTGGGTGTTGGTGGTGCTGGTCAAAACCGTGCTGGTACAACTACATTAGGTGGTATCGGATCAGGTTATTTGTACGCTGACTGGAAAGCACAAGTGAGCTACGCTTCACCAAACTGGAATGGTTTTAGCTTTGCAGTTGGCGTAGTGCAACCATGGACAGCAACTGGTGCTGGTGCATCAAATACAAGCACAAGTACTCCAGGCTTCGAAGGTCAAGCTACTTACGAGTGGGCTGGCGATGTAGGCGGTAAAGTATGGGCTGGTGCAATTTACCAAAAAGCTGAAGATTTAGGTGCTGCTGGTGTATTCGGTGACGAAACTGCACGTGGCTTCGATATTGGTGCTACTGTGAATGTGGCTGGTTTTGGTTTAACTGGTTACTATTATGATGGTAAAGGTTTAGGTACTACTGGATTCTTGGCTAATGCGTTTGATGCTGCTGGAAACCGTCGTGATTCAAACGGTGGTTATGTTCAAGCAACTTACACCATTCCAGGTGCAGGTACTAAACTTGGTTTAGCTTACGGTATTTCTAGCTTAGATCAAACACGTACTGATAAACTAGCTGGTTTAAACTTAGTTGAAGACAATGAGCGTTACACTGTTGGTGCTTATCATCCTTTAACAAAACACTTGAACCTTGTTGCTGAATACAATCGTATGTCTTCATCATCACACAAAGCTGGTGTTAAAGATGCTGACAATGACAACGTTTCATTGGGCGCTATCTTATTCTTCTAGTTTAAGGCTGGCTTAGCCAGTTTAAATTAAAAGTAATAAACTAAAAACGGCAACTTCGGTTGCCGTTTTTTTATTTAAAAAACGAAAATAAATAAATCTTATTACGATGCTCTGGAAGCCTTGTAAATAAAGGCTCGCAGGGCAGTGTTTTTCGCTCGGTTGTTTTTACGTGTGAATAAGTCATTTTCACACATGAAAAATAGGTGTAGTACCACGGGCACTCCGATTTGCTAAGCGCTAAAGCACTTGCAAAGTCGTATGTAGGAGCGGCCCCTGACTGCGAAAAACCGTGACTTTTCACCATTGTTATTCGCGGTCAGGGACCGCTCCCACAAAGTCAAAGACTAGGTAATTGCACACATATTGAATTAGTCTTCAATGCCCAATTCTTGAATTTTTCGCGTTAAGGTATTACGCCCCATGCCGAGTTGATTGGCGGCTTCAATGCGGCGGCCGTGGGTGTGCGCTAGGGCTTTTTCAATCATAATCCGTTCAAATATATGCGTACGGGTTTCGAGTACGTTTTGTTCGTTGCGGTTGAGCGCATCGGCCACTTCACTGGCGAGCGCTTCTTGCCATGAAAGCGCCGCATTTGATTTACCAGGATCGTCCTTCAATTCTGGTGGCAAATCCGCCACCTCAATGTTTTGCCCAGGCGCCATTACAGTAAGCCAGTGGCAGACGTTTTCTAGCTGACGAACGTTACCGCTCCAATTCACTGCGCTCAAGTATTTAAGCGCGGCAATAGAAGGTTGTTTGGTTTCTACGTTCAGTTCGGTGGCGCTTTGTTGTAAAAAGTGTTTGATGAGTAATGGAATATCTTCGCGACGCTCACGCAATGCAGGTAGTCTAAGTCGAATTACATTCAATCGATGAAATAAGTCTTCGCGAAACAGGCCGAGTTTGACGCGTTCTTCCAGGTCTTGATGGGTGGCGGCGATGATGCGCACGTTCACTTTAATCGGCTGGTGGCCGCCGACGCGGTAAAACTGACCATCACTTAACACGCGTAATAGGCGCGTTTGTAAGTCTGCGGGCATGTCGCCAATTTCATCCAAAAAGAGCGTGCCTGTATCAGCTTGCTCAAAGCGTCCGCGACGTGAGGCGGCAGCGCCTGTAAATGCACCGCGTTCATGGCCAAACAATTCAGATTCTAGTAAGTCTTTTGGTATCGCAGCCGTGTTAATGGCGATAAAGGGTTTGTCGCCCCGTGGGCTGTGGCGGTGCAAGGCGCTTGCTACCAGCTCTTTACCACTGCCAGATTCGCCGTTGATAAGCACAGTCGCATGCGAACGGCTTAAGCGCCCTATGGCTCTAAAAACCTCTTGCATGGCAGGTGCTTGGCCAATTATCTCCGGTGTTTCTTCTAGCGTTACTTTTTCTGTGCTTTGCCTGGTGCTTTCGTCTACCGCGCGCTTAATGACATCAATCGCTTGGTCAACATCAAATGGCTTAGCCAAGTATTCAAATGCGCCGCCCTGAAACGCAGCGACCGCGCTCTCTAAATCAGAATAAGCGGTCATGATGATGACAGGAATATCAGGATATTTTTGTTTGATCTCACTTAAGAAATCCAAACCAGAACCATTCGGCATGCGGATATCGCTCACCACGACTTGCGGCTGCTCACGCTCTAATGCATTCAGCGCTTCAGCTACTGTTGCAAAAGATTTATATTCCAACTCAGTACGCGCGAGTGCTTTTTCAAACACCCAGCGGATTGATTTGTCGTCGTCGATGATCCAGATTGGTTTCATGTTTTAACTTTCAATTTGTATAAATATACTGTAGGAGCGCAATTTATTGCGCTCCTACAAATTTACTGTTTTATTATCGTTGGTTTCACAGCCGAGGTTTCTATTGGCAATAAAATGGTAAAACAAGTGTTGCCTGGCACGCTTTCACATTCAATCATGCCGTGGTGTTGCGTCACGAAAGTTTGGGCTAGGGTTAAACCCAGCCCTGTGCCGCCCTCAGAACCTGAGACTAAAGGATAAAAAATACGATCCTGAATATCCGCTGGAATGCCTGGCCCATTATCAATAATCTCTAATTTAATGGCGACACGGTAGCGTTTTCTCGCTAAAGTCACTTGGCGCTCAGCGCGGGTTCTAAAGATAATTTTACTGGCAGGTGTGTGATGGCTTTGCATCGCCTGAACCGCGTTGCGTGCAATGTTGAGCACCGCTTGAATCAACTTTTCTCGGTCGCCAATCAGCTCGGGCAAGCTTAAATCATAATCACGCTGAATCAGAATGGTTTTGGGTGACTCTGCAAGCAGTAAGCTGCGCACGCGTTCAAGCACTTCGTGTATGTTGGTAGGCTGATACTTGGGTGCGCGATGCGGTATGAGTAGCCTATCCATCAACGATTGCAAGCGATCAGCTTCTTTAATAATTACTTGGGTATATTCGCGTAAGCTAGGGGAAGGCAATTCATGTTCAAGTAATTGTGCTGCCCCGCGTAGACCGCCTAGTGGGTTGCGAATTTCGTGCGCGAGATTGCGCAGCAATTCTGCATTCGCTTGCTGCTGAATGAGCATGCGTTCTTCGCGCGCGATGCGAAGCTGGGCGTCCATTTGCTGAAACTCAAGAATCAGGCACGCATTTGGTGCATCAATTGGTGTCGCGGTACAAGTGACAGAGAACGAGAGATGCCGATTGGTGGTAATGGTAAATTCATGCTCCCGAAACGGGCTTTGCTCTTGAATGGCATTTTTAATGGCGAGCATTAAAATTTCACAATCAGGAAACACTTCATCAATCGACATGCCCGTGACATGTGTAGCACTAAATGCAAAGATGATTTCAGCCGCAGGGTTAATGTACACTACGTGGCGACGCTCATCCAGCAGAATAATTGCGGTCGCGAGATGCTCCAAGCCATTAAATAGCGTCGGTGTTGATTGAACCATAGTAAGTTATTGAGCCATAGTAAGGTATTGAACTTGGTATTGGGCTTGGTCTTGGTCTTGGTCTTGGTCTTGGTCTTGAACGGGCCAACTCGCTAAGCAAGTTTTAATAATCATACTATGATTAAAGCAAAAGTGAGGCCAACATTAGCGTTGGCCTCACTTTATTATTCACAAGGGTATTTAAGCAGTGTTTATCTGTAAAAGTTTGAGCGTTATTGCCAACTAGCGTAGCGCATCTAGCTCTTTTTGCAGTAACTTAATGTTATTTTCATGACCATCTATGTCTGCCTGAAGGTTTTTCATTTTTTCTTGAAATTTAGCCATATTGCGGTAGGTTTTACCGTCTGCTTGATGCGCTATTTCAGGGTTAGCTTCACCTTCGATATAGGCTTTTTTCGCTTGTTCCAACGCTGCTTTTTCTGAATCTAACTCACTCTGTAAGATTTCTTGGCGCTTGCCATCACGGTTGTTTTGCGTTTCTTTATCTACTTTGGGAAAACTGCTTGGTGTGGCGGCACGATTATTAGGATTAGTTTTTCCGCTAGTTCTAGGGCGGTCATTTTTAATGACGTTAGCATCAGGATCTATATCAAGCCTTGAAGCGCCTTTAGTTTTGATATTCGAGTAAGTAATGCGCCCGTCAGCGTCGACATGCTTATAAATTTCAGCGGAGGCAATGCCTGAAAGCGTGGCAATAGCCAGTATCAATAAATAGAGATATTTTTTCATGAGCCTAGTTTAGTAGAGTTAATCAATTTTAGCAATATAGCTAGGCAACGTATTGTTTTAGCTAGAGGTTGACAATGGATGATGCAAAATGAGTAGAAATAGCCTAAACCATGTCTGAAAATAAAAAAAGGGCGAAAAATTCGCCCCTTTTTAAATGCTTAACTCTTAAGCGATTAACATGAATAGTACAAACCAAACTCAACTGGGTGTGGTGTCATGCGGACTTTGTTCACTTCTTCCATTTTCAAACTAATGTAAGCATCGATCCAGTCATTCGTGAATACGCCACCTTTAGTTAAGAACTCACGGTCTTTATCAAGCTCTGTCAGGGCTTCTTCTAATGAAGCACATACGGTTGGGATTTGTGCGTCTTCTTCTGCAGGAAGATGGTACAAATCTTTAGTAGCTGGCTCACCTGGGTGAATCTTGTTT
Source organism: Methylotenera sp. (assembly GCA_049643685.1). Taxonomy (GTDB): domain Bacteria; phylum Pseudomonadota; class Gammaproteobacteria; order Burkholderiales; family Methylophilaceae; genus Methylotenera. The sequence goes on from JBARQL010000018.1 coordinate 8,318, forward strand.
TGTACGCCATCTAGACCCGCCATTAACAGGGCAGAGAAAGCCAAGTATGGGTTAGCGATTGGGTCTGGGAAGCGTGCTTCAACACGGCGGCCTTTGTCAGAATGCACGAAAGGAATACGGATAGAAGCTGAACGGTTTTTAGCGGAGTAAGCTAATTTAACTGGTGCTTCGAAGTGAGGAACCAAGCGTTTGTATGAGTTAGTCCCAGGGTTGGTAATCGCATTCAATGCTTTCGCATGTTTGATGATACCGCCGATGTAGTAAAGCGCGAACTCGCTTAAACCTGCATAGCCGTTACCTGCGAACAAGTTTTTGCCGTCTTTCCAAACCGATTGGTGTACGTGCATACCGCTACCGTTATCGCCAGCGAATGGTTTAGGCATGAATGTAGCAGTTTTACCGTATGCGTGTGCGGTGTTCAAGATGACGTATTTTTGGATTTGAGTCCAGTCAGCACGTTGCGTTAAGGTGCTGAATTTAGTACCAATTTCACATTGGCCAGCTGTTGCCACTTCGTGGTGGTGCACTTCAACAGGCACGCCCATTGCTTCTAAAGTCATACACATGGCAGAACGGATGTCATGTAATGAATCGACTGGGGGTACTGGGAAGTAGCCGCCTTTAACGCCAGGACGGTGGCCAGTGTTGCCGCCTTCAAATTTTTCACTTGAAGCCCAAGCACCTTCTTCTGAATTGATGCGCACTGAACTGCCGCTCATTGATACATCCCATTGAATGCTGTCGAAAATGAAGAATTCTGGCTCTGGGCCAAAATAAGCAGTGTCGCCCAAACCAGTTGATTTTAAGTAAGCTTCAGCACGCTTAGCCAAGCTGCGAGGATCACGCTCATAACCTTTGCCATCGGTTGGGTCGACCACGTCACAAGTTAAAACGAGGGTTGGTTCGTCCATGAATGGGTCGATATTCGCAGTAGAAGCGTCTGGCATCAATTGCATGTCAGAAGCTTGAATGCCTTTCCAGCCCGCGATAGAAGAGCCATCAAATGCGTGACCTTCAGTAAATTTTTCTTCATTAAAGTGTGAAACAGGCACGGTAACATGCTGTTCTTTACCGCGAGTGTCGGTAAAACGAAAATCAACAAACTTGATGTCGTTTTCTTTTACCATTTTCATTACATTTGCAACTGACATTGCTAATCTCCTAAAATTTAAATTGCAGACCTAAATAATACGTAACCAATAACACATAACAAAGGCATAACAAAGGGTGATAGTTTTTGAATAGGTTTAACCTATACATTTTAGCAGGAAGTGTGCCAGCTAAAAATAGCGAAAATTGCCTTTATCTCGTTCGATTAGCAAATAACCATAAAATAACCAGCACAATAAATGTGCATTTTCGTAAAAATTGCACCATTAAGGTGCGCTCAAGGTTTGGCCTCTTGATTCTTAAATTCGCGCTATAATTTAGCGCATTAAATGTAAGGATTTAACCATGAAAACCCTTAATGAAATTTTAAACATAGCCAAGCAACGTGTAGCAGTAAAAGGCTTGCCTTACACTGGCGAATTAACGCCAAGAGAAGCGTTTGATATGATGCAGCAAGACCCTGCGACGGTCTTGGTCGATGTACGCAGTCGCGCTGAGCTTGAGCTGGTTGGCAAAGTGCCACAAGCAGCTCATATTGAGTGGGCATTTTATCCAGGCATGGTGGCTAACGCGGAATTTTCAGCGCAGCTACAGGCGCAAATTGGTAAGGATCAGACCATCGTCTTTATGTGCCGTACCGGCGGACGTAGTCACAATGCTGCTGTAGTGGCACAGCAGCTTGGATACAGCCGTGTTTTCAATATGCTAGAAGGCTTCGAAGGTGAGGCGAATGAGCTAAAGCAACGCACGCAAATCAATGGCTGGAAGCATGCCAGTTTGCCTTGGACTAACTAAGAAAAATGATTAAATGACCGATCAATACGCTGACCCTTTAAACAGGATCGATTGTTATGTAAACAGGATCGATTGTTATGCCGTGTTGGGTAACCCAATTGCACACAGTAAATCCCCCTTAATTCATGAGGCATTTGCGAAACAAACAGCGCAGAATATTCGCTATGAGCGCATATTGGTGCCGTTAGATGGTTTTAAGGCGGCTGTGTTCCAACTGCTTAAACAAGGCTACAAAGGTGTCAATGTCACTGTGCCATTTAAGCTGGAAGCTTTTGAGCTTTGCGATGCGCTAAGTGAACGTGCAGCGGCCGCAGGCGCCGTTAATACTTTGTTTTTTGAAGGCGAAAAAATACGGGGCGATAACACCGATGGTGCGGGTTTGGTCAATGACATACTTAATAATCTTAAAAGCACAATTGCTAATAAACATGTGCTGCTACTGGGCGCAGGCGGTGCGGCGCAAGGTGTTTTGCTACCAATACTCTCCGCGCAACCAGCAAATCTCACCATTGCAAATCGCACCATTGAAAAAGCACACTTCTTGGTACAAAAAATAGCGGCTGAAAATAATATTTGCAATATCATGGTCAGCACCTTTGAGAATTTACAAAGTCCATTCGATATTATCATCAACGCTACCTCTGCAAGTTTAAGCGACTCCGCTTTGTGCCTCCCAAACAAGATTTTTGCTCACCATTGTTTAGCCTACGACATGATGTATGGCCGTGAAACGCAATTTATGAAACAGGCAAAAGAGAATGGCGCGCAAGTGGCAGATGGGTTAGGTATGCTGGTAGAGCAAGCTGCGGAAGCTTTCTACTTGTGGCGCGGCGTGCGTCCACAAACCGCGCCGGTGATTGCTATGATACGAGCATTGTAAATGCGCCGCTGGCTATTTAATCAGCATGTGGGGGCGCCGCGCTTAACTTTTAAAGGCTTTTTCATACGACTATTGGTGGTGTTACTAGCGTGGATATTGCTCTACCAACTTTGGATATTCTTGCACATTTGCTGGTGGATTAAATTTAATCCCACTTCAAGTGCTTTTATGGAAGATCGTTTGGCCATCATTCAAGAGAAAAATCCAGAGGCTGAACTGAAACATAAATGGGTCAATTACACACAAATTTCAAATAATTTGAAGCGCGCAGTCATAGCCTCAGAAGATGCAAAATTCATCGATCATGAAGGGGTGGATTGGGAAGCGATTCAAGCCGCTTATGAGAAAAATTTAAAAAAAGGTAAAATTGTCAGCGGTGGATCAACGATTAGTCAGCAGCTTGCAAAAAACTTATTTTTATCCAGCAAGCGCACGCCTTGGCGTAAAGCGCAAGAGTTAGTCATCACTTACATGCTAGAAGCGATGCTGGATAAACGCCGGATTTTTGAGATTTATCTTAACATTATCGAATGGGGCGATGGTGTATTTGGTGCAGAGGCGGCTTCAAGACACTATTTCAAAACGAGTGCAGCTAAATTATCTACCCAGCAAGCAGCAAGGTTAGCCGTCATGATTCCCAATCCGCGTTTTTATGATAAACATAAAAAAACCAATTATTTAGCCAAGCGCACGTCGGTCATACAAGCCAGAATGCGCTTTGCTGAGATTCCTTAAATTCGAATATGGACTGGCTTTGGGTTTTAGCGATTGGGTTAGTGATTCTTGGCGTGGTGGGCACGCTGCTACCCATGTTGCCGGGCACACCATTAGTGTTTGCTGGCTTGCTTTTGGCCGCCTGGCTAGGTGGTTTTGCAAAAGTGAGTGTCTTTGTAGTCGTGATTATTGGTTTGATTGCTGCGCTTGCTTGGGGAGTCGATTTTGTAGCGTCAATCATAACGGCAAAAAAAGTAGGCGCCAGCAAACAGGCATTATGGGGAACAGCAATCGGTGGATTCGTCGGGATTTTTGCAGGGATTCCAGGCCTCATTATCGGACCCGCAATCGGTGCAATATTAGGTGAAATGTTAACTCATCAAGATGCTTCACGTGCAACAACCGTGGGGTTGGCTGCTGGTTTGGGCTTTGTTTTGGCTTTAGTGGTTAAGATTGTGCTGACTACTGTCATGCTAGGAATTTTTGCTTACGCTTATTATCAATAAGCATTGAATTTAGGCTGAAAATTTGTCCGAGCAAAAATAAATGCTCTGGAAGCTATATAGATACTGGCTTGCAGAGCATGTAAATAAGTATGCTGAAAATTTATCTAAGTCATGGCTGCTTAATGGCGAGTAATGTTTTAAGATAATTTCCAGTATAGCTTTCTTGTTTTTCCGCTACCTGCTCAGGCGTACCTACTGCTACCACCATTCCCCCGCCATCCCCTCCTTCTGGGCCCATATCGACTAGCCAATCGGCAGTTTTGATGACGTCCAGGTTGTGTTCAATAATCACGATGGTGTTGCCAGCGTCTCTTAAACGGTGAATGACATCGAGTAGTAATTGAATGTCGGCAAAATGCAAGCCAGTAGTAGGCTCATCTAATATATAGAGTGTTCGACCTGTATCACGCTTGCTGAGCTCAAGCGCGAGTTTGACGCGTTGTGCTTCACCGCCCGATAGCGTCGTTGCTGATTGACCCAATGTAATATAACCTAAACCTACATCAAGCAAGGTTTTCAGTTTACGCGAAATCACAGGTTGAGCGCTAAAAAAAGCATGCGCTTGTTCGACCGTCATGCCTAAAATTTCATGAATATTTTTACCTTTGAATTGAATCTCTAGCGTTTCACGGTTGTAACGATGGCCTTTACAAACGTCGCATGGCACATAGACATCAGGCAAAAAGTGCATTTCTACACGAATCACACCATCGCCTTGGCAGGCTTCGCAACGCCCGCCTTTAACGTTAAATGAATACCGACCTGGTCCGTAGCCACGAGCGCGGCTTTCTGGCACAGCCGCAAATAAATCACGAATCGGCGTAAATAAACCTGTATAGGTGGCTGGGTTAGAGCGCGGTGTTCGGCCAATTGGGCTTTGATCGACATCGACGACTTTGTCGAAAAACTCAAGCCCGCTGATATCGCCATAAGCTGCGGGTTCAGTGCTACTGCCATATAAATGCTGTGCTACAGCCCGATATAGCGTGTCATTAATCAGTGTAGATTTACCACTACCAGAAACCCCGGTAATACAAGTGAGCAAGCCTACTGGAATTTCCACCGAGACATCTTTGAGGTTGTTGCCCGTGGCGTTATTGAGTTTCAACCAACGGGATGGGTCGGCTTTGGTGCGTGCTTTTTTGTATTCTATTTGTTTTTTACCGCTTAAATATTGGCCCGTGAGTGAGTTTGCATTTTGTTGAATTTGTGCTGGCGTGCCTTCAGCCACAATCTGTCCACCGTGTTCACCTGCCCCAGGGCCGATATCGACCACGTAATCAGCTGACATAATGGCATCTTGGTCATGCTCCACTACAATTACTGTATTGCCAATGTCGCGCAAACGTTTAAGAGTGTCGAGCAGACGGTCATTGTCGCGTTGATGCAAACCGATTGAAGGCTCGTCAAGCACATACATCACACCAGTGAGGCCACTCCCGATTTGTGAAGCAAGACGAATGCGTTGCGCTTCTCCGCCTGAGAGTGTTTCTGCAGAGCGAGATAATGACAAATACTCCAGCCCTACATTAGTTAAAAATCTAAGACGGTTCTGAATTTCTTTGACAATTTTATCTGCAATTGCAAGCTTAGCTCCTTGTAATTGCAGCGTTTCGAAGAAAGTAAGTGCTTGCTTGAGGGGCACTTCACATACTTGGTGGATATTTTTGTCCCCCACTTTGACATGCCGCGCTTCGCGGCGTAATCGTGTTCCCGCACAATCTGGGCAACTCGTGCTGTTAATGTATTTTGAAAGTTCGTCGCGCACCGCTAGAGAGTCGCTCTCATGGTAGCGACGTTGCAAGTTATGCAAAATACCTTCGAAATTATGGCTACGCTGAAACACTACACCGCGTTCGTTTAAGTAGTTAAACGCGATTTGATCTTTGCCACTGCCATTCAGCACAATGTCTTGGATAGCGGGAGGCAAATTTTCAAATGGCGTGTCAATATCAAACGCATAATGGGTGGATAAACTTGAGAGCATTTGAAAATAAAATTGATTACGTCTATCCCAACCCTTAATTGCACCTGCTGCCAGTGACAAATGCGGAAAGGCGACCACGCGTTTTGGGTCGAAAAAATTCACATTTCCTAGACCATCACATTTAGGGCAGGCGCCCATTGGGTTGTTAAAGCTGAATAAGCGCGGCTCTAATTCAGCAAGTGAGTAGTCACACACTGGGCAAGAAAATTTGGCAGAAAATAAATGCTCTTTTTCAGAGTCCATTTCCATTACAATCGCTTTGCCATCGGCCAAACGTAAGGCAGTTTCAAAAGACTCCGCAATACGCTGCTTCATATCTGACTTTACTTTTAAGCGATCCACAACCACGTCTACATTGTGCTTAGTGGTTTTAGCTAGTTGTGGTAACGCATCAATTTCATAAATCTTGCCATCAATACGCAATCGTACAAAACCTTGCGCTTTGAGATCATCAAATAAATCCAGTTGCTCACCCTTGCGGTTTGCTACCACTGGCGCAAGTATCATGAGTTTGGTATCTTCAGGTAGCTTGAGTGTTGCATCCACCATTTGGCTTACTGTTTGCGCTTCTAATTTGTTGCCATGATCAGGGCATTCTGGGTCACCGGCGCGAGCATATAGCAGGCGCAAATAATCATGAATTTCGGTCACCGTTCCTACCGTTGAACGAGGGTTATGACTGGTGGATTTTTGCTCAATTGAAATGGCAGGAGATAAGCCTTCAATTAAATCCACATCAGGTTTATCCATGCGCGCCAAAAATTGTCGCGCATAAGCAGAAAGGCTTTCTACATAGCGGCGCTGACCTTCCGCATAAAGTGTATCAAACGCCAGGCTAGACTTGCCAGAGCCCGATAGGCCAGTAATCACTACGAGTTGATTGCGCGGAATATCCAGCGAAATGTTTTTGAGATTGTGCGTGCGTGCGCCGCGTATTTTGATAAATTCCATCATGCTTTTACGAAAGACTCGGATTAATTTTTTGAGCAACCTGCTAATATACCTACTTTTACAAAATTAGCGCAATCATTTTCATGTCTTCACAAAATAATCAGCCCAATCATACAACTAACGATTTATTCGCAGAAGTGGCTTCTGACGCATTGTCGTTAGAAGCGTTGGCGTTATCAGAGAAAATGACACCGCTAGAAATGCGCGCTACTACCAGCTTGGCTTCCATCTATGGTTTGCGCATGTTCGGCATGTTTTCTATTTTGCCAATTTTTGCGATTTATGCTTCCTCATTCCCCGAGCACCCGACACCGTTTATGATTGGTTTGGCTTTAGGCGCCTATGGCTTAACACAAGCGATGTTTCAATTGCCTTTCGGAATGGCTTCAGATAGGTTTGGCCGTAAACCGATGATTTATTTAGGACTTGCTATTTTCGCTGTTGGTAGCATGGTTGCGGCTTTAGCAATGAATATTGAAGGCATTATTATTGGTCGTGCGCTACAAGGTGCAGGGGCAGTTTCAGCGGTAGTCACTGCATTATTAGCGGATTTAACCCGTGATGAGCATCGCACTAAGGCCATGGCGACCATAGGCGCGACAATAGGTGTGGCATTTGCCATTTCACTGGTAGGTGGCCCGTTGCTTAACCAGTGGATAGGCGTGCCAGGTATATTTTTTATGACGGCTTTGCTCACGTTGGCCGCGATTGCGGTAGTAAAATTTGTGGTGCCAGATCCAATTCATAGCCACTATCATTCTGATGCAAGTGCAGCGCCTGCCAAACTAAAAGATGTTTTAAAAAATAAGCAATTGCTACGCTTGAACTATGGTATTTTTGCTTTACATGCCGCACAAATGGCGATGTTTGTTGTGGTGCCATTTGCTATAAAAAAATCTAGCAATATTGATGTGAACCAGCATTGGCATATTTATTTGCCAGTCTTGGTTGCTTCTTTCGTGTTCATGGTGCCTGCTATTATATATGCTGAAAAACAGGCGAAAATGAAACAAGTATTTGTGGGTGCTATCGCAACCATGCTGATTGCACAGCTCATGTTTTCGGTATCCATCCAACATTTTTGGGGGATTGTATTTTCACTCACCCTTTACTTCATCGCGTTTAATGTATTAGAGGCTTCATTGCCCTCTATTATTAGTAAAATAGCCCCTGCTGCCGCAAAAGGTACGGCGATGGGAGTTTACAATACGACGCAATCCTTAGGAGTGTTTGTGGGGGGTGCGCTAGGCGGTTATTTATCACACAAATTTGGTTTTGCCAGCGTGTTTATTTTCTGTAGCATAATGATGCTTTTATGGCTAATATTGGCATATTCAATGCAAGCGCCACCAGCGGTTAAGACTAAAATGTATAGTATGGAAGAGGCGGCAGATGATTTAACCAACGATCAAGTTGCTGCACTAAGAGATCAATTAGCCAAGCTTGCTGGTGTGATAGAAGCAGTGGTACTGCCACTTGAGCGCACCGTAATTTTAAAGATAGACAAGTCCCAACATTGGGATGAGGCTCAAATGGAAACTTTAGTACATCAATTGTTGAGAGGTTAAAAATGGCATCAGTCAATAAAGTAATATTAGTCGGCAACCTGGGGCGCGACCCAGAAGTCCGTTTTATGCCCAATGGTGAGGCAGTCTGCAATTTCAGTATTGCGACTACCGATAGCTGGAAAGATAAATCAGGCGCAAAGCAAGAGCGCACTGAGTGGCATAATATCGTGATGTATCGCAAATTGGCTGAAATTGCCGGTGAATATCTTAAAAAAGGCCGCCCAGTGTATGTTGAGGGCCGCTTGCAAACGCGTAAATGGCAAACTAAAGAAGGTCAAGATCGCTACACGACGGAAATTATTGCAGATCAAATGCAAATGCTAGGTGGGCGAGATGGTGCTGGCTCTAACGCTAGTTATGATGGTGGTATGGATCAAAGTAGTGGCGGTAACGATTACAATCAAGCGTCGCCCAGCCAAGGCCAAGCGAAACAAACTGGTAGCCCGGCGCAAAAAGCGCCAGCGCAATCTGGCGGGAATGCATTTGATGATTTTGAGGATGACATTCCGTTCTGAGATGTACCTAGATTGAAAATGTAAACATAACCCACTATATCCTTGATATAGTGGGTTTTTTCTTGTTTACATTTTATTTTAGGTTTACCAATGTTAAAGCTTAGAGCGTACCTTTTAAAAACGTAAACAATGCGTCTAAAATGTTGAGTAAAATGATTGTAAACTCAGTAAAAAAATAGTTCCTAGCGCCATCCAAGGGGATATAATTTTCTATATGAATTACCGTGTTTTGCTCGTAACGATAAACGCTGAATTAATCGGCATTTCCTTAGAGGGGCATGAGAATGTTAAGCATGAACTGGACACCGACGAAAATTGCATGGTTGGCAGTGTCGCTCCTGACGTTAGCGGCATGTGGGCGTACGGGTGAAGAAGCCCGCCCGCCGACAGCAGCGGTTGAGCAGATTGATGGGATCAAGGCTGTTGCCGCTGCAAGCAGCAATGCAGAAAAAACGAACGCCGTCCAAAGTCACGTCAAATTCGGCTCCTTTGGGGATACGCAGGGTGTCTATGGCGCGATTGCATTGGTGACTGCGAACAATCAGGCCATTGGCTACTTGGGCTATGACGAACCAGACGAAGCGACGGCGCGCGAATTGGCACTTGAGGGATGCCAGGACGTAGCGGGCGATGCTGGTTCGGGTTGCAAAGTGCAGTTGGTGTTCCGCAATGGCTGCGGCGCCTACGCCAGCGCGCCAGGTGGCGGCTATGGAACTGGTTGGGGTAAGTCGCCTGCGCGCGCCTGCGATTGGGCCTTGAAGACGTGCAAGGACTTTAACCAAGGGTGTTCGGCGAGTACTTTTGTCTGCTCGCCTGGCGGAAAGCAGGGCTCCTGTAGCGGCGGTTTGACCATCGAGGACGGTAAGACGACGATTCATCTCAATTGAAGGGAGCAGTTCGACAATGATGCTCGACTATTCAAAACCATACGCGCAGGGGTCGGTTCGTCGCCCGCTTCACATGCTCGCGCGATTTGTCTTGCCAAGAGCAAGATTGGTACTTGCCGCGTTAGGGGCAATGTCTGTATTCCTTGCGGCATTGCCTACACAAGCTGGCGAACTCGAATACCAGGATTGCGTGCGCCAACTCTGTTCTACTTATGGTATAGATAAAGCTATTTGCGCTCAATCATGTTTGCAGCATCTCAATGGGCCGCCGCCCGTAAACCGCCTTCCCCCTATACCCATACTCTACGGCGCGATTGCTGTCGACTCCCAGACACTCTTGTTCGGCATGGCAAAAGGTGCTGCTTCGCGTGCTGACGCTGAGCGGCACGCCCTCACACTCTGCCGCCGTGCTGGTGGAACCGCGTCGGGCTGCGAGATTGCGGCATGGGGGCATAACGTCTGCCTGGCCTTGGCAACCAGCCGCGAAGCCGGCGCGCGCGATAACGCGTGGGGTGCTGCCCACTCAGACGACGGCTGGGTTTCGCGGCGCAACGCGACCAAGCTGTGCCGCAAATTGGGCGGCAAAAATTGCCAGGTGACCGTTTCATTCTGCACGGGCTGACATGCAACGCGCAACCGATTACCGCCATAGGTTTCATCACCGTTCGGCGTTGGGTGCGCCTGAGACGTTAATGCCAGGAGCGTTTTGAGTGCCTGCCGTCGATCCGCCTACTGCACAATCTGCCTCGCCTGAAGTGCCAGCGTCCAACATGCCGTTGTCGCCAGCCTCTGGGGAATACATGCAGGTTGTTGTTCCAGGTGTTCGTGCGCCAACCTATCGCTGGCTGACGGTGGGTATTGCCGTGACGTGCCTGCTTGCGGTCTTGGGGATGACGGGGCAGATGTACGGGGGTGTGGAACTGGATAAGCCCTTGCAGATAGTTTTTGTAATGCTGGCGATTTTGCTGGTACTCAATGCCCTCCGCTTTGTCCCGCGAGCTGGTACCCCGGCATATCGCAGGTTGCCGCTTTTGCTGTTGCTAGCTGTGCCATGGCTCACCGCGCTCCTGGGCGGGCCGCTAGGCTTGATTGAGATCAGTAACAATCCCCTGATTCAGCAACGGGTGCTGCTTTTGCAGTACAGTGCATTCCTTACCAGCGCGCTCTTGCCGTTCATCCTCTTGATGCCAATGCGCGGGGCAAGGCGCTTGACCTTGACCGTAGGCGCGCTGAATCTGCTTGTGTGTTTCTTCATCGTGGCGGTCAGCAGCATTCTGGCTCAGCCAGGGGCTTGATGCGTTTAGCCTGTAAAATAATACTTCCCCAACGTCTCCCAACACATCATCCAACATGGTAATAACCGCCAAGTCTGCTTCTACGCCGATGAAAATTACCTCTCTTACCTAAGAAAAGCAAGGCTAATTTTTGCGTAAGATTTAAGGTATAATTCGCGGTTATCTAATTGTAGTTAAGGGGGATTTATGCCAATTTACGATTATCAATGTACAAGTTGTAGCCATAAAGCTGAGGTGATGCGCAAAATTAGCGCATCTAGTGTTGACGTTTGCCCTACTTGCGGTAAAGAGACTTTCGCCAAGCAAGTGTCTGCGCCCAGTTTTCAGCTTACTGGTAGCGGCTGGTATGCTACCGATTTTAAAGGTGGGCAAAAAGCTGATAGCAAAACTACCGAATCAAAATCAACAGAAACAACATCTGTAGAAACAAGTCCGGCACCAGCCGCTTGCAACACAGGTTGCGCTTGCCATTAACGCCATGATGCCGAAAATAAAGCAATATTTCATTACGGGTTTGCTTGTGCTTGTGCCACTGGTGATTACTGTTTGGGTGTTAAAAATCTTCATCGGCGTGATGGATCAAAGCCTGTTGTTGTTGCCCGAAGCGTGGCATCCACGCACCTTCTTTAAGCGCGATATACCTGGCCTCGGTGCGATTTTAACCGTGGCGATAGTGCTGGTGACGGGGATGATTGCCACCAATTTTTTTGGTAAACAACTGATTTTAC
>JBARQL010000019.1:0-20403 GCA_049643685.1 Methylotenera sp.
CGAATTTTTACCTGAAGTCGTTAAAAATGCGAGCGTTTCGCTGGCAATCTCATTGTATTCACTCTTTAATGAAGCGTTAGCTAAAATGGTTTTCCATCGCGCTTCTAATACATTACCTTGCGATAAGATATCATCTTGCAGCGGCATGGCTGCATCGGTTGCATTGAGCACGCGCTCAGCAGCCTGCTCAGTCATTTTGGCAACATATTTGAGCCTATCCCGCGCATCAGGAATCTCATGTGCGACTTGCTCCATAATTTTATCTAGCCCCAAGCCTCTTAAACTATCGTGCAGGGTTCTGGTTACATGGCCGATACGACTCAACATCTCATCTTGTGGGATGACTGCCTGTGCATGGCTAACAAGAGCAGCCTGCTCTTGCAAAGTTTCGCTGTTCATCATCAAGCAGCTGCTTTCTCTAGCTTCTCAAATATTTTAGCTAGTTTTTCATCTAAGGTGGCCGCTGTAAAAGGCTTCACAACGTAACCGTTTGCGCCAGCTTGTGCGGCGGCAATAATATTTTCTTTTTTCGCTTCAGCCGTCACCATCAATACTGGCAAATGTTTGAGTTCTGGGTCTGCACGCATTTGCTGCAACATTTCCAGACCGTCCATGTTTGGCATATTCCAATCTGATACAACAAAATCGAACCCACCACCTTTTAGTTTACTGAGGCCAATCGCACCATCTTCAGCTTCTTCCACATTGTTATAACCTAACTCTTTCAAAAGATTGCGCACAATTCTACGCATTGTTGAAAAGTCATCTACAACAAGAAATTTAGTATTTGGGTTGGCCATGCATTACTCCGTTATATTCTGCTATCAATCGCCTTAATAATTTAGGCATGTATTTACACTGTGTTCATTTATTATCGGCTAAAAGTGATCGAACTTTAGCCAGAAATAGAACCTCAATCATGGGTCTTTTCTCACTAAACGCGCAATGCACGCGTGCTATTTGCCGTCAAGTAATTAAGTACAAGCTTAGGTAAGTCGTTAAGGTGTGCGACCTCATCAACGCCACCTTGCGCAACAGCTTCTCTTGGCATGCCGTAGACTACGCAGCTTTCTTCATTTTGCGCAAAATTATATGCGCCTGCATGTTTCATTTGCGCCATGCCTGCCGCGCCATCTTTGCCCATCCCTGTCAAAATTACCCCTACGGCATTTTTTCCTGCACAAGCTGCCGCTGAATCAAACAACACATCCACCGAAGGCTTATGTCGATTGACTGGCGGCGCGTCACTAAGCTGCGTGACATAGTTCGCCCCGCTTCTTGCGAGTGATAAATGTTGATCCCCTGGTGCGATATAAGCGTGCCCGGGCAAAATTCTTTCGCTCCCTTCAGCCTCTTTTACTGAAATTTTACAAAGTGAATCCAGTCGGTTTGCAAAGGATTTAGTGAAGCCTGCGGGCATGTGCTGCGTAATTAATATGCCTGGGCAATCTGATGGCATTTGTAGCAAAAATGATTTAATCGCCTCAGTGCCGCCAGTAGAGGCGCCGATGATTAATAACTTCTCACTACTGATTAATGGGTTGCGCAATGGCGTTGGTGCGGCATTTTGTGACGATTGCTGCCGCGCGATGGGTTGAATCCTAGCCTGTGCTGCCGCACGTATTTTATCTGCGATCACATCGGTATATTCGCGCATACCATCGGTAATCGACATTTTTGGCTTAGTCACAAAATCCGTCGCGCCTAATTCAAGCGCGCGTAGAGTGATTTCCGAACCACGCTCAGTCAAAGTTGACACCATCACCACAGGCATTGGACGCAGGCGCATGAGTCTTTCCAAAAAATCCAAGCCATCCATTTTTGGCATCTCTACATCCAGCGTCAGCACGTCTGGATTCAATTGTTTAATCATATCGCGCGCAATGAGCGGATCAGGTGCTGCCCCCACCACGATCATATCTTTTTGACTATTGATGATTTCAGTCAATAAGCTACGGATTAAAGCGGAATCATCTATGACCAGAACTTTTATTTTCATTTATTATCACCATTTAGTAATTTCATTTGTATTCAAAGCCAGACAACGCCGTATTCGCTTGAATACACCTGAAATAAATTAGAACAAATCAATTTCGCCACCCACATCAGAAGTTTTAAGTTTGCTTGCATAAGCCTCTTCGCGTTTCGCCAAAGTATCGTTATGCATATTTTTAAGTTTTTTAACTAAAACTTTTCCTGTCTTGGGAAAGTAGTAAACCTTTCGAGGATAAATATCGAGCAAATCTTCCCCAGTCACACGGATACGTTCTTCTTTAAGAAATTTGCGTACAAATAGGGCATTGCGATCACCCACATTCATGGTGGTAAAGCTTTTGAGTACATTGCCACCGCCAAAAATCTTGGCTTCCAAATTCTCACGGCGTGCACCGTTACGTAATAACTGGTTGATCAGTACCTCCATTGCGTAGGTGCCATAACGCATCGATTCTGAAACCGGGCTGTCTCTATCTGCGGCGGCGCTATCGGGCAACATAAAGTGATTCATCCCGCCTATGCCAGTCATACTGTCGCGGATACAAGCAGAAACGCAGGAACCCAGCACAGTGACAATCACCATATCTTTATCAGTGAAGTAGTATTCTCCAGGTGAAATCTTCGCGGCATTACAATCAAACGTGCGATCATAATAAAGCGTCGTTGAGATTTCTTCTTCCAGCATGCTCATAGTGCGGGTTCTTCCAACCGAGTTCGGATAGATTTAATCTTGTCCTTCGGCTTTAAGTCATACACCGTTTTGCCACGCAAATGCAACGCATCAGAGATATATAGAAAGTTTTCTGAATGACCTGCAAACAGCAAAGCATGCGGCTTCATGAGCGGCACAAAACGTCTCAGTATTGTTGACTGTGTTGGCTTATCAAAGTAAATCATGACATTTCTACAAAAAATGACATCAAAAGTGTCTTTCAATGGCCAATCGTTCTCAAGCAAGTTCAGCTGATGAAAGGTAATCAAGCTTTTCAATTCATTGCGCACACGCACAGCCCCTTCATGCGCCCCTGTTCCGCGTTGAAAAAATTGCTTGCGCCGCGCTTCAGAAAGTTTGCTCACACGCTCGTAAGGGTAAACACCGCGCGCTGCCGTGGCGAGCACATTGGTATCAATATCTGTAGCTATGATTTCAACAGGCGGCTTCATCGTGCCAAAAGCCTCACAAGCCGTCATGGCGATGGTGTAAGGCTCTTCCCCAGTTGAGGCCGCAGAACACCAAATACGAATCGGCTTTTTGAGTGAGACAAGATGCTCCGCCAAGATAGGGAAATGGTGTTCTTCACGAAAAAATGAAGTCAGATTCGTCGTCAGTGCATTGGTGAACGCTTCCCACTCATCTGCGCTATTGATATTCTCAAGATTATCCAGATACTCTTTAAAAGTTGCATACCCCAAAATACGTAGCCGTCGGCCAACGCGGCTGTAGACCATATCTGTTTTAGCTTCTGATAACGAGATGCCCGCATGCTGATAAATCAGCTTGCGTACTCTGGCAAAATCTTGCGCCGTAAAATCAAATTCACGGCCATCATCTTGCGGTGCATTTTTTGCCATTATTTCTTTTACCTTATTGTTAACAACAATTATTTTTTAACATAAGTTTTTAAAACAAAACTTTTAAAACAAAACTATTAAAACAAAAACCCTAAAAATAACGCAATGATGTCCGAGAGAAAATCACTGCTCTGCGATCCTTTATTTACAAGGCTTCCAGAGCATCGAAATAAGATGACCTGAGAATTACGATGCTTTTTATAAAATTACCCTACAAAATTCAGAGCAGTCTCACGCAATTTTTCACTTCTCACTATTTAAAGATTTCTCGCCATGCTCGAAATGACCCGCTAGAAGATAGCGTGTAATTGTCATTTAAAACTTAAGTAAGAAATCTTGACCCCCTGAACAACCAGCCCTCAAAACTCTTCCCAATCTCCATCATCGGTGCCATTTTTAACGCTGGCGACTTTCACTGCTTTAGCTGGCGCTGGTTTGAGTGCTGATGTTTTTAGGGGTTGACTTCTACCGCTACGCATTGGGTTATGCTTAATGCGCCTGTCACTGTGATGATTTGCATGACTTCTTGAGCCCTCACCTTCTAATTGAAACACACTCACGGCATTCATTAGTTCATCGGCTTGTTCCATCAATGATTCCGCTGCTGCAGCGGCTTCTTCAACTAAAGCCGTGTTTTGCTGCGTCACATCATCCATCTTCATGATGGCTTCATTAACTTGTTCAATGCCGGCGCTTTGCTCACTGGATGCGGCAGCAATCTCACCGATAATGTCAGTCACACGTTTTACCGATGTCACAATCTCTTGCATGGTCTGACCTGCATTTTCCACTTGCTTTGTGCCTTCAGCAGTTTTGTTCACTGAGTCAGTAATGAGCTCTTTAATTTCTTTCGCGGCACTGGCAGAGCGTTGGGCCAAGTTGCGTACTTCACCAGCCACTACCGCAAAGCCACGCCCTTGCTCACCGGCGCGGGCAGCTTCAACCGCTGCGTTCAAAGCAAGAATGTTGGTTTGAAAGGCAATGCCATCAATCACAGAAATAATGTCTTCAATCTTTTTAGCACTCGTATTAATCGCGCTCATCGTTGCAACCACTTCACCTACAACGTCTCCGCCCTTAACCGCAACCCCTGAGGCGGCAACAGCCAATTGGTTGGCCTGTTTGGCGTTATCCGCGTTTTGTTTTACCGTAGAAGAGAGTTCTTCCATGCTGGCGGCGGTTTTCTCTAAGTTAGCGGCTTGTTCTTCAGTGCGGCGAGATAAATCTGCGTTGCCTTGGGCGATTTCTTTGGAAGCAGTATTAATGGTCTCTACTGCAGATTTGACCGTACCGATTGGGCCGACGATCATTTCCAAGGTTTCATTAACCCCTTCCACAATCTTTCGGAAGTCACCTTGATGTTGGCTACTATCAGCGCGCACAGATATTTTCCCATCGCGTGCGGAATTAGCAAGCATTTGCACATCCGCATTTAATGCTTTCAGGTTGCTACGCACTTGCTCAATCGCCTCATTCACAAACGCTTTTTTACCAGGAAATTGATCTAGTGGCGCATCAAAATCTCCCTTACCAAAAGCACTCACCACTGCTATCGCCTGCTTCTTAACCGCGATATGTCCAAATACCATACTGTTAACGCCCTGCACCATTTCGGCATAAGTACCTTTGAACTTTTTCAAATCCATCTCAATATCAATATCTCCTGCATCATGTGCAGCAGACATGACGTTCATATCCGCAACAAACGTTTTAATATTTTTGCGTGTGCTTTCAATCGCTTCATTGATATAAGCTTTTTTGCCTGGAAGAATTTCCAATGGCGCATCAAAATCACCTTCACCAAAGGCTTTTACCACTGAAATCGCTTTTTTATTACCTTCGATATGGCCGCTCACCATGCAGTTCACACCCTGCACCATTTCAGCGTAAGCACCTTTATATTTGGCATCATCAATCACAACATCGATATCACCAGCATCATGTTGACTGGACATATGCTGCATATCGGCAATAAACGTTTTAATATTGTTACGCAATAGCTCCATGCTATCGTTAATAAATGCGCGCTGCCCAGAAAAACGCTCTAATGGCGCATCGAAATTACCATTAGAAAACTCACCAATACAAGTAGTCGCTTTGCGCATCACATCTGCTTGGTAGGCGACCATGTTATTCACATTCTCGGCCATCGTTTTATAGCTACCATGAAACTTGTCGGCATTCATGACAACACTAAGATTACCAGCCTTATTTTCTTCAGCCATGACACTTTGCTCTTCAATTACGTTTTTGAGGGTTTGCTGCATTTGACTCATTGACACCATGAGACTCGATCTATCGCCATTACTCAGCACAATCGGACTATTCAAGTCGCCATTGGCAATACGGTTAGCAATGGCTGCCACTTCATCTGGCTCACCACCTAGTTCCTTACGTAAATTTCGCGTAATTAAAAACCCAATCACAGCGGTTGCCAGTAAGATTAATGCGCCTAGCAACATTGAAAAATTCTTCGCGCTTTCTTTCACATTGAACGCATCTTCAGCACTTAATTGACCTAACTTCACCTTGTAATCAATATGTGCCGCAATCTGACCGTTCGCTTTTTCAGCAGGCAGCCGAATAGCAATATAAAGCTCATGCGCAAGGGCTTTATTGTTGAGGCGTGAAGCGTTTAAAATCGGCTCCATGCGTGTGTAATACTCATGTAAACCTGCTTTATCCGCTTCTAATAATTGCTTCTCTTGGTCATCAGCAATATAGGCTTCGTAGCCTTTAAATAGGTCAGCAAGTTCAGTTTGCAGTTTCTGAATCGCCACTTCCACTTCAGCCATTTTTCCTGGCTCTTTAATGAGGGTATGGTTGGCGACCCGAATTCTTAACGTGTTAAATTTATAGCGAATTTTATCCAGTTCCACCATGCTAGGCACAATATTGGTATTCGCATAATTGGTTTCAGTAAACACGTCGGTCATTTGGTGATGACTTACCATTGTTAAACCGATCAAACCGACGATAGAAACAAACGTCAGCAGTAACATTTTTTTAGCAACGGTCATTTTCATTCATTAATCCAATTCAATATTCAATTTAAAATCATATTCCAGCAATGGTGATAATTTAAACCAGCAATAACAGATTCAATTACACAATAAGCCCGTATAAATGGTGCTAGTTCAAAGCATTCACGCCGATAAGCACGGATGGATGATTACCATCCTGTTTGTGAGCATTCATTATTGACAAACCGGCTGCGAGGCTTATGGTGCAATCACTTGACTGCCCATTGTGCACACGATCAAAATGGCAAATATTACGCATGTAGTTAATACGGCATATATCGTTTTTATAAAGTAATCCATGACATTTCCTGAGAAAATATAATCAAATACCTAGCAAACGTTTGCTAGGTTTATATTCAATTACATCGGCAGGAAAAATTAAAACTTGAAGAGTTTTGAGGAAAATTTTGCGATGAAACAAAGAAAATACAAAAGTAAATGTATCGAGACCTTTGCAAGAAACTATTTAAAACTAAAAAATGTTCAATCTGTACCCCAGGCACCCTCTCTTTTCACTGCATGAAAATTCACCTTGTCATTTCTAACGAAGAGAGAAATCTTTGCAACGCTTTGAATTAATTAGATTTCTCTCTTCGTTCGAAATGACGGATTCTTGATTTTTTGATGAAAAATTGTCTTTTTACGTTTCGTGCAAAGGTCTCGTATCTAATAAACAATCAGATATACAGACAAGTCACATAGCCATTAATTGAGCTGTAAATAAAGCTAAAGCCAATAACATCTTATCAGGGTTAACTGAATGAGATTCGTCTGAGAATGAAAAGCGGGGAACTTGGGAATTTTAATACGGGGATTTGTGGCGGAAGAGGTGAGATTCGAACTCACGGTGGGCTCGCACCCACGACAGTTTTCAAGACTGTAGCATTAAACCGCTCTGCCACTCTTCCGTCTCAACTTGCTTGATAGCAAGTGAAGGCGAGATTATAGCAAAAGTTTGTTAATTTAGAGTATTTTTTAATACAATTTATGTATTAACAACACTCTAGTAACCGCAAGGGTCATGCCCGTAGAATATAGGTGCTAAAGCACATTATTTGTACGACAAAAAAACGATGCCCTGCAAGCCTTTATTTACAAGACTCGCAGGGCATCGTTAGGAAAGACGGGTAAATATTGGGATATATTTAGCGGTAATTACACTATTGTGCAGACCCTTTTTTCTCACCTTTCACTTCAACGACGACTCTGCGATTTGGTTGTAAACATTCTGTCAGCGCTTTAGTTACTTTAGTTGAAGTGCCGCATTCAGCAACTTGGTCGGCCTCACCTTTACCAAAAGTTTCAATGACGTGATTAAAGCCTTTAGATTGTAAGTATTGTTTAACCGTTTGCGCGCGGCGCTCTGATAGTTTTTGGTTGTAGCTTTCGCTGCCTAGCCTATCGGTATACCCCGTCAATTTAATACTATCAATCACCACGTAGCCGTCGTTGATTTTTGTGGCAATCTCATCCAACGTTTTTTTGCCCGCTGGCAACAAGTCATCCCCTGATGATTTATTAAATTTAAACAAGGCGTCGGCTGCAATGCTGACTTGCTCTATCGTTGGAACTGGCGCTACCACTGGCTCAGCCATAACTGGCGCTGGCGGCGGCGGTAAACAGCTATCGCCAATGGCATCAGCTTCCGCCAAGAGATCTTCAGCGATTTGTACATAAGGCTTAGCATGACGCCAGCCTTGTTGTTTTTGCTCGTTGCCCGCATGCACCAGCTCAACTTCTGCACAGGCTACTTTTTGTGCGTAGCAAGTTTTGCCAGGCGCCTGCATGAGCGTACCCGCTTTTGCCCATAAATCTTCACGCAGTTTATCTGCATTGTTCAACAATGGCGTTTGTTCAGCAGGATTAGGTGTGCTGTTTTGCTCCAATGCAGATAAGATGCCGTGCGCTTGGTTAAGTGATTCTTGTGGAAAAGCAGAACGGTCATTGCGGGTATATTCATGCAAGGACACATCTAACCAGCATTGCGCTTTTGAAAGATTATAATCTGCCACTGGAATGCCTGTTTCATTCAATGCTCGAATACGCGCTTGTGTGGCGGTATAAGTCGCTTGATCAGCCCTTATTGCTTGGTCGGTAATGCGATCTTTTGCTGCATTCAATGTTGGCTCAGCCACAGTTGATGCCGCGGCGGGCTCAACCACAGCATCTTTCACGGCATCTGTCGCAACCGCTTCTTCAGCTTGCGATATGCCACTGATGAACAATGCGCTGATTAATAAACCGATAGTGGTTACGCTATTAAAACCAGCAAGTGATCGA
Source organism: Methylotenera sp. (assembly GCA_049643685.1). Classification (GTDB taxonomy): domain Bacteria; phylum Pseudomonadota; class Gammaproteobacteria; order Burkholderiales; family Methylophilaceae; genus Methylotenera. The sequence continues at coordinate 8,871 of JBARQL010000019.1, forward strand.
TGTTGTTTGTTCATGTTAGCCCCAAATTCAGTATTTACATTAAGCCCATTAGCTGTGCAATGCTTGTTGATGTTAGTTTTCATATGTTTCATTTCATCACAAAAGTTATTTAATTTCTGGCGCACTATCTGTGCGCTCTAACGCGCGGTTTACCTCTTCATTTTTACCTGAGAATAAATTCTCATCAAACTTGAAGCGTAACCTGACATAGAACCCTTGTGCCGTGTAATCTGAGCCACTTAAGTCTTTATCGGTAAAGCCAGACCAATTAAAACCGGCAGATGCCCAAAGATTAGTTTGCACTTGATAACCAGCCTCTAAGCCTGCTGCCCATTGCCTTGCGCTCCCTTGCGGGCTATACAGCACGCTGCCTAACAAGCCTAAATCCCATTTTTCGGTAATGTCGTACACGGTACGACCACTCAGCAAATAGGCACTGTAAGTTTTATCTGACGGCAATGTATCATCAGTGGTACGTTTAGCAGCAACACGCCCCGTCATCCACCATGGGCGGCTAGGATGGTAATCCATGTGGGCTGAAACAATATGGGTACGGTAATCTTCACCTGTTGAGACGCCAGTAATCGCATCTATGAGTGAATCATCACGTACTTTTTTGTATTCATAGCGGGCTAAACCGTTCAGTTTATTATTGTCTACTGGGCGCCAAGCAGCACCTATCTGGAAACGATCCTGCAAGATATTTCCTTTTGAATTACCACTAGCATCGTCGTTATTACGCGTATACAGTAAGTAATTGCGTGTCAGCAACGTCCAATCGCGGTCTAATTTGCGCGCAAAAGACAACGTATTCAACCATTGATTAGTGGATTGATTGCCTGCAACTGCTGAGTTATCAAATAAACGTCTGAACTCGATTCTGCCTGAGGCTTTCCACAATGGGTTGGCTGTATAATCCAAGCCACCTGTTAACGCCATGGCATTTTGTTGTTCTCCTTTAAATATTTTTAGATATTCAATCCCCGTGTTGGCGGTGACCCCTTCGGCAATGTCCCAAGTATTACGCGCACCATTGGCTAACTGCATGTCACGAATATCCGCTTGCTGACCAGACAATGCATCACGTAAACGGTACTCACTGAATAGGTTGCCACCCTTCATGTAAGTGGTATCGACCCCCGCACTAAAGCTCGTGCTGCGATCTGCCGCGTCGAGTGAATAGCTAGAAGCTAAGCCTGTTTGCGTTTCAGCACGGGCATAAAGTCTTGTGCGTTCGGCTACTTGATATTGCGACCCGAGCACGATGCGTTTTTGGTCTTCACCACCGCGCTCAAGTAAAGCATCCAGATTCAGTTTTTCAGTCGCTTGATAGTGTGCACCTAAACCTACGGTTGTTGCATCAAGGCTATCGGTTAAGCCAGGGCCACTGCTTGCAATACCAGTAGAGGCAAAGCCATTCTGATCTTGACCCAAACCATAGAAACCGCCCGTTTGGTTTAACGTACCACCCAGTGGCGCATTATTACTGCCGATTAAAGCTTGTGGTGCTAGGTTGCCATCTTCACTGATGTGACGCACAAAACCATCTAAAGTCAGCTTATCAGTCACCTTAGCGGTCACGCCCAATTTTTCACCAGTGCGCACCGCCTCGCCTGCCAAAGCACGGTCTTCACTACGAATCGCTTCGCCAAACACGCCGAACATTTCACTCAGCTGAATTTTTGCGCGCGCCCCAGCTTCACCTTTACCATTTGTGTACCCAGTGGCGTTATTATCAAAATCTGCATCTGATCTTGCCCACCAGGCTTTGGCATCCCAAGGTTTAAGTGCATCTTGCGCGCTTTTGCTCACGATTTCTACTCGATACGCATTGCCACTATTATTTTGTTCGATTTCACCCGTTTGACCAGTCGGCGTGGCGAATAAATTAGTACCGTTTTGGTATTGAGTAGAGTCTGAACGTGCAATCTCACCAACCAGCATAGTGTTTTCTCCCAGCTTGATGCCAGTATTCACACTTTGCAAACGATAAGGAGAAAGTGGGTTTCTATCTTCCACCCAAGCGCCACCGACTTCTAAGTTATTGGTGATTTTGATTTGACCATCAATACCGCCGACCCAGAACTGCTCACCATCTTCCTGCTCTACTTCATACGTAATGCGTAATGACTGCCTATCACCACTTGGGGTCAGCGCCATCAAGGGCGTTTTAAGCAAAATCCGGCCACTGAAAGGTTCAAATACGTAATCTTCAAAGCGTGCCAGTGCGATGACTTCTTTAATCACATTCAATTGATCTTTATCACGAATGATAATCTCAACTTTTTCAGAATTCTCTAATGCTGAATTATTTTTAACTGCATAAGGGCCTGAAGTACCATTGCCAGGATATTCCTCAATCGCTTGTTTCAGGTTATCGCGCACCAGAAACGCATTGCCCAATACATTCCCTTGTTCATAATGACCACGGAAACCAGTTGCTGTACGGTTATATTGACCTAAATTACGCAGTTGCAAGCTGGCAACATTGCCGCCGCCAGTTTGTTGGCTAAAGCCACTGCCCGTACTAAAATCACCATACAATGCATAATGTTTATCTTTATCAATACGCACATACAGACGATCACTCGAACGTGCATCAAAGCCATGTATTGAACTATCGCCGTATACGGGATAAAACTCATCTGGACGAATGTCACGCAACAGGCGTGCACGTGTTTCTTTATCAGAATCAAATGCCGCAGTGAGTAATACATCACCCTTAATTTTGCCTTTAATGAAAAATGCAGTGCGCATCGCAGCGTTTGCTTTGCCATTATTAAACTGATTGCTCCAGCGTCTTATTTGCTGCTCGAAACCATCCTCTTTACGGTTTGGAGAGAGTGAGCCCGCAGAGATATTGCGTTTACTGATAATGCCTTCAATCAAACCCGCCGCGACCATTTCACGTAACTCTGGCACAAAACTCACCGTACCCGCAGCCGTGACATTGCCAGCAGTAATACGAATTTTTACATCTTGCGGTTCAGCTGGCGCCAATAGTTTAAAAGTCGCCAGACCGTTTTCCACTTTGACTTGCGTACCAGGGGTGACCTTATCTAAGTCACCGCCTTCTGGACCAAGTTCATCGGTACTTTGACCAGGCAATAAAATCCGGCCACCACTGGTTTCAACAGTGATATAGGCAACACCGTCAAGGTTTTGGGCATTTAAATCAGAAAGCTTTACCGTCACTTCAACTGCACTTTGCCCGTCAGCAGGTAACCCATCTTTGTCGATTTCAACCGCAATTTTACCAACAGCGTCATTGGCCTTGTAATCTACTGTATTATTTGAACCAGTACCATTTTGACTTGTGCCCGCATACGCGCCAAAAGGTTGTTTCACATCTGGGTCAGTTTCTGGCGTTTGTGGATTCACTAGGTGAGACACTTCACTTGCTGGCGTGCTACCTGCCAAACCATCATAACGCACATCATCTTCCGCATGAGCACTCAGCGTAGCACCTGAGAGCGCAGCAGCAATAGCAGCTACCACCAAGCGGTGACGCATATTTAGTTTGTTGTGGTTCATCATATTGTCTTTTTTTACGTTCAATAAAGTGGTTGTGTGTTTAATCATTTCGCCACTCCTTGATCACGCAGGTTATTACCACGCGTATTACCACTCGCATCAGGAATAACATTCACCGGCGTATCACTCACTGTGTTGGAGACAGGCGCTTCGCCTACCCCTCCTCTCGGCTTGACCAGTTTCTGATTCGCACTATCCGTGCCTTGTTGTGGGTATCGAGGTGACTTGCCTTCAAACTTAATGGCTGGTCCACCTTTCTTTTCAGTTTCAGGTGCACGTACTTCACCCCCTGTGCGACGCGCTTTCACTTGTTCCAGCACAGTATTAGAACAACTGCCTTCAGCAAAGTCTGCGCGGATAAGTTCACCATTTTTTGTATCCAGGAACAAGCTGTTGGCATCACCAGTGTTACGGTTGCTGGTAATCGTCATGCGGCTGCCGCGCGGCATTGTGAGGTTATCGACTTTCAACACGTGCGTTTTCGGGCTAATACCGCAATAACTGTATTTACCTTCGATATCACTGATAAAGTAAGTACCATCTTCCATGTACATACGTACCCCTGGAATGCCAAGCTCTTCAGCATCTTGAATGTGATTGTTGTTGCAATCCACAAACACTTTACCTGCGACACATGCATCATTGGTAAATACGCCGCCCGTGACTTTCACCTTATATTGCGCAGTGTTAGAAACCAGTCCACCTGGTGCAATACCACGCACACGGTTGATGCCATCACCCTGCATGGCACCTACGCCAACACGCACTTTATAGGTCACAGTAACTAATGTAGCGGGCGCGAATGGGCCAACTTGGAAAGTCAGTTGCGGGCCTTTATTCCCTGCTGGTAGCGGATCAGCCAGCACTTTTACTGCATTATTACCATCCGCATAAGTTGCGGTGCCAGGAATATAACGGAAACCTGCTGGCAAGTTATCAATCAGTTGCAATTGAGTGACGGTTAGCCCTTGCAATAACCTGGCCTGTACCGTGTACATCACTGTATCCCCAATTTCAGCAATCGATTTATTCCCTGTTTTGGTCACAATAAATGCATTGTTTAATATTGGATCTAGCGGAATGTGATTATTCACCACACCTACACCACCCAAAGTCAAGTTTAGGCCAAAGAAATAGGTCGTTGGCTGTGCGCCTGTAGGCGGAACCATTTGCTCTTGAATATCATCCACCAAGCCATCACCAGCATCAGCCACTGGGGTGTGATTGCCTGCCGTAGGCGGAATAATCGTTGAAGCTGGCGGCAAGTAACCTGCTGGCTGCACTACTCGAAGCGTATAAACACCGCTACCTTGACAGCCACCAGGAGCAGGATTAGTCAATAGGAATTGATAGATACCTAAACCACCAGTCACTTGGTTATTAAGTGTGCCAGGTTGTAGACAAGTATTGGATACTGGATTCCCAGATCCATCCAACAATGTCACAGTGGCCCCCGCCACTGGTGCGCGTGTAATTGAGTTATAAATCACACCACCTGGATCCAATGGTAATGATTGATTCGGTAGGTTTTTACCTGCAATCAGCGATACTTTTAACAAAGAAGTCGTGTCAATGGTTGAAGACCCATTGACACTGGTCGCAGTGCGGCCAACCAAAGTATTTGGTACAGTGTCATTGAAGGTTGGCGTGCCAATAATCAAGCCAACGCCACCCGTGTCACGGAAGCGCACACTGAATTCACCTGGCGGTAGGCTAGTGACACTATAAGCGCCATTAATGTCTGTGGTAGCTGACCCGACAACTGTACCCGCCGCATTAATCACCTCCACAATCACCCCATAAACCAAAGTCTCACCAGGAGCAAAGGCACGATTATGGTTGGTATCATTCCAAACGATGCCAGAAATACTAGCGGTTGGCTGGGCAATACCGAAGTTGACATTGATTCTATCAACAACGCCTGTGGTAAATGTTTGCTTGCTATCAGGCGTGCCATCAACAACACTGGCTAGATTTTCGCCAGTCGTCACCCAACCCGTTGGCAAAGTGACTGGCACTGCAAGTGCGCCCACCGCAGGATTAGCCGTCGTAATCACAACGCTATAAGTTGTATTAGGTGAAGCTGGCAAACTATAGTTACCAGATGCATCTACTGGCACCACCGCAATAACAACACCAGCGGCATCAGTTAGTACTGCGTTCAAACCCGCTGGAATAATTGAGTTTTCAGCGCCGTTTTTAACTTTACTGCCATCTATATCGTTAAATACATTACCCGTGATAACCAATTGTGCAAATGGAAGTGTGACTGTTCCAGGTGCTGATTCTTTACCCGCCACATCAATCGCCACATAGGGAATAACGACTGCAGTTGCGCCAGTAACAGGGTCAACCGCCAAGCCAGCCAATTGTGCAAGCGTAACCGTTACCCCACCAACTGGGAAAGTAACTGATGTGTAAGTGATCCCGTTAATCGTAATGCTGGTTGCGTTTGTCGGGAACGCTGTAATTTTAATACTTGTCACCGCAGTCGGATCTGTGGCATTAGTACCTGTGACCCCTACTGGCAACACACCAGTAAATGCGCCTGGGTCTACAGGAACAGATAATGTGCCGCCTGGATTAGGCTGAATTGGGAAAGTAGCTGCACCTGCTACTGGCGGTTGCTCTATACCAAAGTTACGATCAATCACGGCTATGCCCACCACATCAAATGCAGCAGACCGACCGTCTACCGTACCATCACTGCCTACAACGCTACTCGCGGCATTATTCTCACCTGTATTCACCCAGCCCGCTGGCAGGCTAGGTGCAGGTGGAGGTGCGCCATTGGGTGCACCTGCTGTATTTGAAAGAACAACGGTATAGCCTGTCGCAGAAGTCACACCACCAAAGCTAAACGTGCCTAAGGCGGCTACGGGGCTATTTGCCACAACATTGCCAGTGTTATTCACCAAATAAGCTGTCAGTGAGGCAGAACCTGCATTCGTACCTGTGCCATCTACAGTATTTAATGGCGCGCCAAACAGGCCATTCGTATCGTTATACACATTACCGCTGACGGTAACACCGGTGAATGGCAAGATCACATGACCTAGAGGTGACTCTCGACCAGCAGCATCAATGGCAACATAAGGAATATCTATCGTGTTAAGACCATCCACTGGGTCAACCACCATGCCCGCAAGCTCTGCAATAGTGACGGTAACGCCGCCTACTGGGAAAGTGCCTGAAGTGTAGGTGGTGCCATTAATGGTAATGCTAGTCACATTTGCAGGCAATGCCGTAATTTTAATATTTGTAACACCTGATCCTGGCGCAACTGGATCAGTCGCGTTAGAGCCAGTGACGCCACCTGGCAACACCCCTGTGAAAGCACCAGCCCCTACTGGCAACGTGCCAGTACCACCAGGATTCGTTTGTATTGGATAAGTCGCGACACCTGCAACTGGTGGCTGCTCAATACCAAAATTACGGTTTGGTACCGTGACCAAAGCCACATCAAACGATGCTGAAACGCCGTTGATTACGCCATCACTACCTGCGACCGCTGGGGCAGCATTATTTTCACCGGTATTTACCCAGCCTGCTGGTAAGCTTGCTGCGGGTGCAGTTGCACCTATCGCAACGCCAGCCGTGTTAGAAAGCACTACGGTATAACCCGTTGTGTTTGCAGCAGCAGGAAGGCTAAACGTACCGCCTGCCGCAACTAGACTACTAGACACCACATTACCAGCTTTTACCAAGTATGCCGTTAAAGTTGCTGAAGCCGCATTCGTGCCAACGCCATTTACAAAGGTGTCATTTAAACCGTTAGTGTCATTAAACACATTGCCTGTGACTGCTACTGGAGGGATTTCACCAAAGTTATAGCCAGTCGCAGCGGTATTGGTTGGCAATACGATTGCATTAATGATATCTGAGGTGTTATCTGGGCCTTTCGTACCGCCTGAAGTACCTACAGCCTCTTTACCATCAGTAAAGCCGGTTGGCTGTGCAACTTGAACTACGGTATAACCAGTAGGGTTGCTAGGTGGCAGGTTGTCAAACAAATAATTACCATTTGCATCGGCATTAATAACAATCGGCGTAAGCACATTCCCATAAGCATCCGTACCCGTTAATCGCATCTGTATCGCTGGCCCAGCATAGCCTGTAGCTGAGCCTATCCCAGTTTCACCAACCTCTATAGTGCCATTGTCATTCAAATCGCGATATACCGTACCTGCAATACTGGATTTCACCATATTAACGGTGCCAGAATTGCTGTTGTTACCTGCGTTTGTATCCACCTCATTACCATTTGTACTAATGCTTGCCGTATTGCTGTAACTTGCAGCATAGCTAGTAATGCGCACAGGCACTGTTATTGTCACTACGCCAGCGCTATTGAGTGCGCCAAATTCGCAGGTAAAGCTTGCGGCTGGGAACGTCAGTGCAGGAAGACAATTAGCAGAACCAGCAGCAGGTAACGTTTTGGCAAAAGTAGGCTGACCTACAATTTCCATACCTGCAGGTAAATTATCTGTTAATTTTGGATTCAATGTATCACCCGGACCATTGTTCGTAACCACAATCGTCCAATTAAATGGCTGTCTCAGATTCACTGGATTTGGAGCAGCCGTTTTACTGGTGACCTCAAGGTCGGTACGTACGCGCACCGTAGTTGTTTCATTTGCCTTATTATTTGCGATGGTTGCTGGAGGCTCAGCTTCGTTGGCGGTTACGTTGACCTCGTCGCTAAACACATCTCCCAGTGCTGCGGGCGCGTCATCCGCACGGAAATATAAAACACGGTCGTATGTCACTGTATTGCTTGCAGCAAGACCCGCTGGCACAGTACAGGTAAATGTTTCACCAGCACCACTATTAGTGAAAGAACCAGCCACCCCAGTACAAATACCAGGCGCTGGCGCACCTAAAGTCGCAGTATCACCCAAAAAGGTAAGGTGTTTACCCGCTGGAGTTTTAATCGTATCGGTAAATACGATACCTGTAGCAAAAGATGGCCCCAAATTACCCACTTTAATACGATAGGCAAATACGTTGTTAGCCGGAACTAACGGATTGAAACCAACAGGATCTGGACCATAGGGGGCAAGGTCAGTTTTATCAACCGTCATATCGACTTGAGCATTTTCAATCGTCAATGTTGCTGTTTTACTATTATTGGTGTTGACAGTGTTTGGCGGACCATCAACTTCTCGCGTACTGGTGATAATACTCGCAGTATTAGGGATGGTTCGTGTTGGCGGCGGCGCAGCCATATGGTTAGGTCGAATAACAATATTGATATTCTCCCCTTGATTTGCAATAAGGCTACCTATGTTACAAGTCAAGGTTTGGCTACCTGTATAACTTGTGCCTGGCGTTAAACCAGCACAAGTTCCCTGAGAGGATGAAATTGAAATGACGGTAAAGCCAGTATCGCCAACGACTGGATTAAACACATCATTCACAAACACCCCTAGAGCAGTAGATGGACCATTATTGCGATAAGACATGACATATGAAGTTTCAACACCGGCTTTTACTGGGTTAGGTGTTGCAAATTTAGCCGTCATCTCTACATCTGCAACCGGATTGACAGTACTAGCGACCGAACTGCTATTATTACCAGGATTAGGGTCACCAATACTGGTTGAAGTAATATTCGCGGTATTAGTAAACGCACCATCTTGCAAGGGGCGAGCCAAAATCACTTCAATAACAGCTGTTTCACCATTCTTTAACAAACCGTAGTTACAAGTAACATTTGCCCCTGAGTTTGAACAGGTGCCCGCTGCAGAGCCAGCGTTACCTGCACCTGGTGCAAATGTCATGGTGGTACCACCCGCCAAGGAGGTATACATAGGAATGGCATCCGTAATCACTACATTCGTTGAATCATTTGGCCCGGCATTACTAATCGTTAAGCGATAGGTCAAGCTGTTGTCAGTGGCTAGCAAGGGGTTATCAGCAGCCACAGGAATGCTTTTCACAATGGATAAATCAGCAATCTGTCCTGTTGAATTACTAGAAGCATTTTGGCAATCATTAGCAACGTTTACATCTCCTTCAGGATGAGTACTGCCACCGATTGCACTACTCCCCGTACAAGCCGTATTCGTCAAAACTACCGCTGAAGTGGCTGTAGTCACAATTGTCAGGGGTGTTGAGTTATTATTGATGGGTAAATTAACATAGGAACAGGTCACCACACCACCCGCCTCACTACAAGACCAATTGGTGCCTGTAGCGCTTACAAAGGTTTCACCTGCAGCTAACTGGTCTGTTACACGAATGGGTGAAGTTGCAGCCAGAGGACCATTATTACGTAAAACAATGGTGCTGGTCATATTGCTACCCTGCGCCACGGGGTTGGGTGTTTTGTTCTTGGTTAAGGATAAGTCAGCCTGCAGTGGGTTGATGTTAAAATTGATTGTGCCGTTGTCGTTTGCGGCAACCCCATCAAATGTAGCACTAGAAATAGCCGCCGTATTACTCGATGCCAAGCCAGCAGGTGGCACTACTGCGGGGGCTGTCGCCGTAATAACAATGGGACTACTCGCTCCAGATAGTAAAGTAGCTCTGTTACAAGTAACAGTTTGCCCTGTTGCCACTACACCTGTCAGCAAGCAAGCCCAACCTGCAGGCGTGGGATTTGTCACGGTAAAGTTAGGAGGAAATGTATCGCTAACGACCACTGTATTTGCATCAGAAGGGCCGTTATTAGAGGCGTTCAAGGTAAATGTGGTTGCTAAGCCAGCAATCACTGGATTGGGGCTCACACCCTTGCTAATCGCCAGGTCCGCACCTGGGTTAACAGGAGTAGTGGTTGATATCGTGTCATTACCAACCCCAGTAATGCCATCTGGTGTAACGGGGCTACTGAGTGTCGCTTGATTGGTGATCGTACCACTTCCCTGATTGACCCTTCCCTGAATGACCAATGGTGGCATCGCCCCTACAGGTTGCGTATCTGCGCGGTTACAGGTAACTACTTGCCCAGAAGCAGAACAACCCCAACCACTGCCTACTGCCGAAATAAAACTGACGCCTGCTGGCAATGTATTGACGATCCGCGCATTGGTTGTGCCATCAGGGCCATTGTTGGTTGGTGAAAGTGTGTAACTGATAATTCCCGACCCGTTCACCGGGCTTGGAGAAGCTGCAACGGCTAATACTAAATCCGCACCCGCTACAATGGTCGTAGTCTGAGGAACACTATTGTTACTACCATTGGTATCGTTTGTACTGGTAACACTTGCAGTACTAGTCACCGTGCCACCGCCCGGAATACTTGGGCGCATCTGAATATCTATGGTTGCAGCTACCCCACCATTAAGACTACCTAATATATTCCCCAGTGGACACACCACGTTAGGGGCAACATAACTACAAGTTCCCACACTTGGTGTAGCTGAGACAAATGTCATTCCTACTGGCACAGTAGCGTTTGCCACAACACCTGTGGCAGCAACGCCACCGTTATTGCCATTATCCACCACCATTGAATAAGTCACGATTGTGGTGTTTGGTGCTGTATTTGGAGTATCTCCATAGCTTGACACCAAAGCATCATTAGCCATCGCACTTAAGGGCAATACTAAAAGTGCAAACAAAGCCAATTGAGCATTTTGCTTCATTAATGCAATCGCGCTATTTTTAACTCGCGCTAAGCATTGACCCGCGAAGTATTTAACCCACGCGGCATTGAAGTTTTGACTTTTTACTAACATATTGTTATTCCCTAAGCTTGATTCTTACTTTTTTATACTTTTATTATTACACTTGAAATCTTCAGATACCTTGTGCGGCATCTTGTTTTTTTTACTTTTGTTTTTTTGAATTTATTTCTTAATATTGAATAAGTTAAAACCTATTTATAGAAATTACTATAATAGATGATGTAATCTTAACTTTGTAATTAACATTCAGCAATTATTTTTTACATTGAAATTACATTTATTTACAAACTGTTAGCATTAAAATCAGGAATCAGCGCCGCATGAATACAACGCACACGGCTTTAAAGGATGTTCTTAGTGGATATTAT
>JBARQL010000020.1:0-5758 GCA_049643685.1 Methylotenera sp.
CGTGATAACTACGCACAGCAACAGTGTAATTCGATGATTGTTTGCCAAAGGATTTACCCCTTACTTTTATATAATTGCATTTTTACACACTATCGCAAAAATGCAAACAGTATTTTATATAAAATACTAAAGCAAAACAATAATTTACAAGGGTTTTCTATTGCGATTGTTCAAGCTCTTTGTTAATGCCCGCTAAAGTGCGCAATTGAGGGTGATTATTTTTGATTTGCACTGGCATGCTTTGCAGTGCAGCCAGCGCCTCAGAACGCTCTGAAAAGGCCCCATATAAAAACACATTGAGATTCGCGTTATTCTGTTTTTTGCGAAACAAATACAATTTGTCTAGCTCTAACTGCCGGCTCAACACCTCAAATTCATTTTTTAATTGACTTTCGTCTGATGAAGTCATGATTTGCAAGGTAATCGTATTGGGTGACTCATTTTTTAACCATTGATTGGTAGCTTCTAAGCGGCTGTTTACCATCTTTTGCTTGGCATCAACAGGGGTTAACGTTGTTGCGGGGGCGCCTGCCCCTGTATTTGTGACAGGCACTTTTTGCAAGTTAGATTGTTGCGGTTCAATTTGTGCAGATTGATTAAATGACGCGACATTGACTGGCGCTTGATTTTGACTACTTTGCTTCCACGCGTAAGCCAGTAATGCGGCTAGTAAGCCTATCGCCACAAGCGCCAATAATGTGCTTTTTGATGAAAAGTATTGTTTTAAATTGTCCGCATTTCGGCCAAATTCACTATCTTGAATAGCCGCATTGACATGCTTTACGGTGACTAGATGCACATTTTCTGCGTAGGCTGCGAGTAGGCTTTTTTCTGCCAATATATTCACACGTCTCACCAACCCTTCTGCTGCACTTGAGAGTTTTTTAATCGCCTCATCAGTAAATAGATGTGGGCCAAAATAACCCGCCGCACGTAGACGAAAAATCAAATATTCACTAATATCTTTCGTTTGCAATGGCCCTAAATGAAAGCTGTGGGTAATCCGTTCACGCAGCTGGCGAATATGTGCTTGGTTTAAATTGGTATCTAGTTCTGGCTGGCCGAATAGCACAATTTGCAGCAATTTATCTTGCTTGGTTTCTAAATTGGAAAGCAGCCTTATTTCCTCCAGCGTAGCCAGCGGCATGCCTTGCGCTTCTTCCACAAAAATGACCACTTGGCGACCTTCCGCATGGCGGTTTAATAAATGCGCCTGCAAGGCTTGCATCACCTTAAGTCGATCTGCATTTTTAGGGAGTTTAAGCTGTAACTCAAAAGCAATCGCATGTAATACGTCTTCTGGCGCGACGCTTGGATTGGCGAGGTAAATACTTTCAATTTTCTCTGGCAAAATGGTTTGCAACATGCGGCAAAGCATGGTTTTGCCACTGCCTACTTCACCCACTACTTTAATAATGCCTTCGCCGTTGGAAATGGCATACACCAGCGCATCTAAGATTGCACCACGATTACCCCCCGAATAGAAAAAATCTGTATTGGGAGTGATTTTAAATGGCGGTTCTTTTAGGCCAAAGTGTGGGTAGTACAAAGCTTATCCATTGCAAATTAGCTATTATCAGGCGTACTCATACGGCTATATAAAGTCGTACGATTAACATTAAGCAGCTTTGCCGCCTGGCTTAAATTGCCATGCGTTATTTTCATTGCCGCGTCAATGTAAGCTTTTTCCCAAGTTTTAAGGACTGCATCTAAAGTAACATTGGCCTGGCTTTGTAAATGGCGTTGCGCCTGCGTCATCATGCCAGATTCATCGTTAAAGTTGATTGGTTCTGAACTTGATCCATCTGAATCTGGTTTAGATAAATCAAACTCAGCAATCAAATCCTGCGCATTTAGTGTTTTACCTGAATATTTTGCGATTAAACGAATCACAATATTTCTAAGCTCTCGCACATTGCCAGGAAAGTTATATTCCAGCCAGCGCGCTTGCGCTGAGGCATCTAATGTAAATGGTGCCTGCCCGATTTGCTTGGCATAAAATGCAGTGAAATGCTCGCGTAACAAAGCTTTATCATCGCCCAGTTCTCTAAGCGTTGGCACGTGTACCGCAAAAACACTCAGGCGGTGGTATAAATCTGACCTAAACTTGCCAGCACGCACTTCTAAGCGCAAATCGCGATTGGTCGCCGCCACAATACGTGCGCGACTTTTACGCGTTTGCGTTTCGCCGATGCGCTGATACTCACCATTTTCTAGTACGCGTAGCAACTTGGCTTGCAACTCTAATGGCAACTCGCCAATTTCATCTAGAAATAACGTACCTTCGCTGGCATCTTCAAAATAACCTGTATGCGCTGAAATAGCGCCAGTAAAGGCTCCCTTAGTATGTCCAAACAAAATGGATTCCGCTAGCAAAGGCGAAATGGCAGCACAATTGACCGATAAATAAGGGTGTAATTTACGCTTGCTCGCATGGTGAAAACTGCCAGCGACCAGCTCTTTACCGCTACCGGATTCGCCTTCAATGAGTACAGGAAAGGGTGAGTCTGCAAATTGCGTAATTTGCATGCGCAAAGCTTGCATTGGCAAACTGTTACCAAGCAAACCATCATGCTCTTGCTCAGCTTTAATTTCATTCAATTCAACATCTTGCACCTTGAGCGCATTAAGCAACATGTCTTTTAATTTATCGACATCGCAAGGCTTGGCAATAAAATCCACCGCACCCAATGACAGCGCGCGTTTTACATTCACATCGTCACTTTGACCAGACAACACATGTATTTTAATGGTGGGAGAATGCGCCAACAGCGCACTGATGACTTTAAAGCCCTCTTCTGGCGTATGGGGTGATGGGGGCAAGCCCAAATCTACCAAAGCCAAGGCTGGCGGTGCATCTTGCTGTAACAATAAGCTTTTTAACTGAGCGTGCGATTCCGCAACACAGACATCAAAATATTTACTTAAAACAAAATGCAACGTATCTGTGATTAAAGGATCGTCATCAATAATCATTAAAACTGGACGAGGTACTGCCATCAACAAACCTTTACATAAAATTAAACGCAATCGGTAATACTATAGCCTTAAAGGCTATTAGTATCAAATACTTTGACAAGCTTGCTTAAGTAAAAAGTACCGAATATAAACCTGAACCCCTATTCGTATGGCAAATGCGCAAAATAAGTGTTTACACGTATTTTGAATTTGCAATTTAGTCTCCATAACACACTTGTGGCATCAGCCAACTATCTACAAAACAACAAAGGAGATTAAAAATGAGTAATTTAAGTACATTTGTAAATCGTGGTATTTTTGACGATTTTTTTCGTGACGTCAGCTCAGGTTATTTCATCAAACCGCTTCACGGTGACCCATTACCTACACAAATTAAAGTGGACGTAAAAGAAAATCCAAATGAGTTTATCGTCCTTGCTGAAATTCCTGGCACTGAGAAAGACAATATTCATGTTGATATTGATGCTAACTTGGTTAGTATTCGCGCTCAAGTTAGTCAGGTTGATAGCGAAAATAAAGACGATAAATTACTGCGCAGCGAACGTTACTATGGAGAAGTCTCACGTAGCTTTCAACTGCCCGTTGATATTGATGAATCGGCGAGCAAGGCGAGCTATGAGAATGGAGTATTAACGTTAAACCTGACAAAAAAACAGAAAAAAGCTGGTCAACGCATTACTATCAAATAAGCAGAAAAAATTGTGTAGGAACGCCTGGACATTCCTACACAGCACAATAACATTAGGAGAAAAATATGTCTTTTAGCCATGCCGTTGTTTGGATTGATCATCGAGAAGCACACGTCATCCAATTTAATCCGGAGCTCAGCGAGAGCGAGGTCATTAAAACCAGATCAAAACATCCTCATATCCATCAAAAGAGCGGCATTTTAGGAAGCGGCCATACCAGCGCTGACCAAAACTACTTACATGAAGTAATTCATGCCGTCTCAGAGGCCAATGAAATATTAATTGTAGGTCCAGGGTCTGCCAAATTGGAGTTGCTGAAACATGCTAATACACATGATGCAAACGTGTCTGAAAAAATCATTGGTGTCGAAACCGTGGATCATCCTTCTGACGGACAGCTATTGGCCTATGCAAAAAAGTACTTTATCAAAGCTGATAATTTAAGGGCTTTATAGTACTTATAAAGCGCAAACGACAATCGAGCCAAGACAATGAATGTATTTTGAGCTTAAAGTTGAATATAGGGAAATGGGGTGGCTGATGGGGCTCGAACCCACGACAACAGGAATCACAATCCTGGGCTCTACCAGCTGAGCTACAGCCACCATAGAGACTTTAATAACTGGTCTGCCCGACAGGAATCGAACCTGTAACCCCCAGCTTAGAAGGCTGGTGCTCTATCCGGTTGAGCTACGGGCAGATTATGGTTACAAAACTTTATATTTAAATATAAAGTCATTCGGGCTGACTTTTACTTTAAGCGGTTGGATTTTTATAAATCCAACCGCTTAAAAATTTGGTCGGCGTGGAGAGATTCGAACTCCCGACATCCTGCTCCCAAAGCAGGCGCGCTACCAGGCTACGCTACACGCCGAAGAGGCAGAAATATACTGGAAACCGAGCAGTAGGTCAATTCTAATATGTTAAAATATGCCACTATTTTAATAATTCTTTAATAATTTATAGCGATTAAGCCTTACAACCCAATGACAGCTCAAATAATTGATGGCAAAGCGATTGCCGAAGCCCTTTTAAATACCATCAAAACGCGAATTAACACGCGCCTGCAAGCCAACAGACGTGCGCCCGGCTTGGCGGTTATCCTTTTAGGGGCAGACCCTGCCTCGGCAATTTACGTGCGCAATAAACGTTTAGCTTGCGAAAAAGTGGGTATTACTTCTAAGGCTTATGATTTGCCAGCCACTACGACAGAAGCAGAATTGTTGGCATTGATTGAGCAATTGAATCAAGACAATACGATTGACGGCATTCTCGTACAGTCGCCATTACCTGCACATATTAAAGATGAACACATCATCGAGCGCATAAGCCCTAATAAAGATGTGGATGGATTCCATCCTTACAACATTGGCAGGTTGGCTGTACGTCAGCCGACCCTACGTTCTTGCACACCTTTTGGTGTCATCAAAATGCTTGAAGCCGCCAATATCCCGTTAATGGGTTTAGATGCAGTGGTCGTGGGCGTTTCTAACCACGTAGGTCGCCCGATGGCGCTGGAGTTATTACTGGCGGGGTGCACTGTGACCAGTTGCCATCGTCACACCAAAGATTTAGCTAAAGAAGTCATGCGCGCCGATTTAGTGGTTGCGGCGGCAGGCAAACCTGGGTTAATACAAGGTGCGTGGATTAAACCTGGTGCAGTGGTGGTGGACATTGGCATCAACCGCTTGGCGGATGGCAGCCTTGCTGGTGATGTGGATTTCAACGCCGCCAAAGAGCGCGCGGCTTTCATTACCCCAGTCCCTGGCGGCGTGGGGCCAATGACGGTTGCCACTTTGATGGAAAACACATTATTGGCGCTTGAACTTCAAGAAGCCAGATGAGCTAATCTTGTTTGAAATTCAAGTAATTACACATACTTTGCATCAAAGCTTTAATAGGTGTACACTCCCGCGATTAATTAAATAGCAATACATTTTAAGCAACTCTTATTTGTTTCTGAGGTACACCATGGCAGAAGTTATTACTAAACAATTCACCCCTTATCAGCCAAAGGCTGATGAGCAATACATGAGCAAACCACAGCTGAATCATTTTCGTAAGATCTTAAACAGCTGGAAAGAAGAACT
>JBARQL010000021.1:0-4710 GCA_049643685.1 Methylotenera sp.
CACCGCGCGCATAGAGCATGCCATCTTTAATTGTCGGTTCAAACGGTGGTGTATGCCATTTTTCAAGCGGGCCGGTTGGCACCACGTCAGTGTGACCTGCGAATACGATTAATGGTGCTGTGGTGCCGCGGCGTGCGTATAAATTGTCGACATTGCCAAAACGCATGCGCTCGATTTTGAAACCAAGAGGCGCTAGGCGCGAAATCATGAGTTCTTGGCAGCCAGCATCTAACGGTGTGTTGGATTGGCGTTTGAGCAAATCAATGGCTAACTCGAGCGTTTTATTTTCAGTTTCTGGATACGTCATAGTAGTTCTTCATAGGCTGATTCTGTGAATCCTAAGCTGATAATTTTGCCATTTTTTACCAGCACCGGGCGTTTAATGACGGATGGTTTTTCTAACATTAGCCGGATGGAAGAAGTCGCATCAACAACGGCTGCTTTTTCAGTCTCAGACAAATGACGCCAAGTCATGCCCGCACGATTGACTAGTTTTTCCCAAGCTGTTTGGCTGAGCCAGTTTTCAAGCAAGTCACGGTTGACGCCATTTTTTTTGAAGTCATGAAATTCGTAGGTAACACCATGGCTGGTCAGCCAGTCCCGGGCTTTCTTAACCGTGTTGCAATTCGGAATGCCAAATAGCTGCATGATGCTTGAAGTCGAACATAAAAGCGTATTTTACCAGCATTACGGATTGCTGCTAGGTTTATGCAAATTTGGACAGCGAATAATCATTAAAGGGCATCAAATATTGTCCGAGCAAAAAATAATGCCCTGAAAGCCTTTATTAATAAGGCTCGCAGGGCATCGAAATAAGATGACGCATTCATTACGACATTTTTGTGTAATTGTCACGTGTTTGAGAAGACCGTTAATGCGATACTTTTTCTAGATTTTTTGCGAAAAATATACCGGTATCTTCAAAACGTAGATTCAGGTTTTTAAGCAAGCTAATCAATCTTTCTTTTGGCAATGGGCGAGAAAATAAGTAGCCCTGCATGTGGTCGCAGCCGAGTTCAGCAAGAATTCTGCGCTGATCTTCGGTTTCAATGCTTTCAGCGACCACATTTAATTCCAGCACATGTGCAAGCTCAATGATCGCCTGAATGATGCTGCGTGTTTTATGGTTATTTTCGATATTTGCCGTAAACGTCGGGTCTAACTTCAATTCACTTACTTGCAAGTTTTGCAGGTTGGCAATGCTTGAAGATTGCGTGCCAAAATCATCAATCGCGACTTTAATATCAGCGGCTTTGAAGCGGCTCAGTTGCGCATGAAATAAGGATTGATTTTTAATCGCAGCCGCTTCAGTGAGTTCAAAAATCACGCTGGAAGTGGGTAACTCGTAGCGTGCTAACATGGCGGTAATGTCGTTCACCAAATTAGGATTCACAATTTGTTGATGCGATAAATTAATGGCAATGGTAAAGGGAATTTCCAGTGCATTGAGATGCTGTAAGGTGCGGCAGCATTCTTCATTCACCCAATTATTGATGGCATAACTCATACCAAATCGCTCAGCGGCTTCCATAAACTCCCCTGGTTGCAGCAAGCCTCTAATCGGGTGCTGCCAGCGTAAAAAGGCTTCTGCACCAATTGGCATTCTGGTAATGCTGTCTATTTTCATTTGATAATGCAGTACGAATTCTTCGTTTGCCAATGCGTTTTTCAAGTCATACTGAAATTCAATCAATTGGTCAGAAGCTAAGGCGATTTCTTCATCAAAAAAGCGGAATTGATTTTTACCGTCTTTTTTTGCACGATACATTGCGGTATCTGCAGCGCTGATCAAGTCATCAATATTGTCACATTTCGGGTAAATGGCGATGCCGATTGAAACCGATAAATGCATCTCAGCGTGATTGATGACGCAGGCTTCGCGCACTGAGCTGACCATGCGTTCGACAATTGCGATGCAATCTTGGTCATGTTCGACATCTTCAATGATTGCGATAAATTCATCGCCACCAATGCGTGCCACTTCATCGCAGCCACGCACAGCCGTGACTAATTTTTTGGCGATTTTTTGCAGCACTTCATCACCAATTTTATGGCCGAGCGTATCGTTGATTTGTTTAAAATTATCGACGTCGATGAATGCAACCGCCAAGCTATTGCCATTGCGCTGGCTTCTTTTTGTGGCCGTTTCAAGATGTTGCATGAACGCATAGCGATTAGGTAATTGCGTTAATGTGTCGATGAGGGCAAGTTGGCTCATGTCCAACTTACGCGTTTCTGATGTGTTAGGGTGATGGTCGTTGTGATTCAGGTGAGTGAAGCCAACTGCATTTTGTTCAAGTTTATTGCGACTATATCTATCTTGACTATATCTGTCATAAAACAACGTAATAATAAAACCGACTAAAAACAGACAGATTAAACCCAAAGACCCATTGAATTGCATTGATGCCATATTCGCTGTATTCGAGGTTGCGGTTAACGACGCAGTATAGGTCAGATGCACACCGATCCCTGTCAATGAAATAATGAGGGCTAAAACAGATTTAGCCTTGAATGACAATTCATGTGAGTGATTTTTAAGCCAAAAAAGCATCATGATGCCAACTATCGCCAGAGTGATAGAAGCCGCCACTGCAAGCAAGCTGTTTGTTGAAGTCAGCAAGATGCTGGCTTCCGCTTGTGTTGAGAAAATACTAAAAAAGAACACGGCACATGCGCTAATGCCCGCTAACACACCGCCTGTAGATAAGGCTTTTGCAGGAAGCGTTGCTTTGCTGGTGGTATAGAGCAGAATGGCGGAAAATAGAAATGCAGCCAACCATGAGAGTGCAACGTAGCCTACGGTATAGACTAAGTTGGTTTCACCGGTTGCGACGCCAAGTGCAGGCATGGCTGGAATCGTTAAGACATTTAACACTTGAATTCCCCACAAACAACTGCCGATGGTTAAAGCGCTCGCCATCATCAAGGTTTTTTTATCATTGGAGAGCGATTTATTTAACTTTTTGACTAAGCTAAACATCAGCAAAATCGCTACGTAGCTAATCAGAATAGTCAGTGCGATCAATTGTGGGTTGGTTTGATTCATTATCTTTAAGTTATCTAATGGCTTGCGGCTTAGATAATCCCTGTAAAAGTGATAGATAATGGTGTGATTGCAAAGTCTATGCCATGCAGTTATCTGCATAGGCGGGAGTTGTAAAAAAGGCTGCAGAAGCGCTATTTTGCTTGCTTGCAGCCTTTTTTATGAAGGTTGGCGTTTATTGAACGTTAGTTTATACACAATAAACTGTCAAATTTACAACACTTATGTAATGAATTTCTTACGGGAATGTGTGTGTGCGGTTTAGATGCCACGCAATAATTCGTTAATGCCGACTTTGCCTAAGGTTTTGGCATCTACTTTTTTCACAATCACCGCACAATAAAGGCTGTAACTACCGTCTTTAGAAGGTAAGTTGCCAGAAACCACCACTGAGCCTGCGGGGATGCGGCCGTAGGTCACTTCACCTGTTTCGCGGTCGTAGATTTTGGTACTTTGACCAATATAAACGCCCATGGAAATCACGCTGTTATCTTCCACAATCACTCCTTCAACCACTTCAGAGCGCGCGCCGATAAAGCAGTTATCGCCAATAATGGTTGGTCCTGCCTGAATCGGCTCTAATACGCCGCCAATGCCAACGCCACCGCTTAAGTGTACGTTTTTACCGATTTGCGCGCATGATCCGACGGTGGCCCAAGTATCGACCATTGTACCTTCGTCTACGTAGGCGCCAATATTGACGTATGAAGGCAATAACACGGCATTTTTACCAATGAATGAACCGCGACGTACCATGGCATTTGGCACCACGCGGAAACCACCTGCTTTGAAGTCTTCTTCCGTGTAATTCGCAAATTTTGGCGGTACTTTATCAAAGTACTTCGTGCAACCGCCCTCTAACAGCACGTTGTCGGCTAAACGGAATGAAAGTAACACCGCTTTTTTGAGCCATTGATGGGTTTCCCAGTTTTGGGTATCGCCAATGCGTGAAGCCACGCGCAGCTTGCCTGAATCTAAGTCAGCTAATAGCGAGTTAACGGTGGCTTTGATTTCAGCAGAGGCGTTGGCAGGGTTAATGTTGGCACGGTCTTCAAAGGCCGTTTCGATAATACTTTGACGTGGATCCATAGTGCTCTCAGATAGTGTGAATTGAACAAGGCGTTATTTTAACCTATATCGTGCAATCACCAAAAAACAAAAAAGCATGCAAAAAAAGCGCGTATTACCTACGCGCTTTTTGTGACTGAACAATATCGTGGTTACTTATTTAGCGGTTTTGGCTGCCTCGTAAAGTGGTCGCACTTTTGGCGTTAATGCTTTTAACTCGGCAATACGATTTGCACTGGCTGGGTGGGTGCTAAAAAATTCAGGTGGCGCATTTTTAGATTGCGCGGCCATTTTTTGCCATAAAGTGACGGCAGCATCTGGGTTGTAACCGGCACGTGCAGCCAATTCTAACCCCATTTTATCTGCCTCCCGTTCCTGCTCACGGCCATTGGGTAATGCGAAAAACAGTTGTGAACCTAAACCAGCGGCTTGTGTAGTGGCTGTACCAGTTGCACCTTTGGTCACAAAGGCGGCCAACGCTTGCAGGCCAAATTGCTGTACGTAAGCTTGCGACATCCGTTCCCGACCGTGTTCACGTAACGCGTGGGCGATTTCATGGCCGATGACTGCTGCGAGCTCATCATCCGTAGCATTCA
>JBARQL010000022.1:0-5819 GCA_049643685.1 Methylotenera sp.
ATGTGCATGACATCGGCAAAAACATTGTATCTGTGGTGTTGCAATGCAATAACTTTGAAGTGGTGAATATGGGCGTGATGGTGCCAGCGGCCGAGATTTTAGCCATGGCCAAAGCGGAGAATGCCGACATTATCGGCCTGAGCGGCCTGATTACGCCTTCGCTTGAAGAAATGGCGTATGTAGCCAAAGAAATGCAGCGCGACCCGTATTTTCATGGCTTAAAAATGCCGTTGCTGATTGGCGGTGCAACTACTTCACGTGCTCATACTGCCGTGAAAATTGCCCCGTTTTATGATGGTCCGATTGTTTATGTGCCAGATGCCTCGCGCTCAGTTTCCGTCATGCAATCGTTACTCACACCTGAAACCAAAGATGCCTATATTGCGGACATTCACGCGGATTATGAAAAAGCCCGCAACCAACACGCCAATAAAAAAGGTGTACCATTGCTCACCATAGCGCAAGCCCGCGCCAACAAAGCCAAGTTGTCGTTTACTGGCGAATTTGCTCCTGTGAAGCCCAAATTCATCGGCCGCCGTGTGTTTAAAAATATAGATTTGAGCTTAATTGCCAAATATATTGATTGGAGTCCATTCTTCCAAACTTGGGATTTAGCAGGTAGCTACCCAGCCATTTTGCAGGATAAAGTGGTGGGCGACGCTGCAAGCAAAGTGTTTGCCGAAGCCCAAGCCATGCTGAAAAAAATCATCGACGGTCGCTGGCTCACCGCCAATGGCGTGATTGCGCTCATGCCCGCCAACACGGTGAATGATGACGATATTGAAATTTACACAGATGAAACACGGAGCCAAGTGGCGTTTACTTATTACGGAATGCGCCAGCAAACCGTTAAGCCCGTGATTGACGGCGTGGCACGCCCCAACCAATGTTTGGCAGACTTTATTGCGCCAAAAACTCCCGTCACACCGACGGAAGTCGGTGTCCAGCGTCTTAAGTCACTAGATTCCGATTTGCATCGGAATGACGAGCAGGGTATTGCTGACTACATTGGTCTATTCGCGGTTACTGCTGGCTTAGGCATGGAAAAACGCCTCGCCCAATTTGAAACCGCGCACGACGATTACAGCGCGATTATGTTTAAATCACTCGCTGACCGCCTTGCCGAAGCCTTTGCTGAATATATGCACGAACGTATTCGCACCGATTTTTGGGGCTATGCAAGCGATGAAAAATTGGCTACCGAAGCCCTCATTAAAGAGCAATATCAAGGCATTAGACCAGCCCCAGGCTACCCTGCCTGCCCAGACCATACCGTTAAAACCGATATGTTTAAGCTACTGCAATGCGATGAAATTGATATGCAACTCACCGACTCATTCGCCATGATGCCCGCCGCCGCGGTTTCAGGCTTTTACCTTGCCCACAAAGAGGCAAAATACTTTAGTGTGGACAAAATTGGTGAAGACCAATTAGTGGATATGGCAAAACGTAGAAACTTGGATAAGGCGTATTTAGAGCGGTGGCTTGCGCCGAATTTGGGATAATTTTATGAAGATTATTAGTATCCTATTGCTGCTATTGAGCTTAAATCTACAAGCTGAAGAACTTTATTCTTCTGTGGATGATTACCTAAAGACACTCCCCGCAGTTAATGAGGAACAGCAATTTAATAAGGAACTCCCTAAAGAGCAAGATCCTAGTCGCGCTGTTTCAAAAAATAAAAGGTGGTACGTTGGATATGGACCTGGCGGGACGAATTACTCAGCCTACTTATATTTATTGGAGGCTAATAAACAAGGCAAGCTAAAGTTGGTAACTAAAATCGACACTAACGAAGAATGGCAATATCCTTACTTATTTGAAGAAGTGGCTTTTGATTCAAATGATAAATTTAATGTTTCGATACAATTAGTCCAAGGAGGACATGCAAGTCACACTTATTATTTTCAGCTAATTAAGAATAGATGGTATTTAGTTGGTGATAATTTTAGTGAGCTTGCCCAATGTGGAGAAGGTGATGATGCACAAGAGTCTGATAGCTTGCAAGTATCAACTAACTACTTAACAGGAAAAATAGAAGAGCAGCGATACAGCGAAAAAGATTGCAACCCCCTTAAGTTGGTTAAAAAGAAGCGTAAATTTTCATTAGTGCCTTTAACGGATTTTTATCCGTATATGGAAATTGCACCTAAACATTAGTACGTTATGCACACCCACGACCAAACCACCAACGAATTCGACCAACTACGCGGAATCATCAAAAATCTGATTCAAGATAATGATGAATTTGTGCGTACGCACGAGCCAGCGTATTTTGATCCATTTGAAGCGTCGCAACATCCACGTGCTACGGTGGTGGCTTGTGCGGATGCGCGTATTCACACACAGGCTTTAGACAAAACGCCAGATGGTGATTTGTTTATGATACGCAATATTTGCAACAAAATTACTACGGCAGAAGGCTCGGTAGAATATGGCGTGCGGCATTTACTGCGCTTTTTCTGATTATTGTTTGGCATTTGGCTTGCGGGGCGATTAAAGCGGCGGCGGACTATTATTCAAGTGAGTCGGATGCGATTAAGCATGAATTAAACAGCATTCAGTTGCCCATCAAAACAGACGAATTAACCACGGAGGACTGGCTGCGCGGCGTAATTGCGAATGTGAATAATCAGGTGAATTACGCGCTCATCAAATTTGCCGATGAAGTAAAAGAGCAGATTTTAACGGTGGTGGGCGCAGTGTATGATTTTCAGAATGTGCTTGGGCAAGGGCAAGGCCGTTTGGTGATTGTGAATATTAGCGGCATGTGGATACTAAGTATATTGCTGCCAGGTTATTGGAGTTAAGATAATTTACCCATAAAAAAGCATGATGACTATTGAGTTGAGTCATCATGCTTTAAACATAATCAAACCTAAAAATGCGATATTAGGCTATTGATTACATCGCAATTTGATTCGCCCATTGCATGGTTTCTAATTGAATGGCCAGTAAATCACCCACACTGATGCCGAGTTTATCAATTTCTAGTTCAGCCGCTCCAAAGTCACCTTTTTCAATCTCTTCGGCCAATAATAACAATTCACCTAAAAGGCCTTCATGCATTAATACGGCATTTTTAATATCATCTGTTAAACCAATCTCATTCAGCACTTCTTCAAGCGGAGTTTGCATCACCACATCGGCGAGCGATAACATCCCCACCATAAAGGCTTGCTCGCTGAAGTTGGGTTGGTAGTTATCCATTTTTTTAGCAACGAGTTCCATCAGACGTGCCCGATTAGCTACTTGTAGCATTAATGTACCGCCTACTTTGCCATCAGGGGTTGCATAAAGTAGCAACTGTACCCAACGCATTAATTGCTTTTGACCCAGGACTACAATTGCTTGGCGAATAGATTCTACTTTCTGCCTGCCGCCACCAATACCCACAGAGTTTACCAGCTTGAGTAAACCAAGGGTTAAGCCTGGATTATCCTTAAACATTTTTTCAAGCTCACCTAAGTTGACATCTCCCAAAAGTTCACCCATTACCCGCATGAGCGTCATTTGGTGTGCTTGAGGTTTTTTCCCTTTGAGTATGGTTGGTTTGGCAAAAAAGAAACCTTGATAGGCATCGAAATCGAGCTCTTTACATTGTTCAAATAACGCTTCTTCTTCTACTTTTTCGGCGATTAACTTGGCCGTGGTAACTCTTCGCAAAAAACGCACTATTTCAGGGAGTTTGGCGAAAGGTGTAATCGTCAAATCAATTTTGACGTAATCGATGATAGGGAAAAGCGCATCATGTTCTGACCGGTATTCAAAATCATCCAGTGCTAATTTAAACCCCATTTCTTTCAATTGTTTACAGCGTGTAATAATTTGCGCATTGACAGGTACATCTTCGAGTATTTCTAGTACGATACGGTCTGGTGGCAGTAGATTCACTGTTTCGCTTAGCAACAAACTGGCAGAAACATTTAAAAACCCGAGTTTGTTGCCTAGCACTTGCTCCAAACCAAATTGACTAAGTGTGTTGACGATAACGGTAGAGGTTGCCAGTAAATCGTCATTGACATCGGCTTCCTCTAAACTCCCTTTAGACCTGAATAACAGTTCATAGGCAACGATTTGTTTTTTATGATCTAAGATGGGTTGGCGACCCAAGAAAATCTCTGCTGTACTGGCTAAAACGGATAAAGGGATAGGTTGATTCATAATTTTTTTACTCCATTGGTTTAATGCACACTGCCATTTCTAGCGAGGATGGCTTATCATATGACGTTTAGATTAATATCAAATGCAACGTCAAGCGCTTAAGTGATTTACGGCAAGCAGGTTTTTTTCTTTAGTGTTTTTTTTGGGTTTTTTTAAAAAAATGCACATAAATCCAGCGAACAAAATTAGTATTAAAAATATCGAATACAGGCAAAATTTTGTACTAAAAATAGCGTAAATGTTAAGTAGTCATAAGTTAAAGAAAGTTAAATTCTAGAGATGCATATTCACATATTAGGTATTTGCGGCACATTTATGGGCGGTATTGCCGTTTTAGCCAAAGCTGCGGGGCACAAAGTCACAGGTTGTGATGCGAACGTTTATCCGCCGATGAGCACGCAGCTTGAAGCACAAGGCGTCGAGTTGATTGAAGGTTTTGATCCATCTCAAACTCAATTGAATCCTGATATTTATGTGATAGGCAACGTGGTTTCGCGTGGTAATCCGCTGATGGAAGCTATACTCAACCAAGGCTTGCCCTATATTTCAGGTCCGCAATGGTTGGCGGAGAATGTGCTGCAAGGCAAGTGGGTGCTGGCAGTGGCGGGTACACATGGCAAAACGACTACCTCATCAATGCTGGCCTGGATATTGGAATACGCAGGGCTAGCCCCTGGCTTCTTAATTGGAGGCGTGCCTGAGAATTTTTCAGTTTCTGCACGCTTGCCACAGGCGCCAACGCTAGATAAAAAAAGTATTTCACCTTTTTTTGTGATTGAAGCCGATGAATACGACACCGCATTTTTTGATAAACGCTCTAAGTTTGTGCATTACCGTCCACGCACAGCGGTGTTGAATAATTTAGAGTTTGACCATGCGGATATATTTGATGATTTAGCTGCGATTGAAAAACAATTTCACCATTTAGTGCGCACCGTACCACAACAAGGTTTAGTGGTTGCAAATGATAAAGAGGCCAGTTTGCAGCGCGTGATCGATAAAGGCTGCTGGACGCCGGTAGAAAAGTTTGGGGTGCTTGAATCAAAATCAAGTGCTGACTGGCAGATTGCTAATACGCAAGGCGATGGCAGTTTTGACGTAATGTACAAGGGCAAGTTACAAGGACGCGTTGCATGGAATTTGCTCGGCGAACACAACCGCATGAATGCGCTGGCCAGCATTGCCGCTGCCCGTCATGCGGGTGTTGCGATTGAGACGAGTATTGCCGCACTGACAGAATTTAAAAACGTAAAACGCCGTATGGAAACCAAAGGCGTTGTCAATAGCGTCACGGTATATGATGATTTTGCGCACCACCCAACCGCTATCGAAACCACCGTGGCGGGCCTGCGCGCAAAAGTGGGTAGCGCCCGTATATTGGCAGTGCTTGAGCCTAGAAGTAACACCATGAAATTGGGCGTGATGAAAGATGCACTTCCCACCAGTTTAAAAGACGCAGATTTGGTGTTTTGTTATGGTGCAAACTTAGGTTGGGATGCTGCGGAGGCGCTGAAACCGATGGCCGACAAAGCAAACACCTATGATGATTTAGCGTTGATGGTGCAGGCCATTGGTGAACAAGCCAGGCCAGGTGACCATGTGTTGGTGATGAGCAATGGTGGCTTTGGCGGCGTGCATCAAAAAATACTGAATGC
>JBARQL010000023.1:0-2786 GCA_049643685.1 Methylotenera sp.
TGGTGCAAGTCACCATGCCTGGATTAGAGGAGTTAATTGCAGTATTGAGTGCGCAATCAAATTCATTGCCTTTGGCTAACACGTAATTGCGGTTTCCCAGTAGCCTTGCCTTGGTTTTAGGCGTGTATGTGGGTGTTAATTGCATACCGTCTGGGTTAGAGCGAGTAGACCTGTCGAACGTACCCTCACTTTCGACCTCTTGGCTCAAGGGTCTTGCTATCTTACTGTTGTTTGTGTTTTGGTTGTACAGACCTTGATTAGCAGTACCTGTTGCTACAGCTAATTGCGATTCGCCTTGCTCTGGCAGGATGTCAGCATCATAGCGGCTTGGGTTTGGTTTAACTGTAACAGTTTGCCCATGTTGCATTTGTTGATTATTAGGTACTACGCCTATCGGTGTAACACCCATATTTGCGTTATCAGGCATCGGTGTTGTCTGACCCTGCATTTCTGCGGGTTTAAGCAGTGTACCTTCGCCTTCAACACCCATTGGCTTAATGGTATTTTCTGCGGTAAATTTATGTGACTTTTGTTCCTCTTTGCTAGTCAACAAGTGGGCTTGATAGCGGGAATATGCGAAATAGCCTGCACTGCCGAATAACAGTGGAATAGCCAACATAAATAGCATTGCGCCCCAATTTTTTCTGGCAGTGTAAGCTTGATCAATACTGGTTTTATGTGACCCGTCGCGTAGCCCCATCTCATCAGTTGAGTTTTGTTGCTTGTCGTTATGCTCTATGGTATTGGTCATGATTATTCTGCCACCTGACGTGATACGCCTAAGGTCACCGTGCCATTTTTAGGGCTAACACCTTCAATATCGTAGGCATCATTCCAAACACCGACTACTTGCTTGCTTAAGCGCAGGACATAGTGTTTTGCCATACCATGAATGACGATAGTATCTTTACTGTCGCCCTCCATATGGGTATTCACCATGGATTCATCCCCATCGGTGGTGACGCGAAATACCGCTGGAATTTCGCGGTGATTCGGAATCTTAAGATAAGTAAAATTGCCATCATCCCATGCTGCCGTGGGTGCAATTTCATCTGAATTAGTCATCACCTGCATGCTGTATTGCGTGTTGCGTACTGCTTGTGGTGCGGCTTGCAACTGTTTTACTTTGGCTTTGTTAATGGCCTCAATTTGTGCTGGCGTTAATGGTGCAACTTCGGTATTCGGCTTAGGGTAAGTATAAGCAATGCGCCAAGTGCCTTTATCTGAGCTGTGGTCTTTGAGTACATGTAAATCAAAGGCGTAGCTACGCTTATCCGTTTTAACGACAAGATTGCTATCATGAGCATTCTTTTTAGGTTTTAATAGAATAAAGTTGCTACCCACTTTGGCTGAAGTAATCCAATTATCGGTATCGCCGCCGCCCACACCATCCTTCACAATATGTTCATCCGCTTCTAAATCAATATGGGTAGCAAAGCCACGTTTGGCTTTAATCATGGTGACTTGATTCATATCGTAAGGAATGCGCTGTACTGGGTTTGCTATGCTTTCACTGACTTTGGCATTGACTTGAGTATTGGCTTGCGCGAAGCCAGTGATACTTAATGAGGCAAGAACAGCTAACTTGATAGCGTTGAGCGTTAATTTAGTACGTACTAAATTCATGACTGCTTGATTAATTGCAGACTTCATTGTGCAGATACTCCGTTAGCGGCTGGTGACGTGCCGTTAGCTGATGGTGATAAAGACTGAGGGGTATTAATAATAGGTGCAGCGACTGCTGCACCTTTTTCTTCTTTGTCGACCACATAGCCTGTGACCTTGAATCCATAAGGATTGGCATCAAGGTCTTTTTGTAATGTGAGTAGTGAAGGTTTTTCGTAAACATAAGTCATTGAGGCAATGTATTTACCTGCAATTTCAGTGTCGTAGCCACGCTCACGCGTGGTACGCTCATACCGAATGATGGCAGTACCCTGCGCGCCTGGCGGCAATGTCGTTGAAACGATGTGAATACGACGTTCTGTGTAATTGCCGAGTTGTTTATCAAGCGCATTATCGTGACCAAACATGGCGCGATAGTTTTTGAGTACATCGCCAGCAGATAGAGCCAAAGTACGCTCATAGTCACTTTGTAACAGCATCCAGTTATAGCGTTCACGCGTGTTCACATACTCTTCGACCCAATGCCTATCGGCTGCCTCATTCAAACTAGCTGGTTTGTAACCTGTGGTATCGACCAATTGCGCTTCACCTGTGACTTTATCGACCAAGAAAGTCATGGGGATGACTTTATAAAAGGGCAGCATAAATACCAAACCAGTGATCGCTAACACGGCCAATAATGTCATTATTTTGGTTATATTCCATGCTCTAACCTCAGACTGATGGAGCGCAATGGCAGTGGAGGCTTCCCAATTGAGGGCTTGTTGGTGAATGTCTTTTTTGTTATTAAATAGCATGCTGTTTACCTAGTGAGGAGTTTGATAAAAGTTGTTTTAGTGTTTTCATGGTGCTGGTTATCTATTTCGATAACGTGAAGCGATTGCATGTGCTGAATGTTGTACGGCACGATTGATGCCACGACCAGCCAGTTGTGTGCTTTTTTCTAAACCGCTAGCTAATCCGCCGCCACTGCTATTTTCTATTTTTCCACCTACACCACCCCCACCTTTACTGCCACCACGCATGGCGGCATAGGTCATTTTTGCGATTTGTGCGGTGGCTAAGGCCAAACCTAAGCCGCTGGCATTATCGCCACCCCCCACTAAGCTATTGGCAATGTTGTCTAGCTTAGTAAACAAGTAGGCAAACAGACACATCAC
>JBARQL010000024.1:0-5287 GCA_049643685.1 Methylotenera sp.
TAGACATTTTACTACTCCTAAAACCATTGCTGAATTTACTCAATTGTATTTACGCAACGGGTACTGCACAAAAATCTGTTTTCCGCGACCAGAAAACAGGGTTAAAAACTTAATCCATGAACAACGAGCTTACGGAATCTTCACTGCTAATTCTACGTATGGTTTCAGCCAACAATTCAGCCGCACTTAATTGGCGAATTTTTTTGCAATTGGCTGACTCAGCGCCAAGAGCAATGGTGTTGGTCACCACTAATTCATCTAGTTCGGAATTCTTAATGCGCTCAGCAGCACCGCCAGATAACACTGGGTGTGTTGCGTAAGCAATTACTTTTTTAGCGCCATGGTTTTTTAAAGCGGCAGCTGCTTCGCAAAGTGTATTTGCGGTGTCGACCATGTCGTCCATAATCACGCAGGTACGGCCAGCAACATCACCAATAATATTCATCACTTTGGCTACATTCGGCTTCGGGCGACGTTTGTCGATAATGGCTAAATCAGCGCTTAATTGCTTGGCAGCGGCGCGCGCGCGCACTACGCCACCCACATCGGGCGAAACCACCATTAAATCTTGATGTTTTTGCTTTAATAAATCAGCCAGCAAAATCGGCGTGGCGTAAATATTATCGACAGGAATATCAAAGAAACCTTGAATTTGGTCTGAGTGCAAATCCATTGTAAGAACGCGATTAACGCCAACGCCTGTGAGCATATTGGCTACCACTTTTGCAGTAATGGCTACGCGTGCTGAGCGAGGGCGGCGATCTTGTCTTGAATATCCAAAGTAGGGAATCGCAGCGGTGATACGGCCTGCAGAAGAGCGACGTAGCGCATCCACCATGACCATAACTTCCATTAAGCTGTCATTGGTTGGGTGGCTGGTTGATTGCAATACAAAAACATCGCGGCCACGTACATTTTCTAGCAACTCAACAGTTGTCTCACCATCGCTAAATGTGCCAACGTGCGCGCGACCAAGCTCAATGCCTAGATGCGTCGCTACCTCTTGTGCAAGCACTGGGTTGGCGGTGCCTGTAAAGACCATCAAGTTGCCGTTAGACATCTGTTGATTCCTATCGTGCTAGCACTATGCCAGCGAAAAACTAAAATATAGTAAAACTTAATAAAAAATAAAAGCGCGTAAATCAAAAATCTACACGCTTTATTCTATCTAGTGCAGGCCGTTAGCCTGCACTATTTAATTTATGCTGACTGTTTATCAGCATTGAAAATTTTGGCTGAGGAGGAAGGACTCGAACCTTCGGATGCTGGGATCAAAACCCAGTGCCTTAACCAACTTGGCGACTCCCCAATATGTTAATCAAACTATTTAATAAGCTGCAAAGCCATTAACGGGTGTTGATTTAACCCTTTTGCAACAAAACCTTGTGCATTGCTTGGTTTTTGATTGCATATTTCAGTCGCAATTTGCTTGCTAGCGACCTCTAAAAAAACTGAAGCACCAGAGCCGCTCATTCTAGCATCCCCAAACTGTTTAAGCCATGTTAAACAAGCCGAAACGGGAGGGTAGTCATTGCAAACTATTTTTTCAAGGCCATTTGTGAATTCGGCGCTTATGTTGCCTAAGCCAGCACCCACACCAAGACTGCATGCCTTTGAAAAGTCCGACATTGTCTTAGGAATCGCATTTTTTGTCAATTGCTTATTGGCAAATATTTGCGCGGTAGAGGCATGTGCTTCAGGGGTCAAAACCACATAATAGGCGTCACGCAAGTGTATTTCTTGTAATTGTTCGCCTATGCCTTCCGCCCATGCATTTGTGCCGAAGATGAAAAATGGTACATCTGCACCCAATTGCAAGCCTAAAGATAATAATTCTGCACGGCTTAGATTAAGCTGCCATAAGTGATTTAAGGCTAACAACACTGTGGCTGCATCGGAGCTACCGCCGCCTAAACCGCCACCCATCGGAATGCTTTTTCCCACGAACATTTCTACACCAAGCGGGCATTGCGTATGTTGCTGTAAAAGTTTCGCGGCACGCATACATAAATCTTGTGCTTCTGGCACGCCGGCCACTTCATTGACCCGCTTAATGGTTTTGTTAGTGGTAGGCTTTAGATAAATGGTGTCGTAAAAATCTAATAGACGAAATACTGTTTGTAATAAGTGATAGCCATCAGCACGTTGGCCAGTGATGTGCAAAAATAAGTTTATTTTTGCTGGGGCTAGAAAAGGTTGAAAATCTTGCATAGCTGTGTATTTTAACGCAAGTAGCGTTCTTGTTATATGGCTTCTAGCCTTTGAATAATTTCAGCAAAAAGTGGCCGATTAGTTACGGTTGTTTGGGCGCAGTCACGCTGTAATGCGCGCAGGCTGTCTAATTTTGGCGAATCACTAACATTACAATGCGCGATTAACTCTTCTAGTAAACAAGAAAAAGCACGTACTTCGATACGTTTTAGGGCTTCAGCAGTTGATTTATTTTCAATGGGTAAAAATGAAGCCGCGCCAAAATCGCTCAGCAAGCAATCGCCCAGCTCATTGTGCAATATATTATGTGCGTACAAATCGCCATGCACGATGCCTTTTGTATGTAAATGTTGCGCAGCATTTGCAATCCCTAATGCAATATTGCGAGCTTTGTTAATTGAGAATGTTGTTTCCTTTGCATAAATGTCACGCGTGCAAGAGGCTAGGCTAGGCGGATTTGCGAGGTTCTTAAAATTTGGGGCTATGAGTGACATGACTAAACCGTTTTTATTTTCCGGGTGCAGGCTAACGACCCCTTCAATGGTGCTGAGGTTGGGGTGCGTTCCGGCTGAAATGCAGGCTGACATTTCGTTCAAAGGTAAACCATCGCTTGTTACTGCGCCTTTAAACAATTTAACGGCAACAGGTTTAATGTCGTTTGCAGCATCTTTCCAATCGGCCTGATAAATCACACCTGAAGCGCCTTCACCTAGCTGCTGTTGGATTTTTAATGTTTGCCAATTAATTTCTTTGATTGGTTTTGAATTTTGTTGAGTGGCTAGTGTGTTATTTTCAAGGGCACGGCAAAAAGGGTTGCCTGCGTAGGCCAGCCAGGCCAAACGCGGAAGCGACAGCAACCACTCTGGTAATACTGCAAAGTTGTTAGCTGAAATGCGTAGCAGCTCAAGCTGCTCACAAGCCGCCATTTCACTAGGTAAATGGGTGAGTTGATTGCCTGCTAGCATCAGTTTTTGTAAGTATTCACATTGCCCTAAAGTCGCAGGCAGACTTACCAGTTGATTGTCCGTTAGTATAAGCCATTGCAATTTTTTGGGTAGCGATTTAGCAGGTAATATTTTGATTTTATTGGATTTAAACCCAACCATACTAAGTTCAGGACATTGCCCCAACACTTCAGGCACATGTGTAAATTGGTTTTCAGAACAAAATAGTACTTTAAGCTTTGTGAGTCTAGTTAAGTTATCAGGTAAAGAAGATAAGGCATTACCAGAAAGGTTAAGAACCTCTAAAGAATCCGCTAAATCATAAATTTCCGTAGGAAATTCAGTTAAGCCACAGGATAAATCTAGCCGCTTAGTGCCAGCTAATTGCCCTGCACGCAGTCTTGTCAGATTATTAAGTGCAGAGTTGCTCATGATTGAAAGTGGGTGTTAAGCTTGAAAATAGGTAGTATGCCAATTGATTAAGTAGCCTTAAAATCCGCTAACAAACAAAAAGGGCTAGAAGCAATTTGCATCTAACCCTTTGGTATTACTACTAATTATGGTGCGCCCGGAGCGATTCGAACGCCCGACCCCTTGGTTCGTAGCCAAGTACTCTATCCAGCTGAGCTACGGGCGCATGGGCAGTATTATACGACATACTGCTTATTTCTTAAAGTGAAAATTACAATCTTTAAGTTAAAACTGGCGGAGAGCGAGGGATTCGAACCCTCGATACAGATTTAAGCCCGTATGCTTCCTTAGCAGGGAAGTGCCTTCGACCACTCGGCCAGCTCTCCGTTTATTACGCTTTCGCTTTTCATTAGTATTCACTAATTAAGGGCGCGATAATACGCGAAACGCCTTTGAAAATCAATTAAAACTCAGTAATTAAAACTTAGTTATGCTGCTTCTAATTCAAATGCTTTGTGTAGCACGCGCACGGCAAGTTCCATGTATTTTTCATCAATTACCACAGCGATTTTAATTTCGCTGGTGGAAATCATTTGAATATTGATCCCTTCCTCAGCCAAGGTGCGGAACATTTTACTTGCCACGCCTACGTGTGACTTCATGCCGACGCCGACAATCGCTACTTTGGCGACTTTATCATCTCCGCTAATTTCACGTGCATTGATGTGACCTTGCACTTTGTCACGCAAAATGCCGAGTGCTTTGTTCATCTCGTTTTTATGCACAGTGAAGGTGAAATCTGTTGTGCCATCTGCGCCGGTATTTTGGATAATCATGTCGACATCGACATTGGCCTCCGCAATTGGGCCTAAAATTTGATAGGCAATGCCCGGCTTGTCTGGCACGCCAAGTACGGTGATTTTAGCCTCATCGCGATTAAAGGCAATGCCAGAGATAATTGGGTCTTCCATGTTATTTCCTTCATCTTCAAATGTAATCAGTGTACCGTCGCCTTCATCTTCAAAGCTCGATAGCACACGCAGTTTTACTTTGTATTTGCCAGCAAACTCAACGGAGCGAATTTGTAAGACTTTGCTGCCTTGGCTTGCGAGTTCAAGCATTTCTTCAAAAGTGATTTTGCTTAAGCGACGTGCTTCCGGCACCACGCGCGGGTCGGTCGTGTAAACGCCATCTACGTCGGTGTAGATTTGGCATTCTTCAGCCTTGAGTGCCGCTGCCAGCGCTACCCCAGTAGTGTCTGAGCCACCTCGACCTAGTGTTGTAATGTTACCGTTTTCATCTACGCCTTGAAAACCTGCCACCACGCACACATAGCCAGCATCTAAATCGGCTTTCAGATTATGTTCATCAATATTTAGAATTCGTGCTTTGGTAAAAGCGTCATCGGTGAGTATTTTTACTTGTGCACCCGTGTAGCTTTTGGCTTTTATGCCAAGCTCCATCAAGGCTAAAGCCGTCATGCCGATGGTGACTTGTTCACCAGTCGAAACCATCACATCCAGTTCACGTGGATCGGGTTCTGGCATGATTTCTTTAGCCAGCGAAATCAAACGATTTGTTTCGCCAGACATGGCTGAAACGACGACTACGATTTGATGCCCCATCGCTTTATAGCGTGCCACACGGCGAGCTAGATTGCGAATGCGTTCTGGATTAGCGACTGAAGTGCCGCCGTATTTTTGTACTATAAGAGCCATAAT
>JBARQL010000025.1:0-11918 GCA_049643685.1 Methylotenera sp.
CATATCAGCCGTCACTTCAAATTTCTCATCCATGATTGGTGCTGGGCCTTTTTCTTCAGCCAGTTGCACGCCCACATTCCAGCCTTCTTCTGCCATCACGCGGGTGACTTCTTCTGTGAATTTGATCGATTCATCTTCACCGTATTTCATTTTCATCATGGTGAGTGCGGAGCCCAAGCCCAAATAACCCATGCCGTGGCGGCGTTTACGCATAATTTCGTCGCGCTGTTGTTGCAATGGTAAGCCGTTGATTTCAACAACGTTATCGAGCATGCGGGTGAAAATTGCCACGACTTCGCGGTATTCTTTCCAGTCAAAATGCGCTTCGGCCGTGAATGGTTTTTTCACAAATTTAGTCAGGTTCACAGAACCCAATAAACAAGCGCCATAAGGTGGCAAAGGCTGCTCGCCACATGGGTTGGTGGCGCGGATATTTTCGCAGAACCAGTTGTTGTTCATTTCATTCACGCGGTCAATCAGAATAAATCCTGGCTCGGCAAAGTCGTACGTGCTACTCATAATCACGTCCCACAAACGGCGCGCTTTAATGGTTTTATACACGCGGCAGGCCACTTTGCCAGCATCTACGCCATCAAGTTTGGTGAGATATTTGCCCTTTACTGGCCACTCGCGCCAAACTACTTGGCTAATATCGTTGGTATTCAAACCATCGATAATCGCTTCTTTTTCAGTGACAGGAAAAGCCAATTTCCACTCGGCATCGGCTTTGACAGCTTCCATGAATTCTTTGGTGATGAGGCAGCTTAAATTGAATTGGCGCAAACGGCCGGCTTCACGCTTGGCTTTAATAAAATCGGTAATATCAGGATGAGAAATATCAAACGTTGCCATTTGTGCACCGCGACGGCCGCCCGCGCTAGATACGGTAAAACACATTTTGTCGTAAATATCCATGAAGCTTAATGGCCCGCTGGTGTACGCACCCGCACCTGCCACAAAAGCGCCTTTTGGACGCAGTGTTGAGAACTCATAGCCAATACCGCAACCTGCTTTAAGCGTTAAGCCGGCCTCATGCACTTTGCTTAAAATATTGTCCATGCTATCTTCTACCACGCCGGAAACGGTGCAGTTAATGGTAGAAGTGGCTGGTTTATGCTCTAACGCACCTGCATTAGAAGTAATACGCCCTGCTGGAATTGCACCGCGACGCAATGCCCACAGAAATTTCTCGTGCCAAAGTTGGCGCTTTTCATCAGTTGTTTCAACATCGGCCAGCGCGCGTGCCACACGCGCATAGGAATCATCCATGTTTTTATCAACATGCTCACCAGTTTTAGTTTTCAGGCAATATTTCTTATCCCAAATGTCTAACGACACGGACTGAATAGGAATTTCTTTTTCTGAAACTGACGCTGCACCACTTTGTGATTTGCCTGCTGATTCAACTGCTTTTAGCATAGATAATTCTCCTCAAACTTACGAAAACACGAATGCTGCGTGTACATCGCGTTAACCCTGTGATTATTATTAAAAATTTATAGTTTTTATCGAAAATACATCCCATAAACACAATATATTGTGCTGGGAGTGGTAATTTATGCCTTTATTTTGTGTACGTCAACCCTATTTTTGAACTGCAAATAGAGACTATTTTGGTGCGTTTTGGTGAAAATGAGGCCAGTATTTGTATTGAGATAAGGTGAGTAATCACTTACATTAAAATTTTGATTATAAAAATTTACAAAATTCATTTTAGACGAAAATTAGTGGATGGTTGCTGTTCTGTAGCAGCCATTCATGGTTGTCAAAACAACTGCGCCACTTTTGTGAGAAAATGCGCTATGAATCGTTTTTTCTACTCGCTATTACTGTACCTGGTGTTGCCCTTGGTGCCGCTTAAATTGCTTTGGCGTGGTATTCGGCAGCCTGAGTATCGTATGTATTGGCGTGAGCGTTTTGGTTTTTATGCATTACCTATCAATAAGCCAGTGATTTTGCTGCATTGTGTTTCTGTAGGTGAAACACGCGCCGCCGCCCCGCTAGTGAATGCTTTGCTAGCACAATTTCCCAATCACCAAATATTGCTGACTCACACCACACCTACAGGTCGCGCTACCAGTGAGCAACTTTTTGGTGACAAAGTGCTAAGAGTTTACTTACCTTATGACCTGCCCTTCGCCGTTAAGCGGTTTTTAATGCACTTCAAACCCTTGATTGGCATGCTGATGGAAACTGAGCTTTGGTTTAATTTAATTAATGGCTGCAAACAACATGCCGTACCTTTACTATTGGTTAATGCACGACTTTCTGAAAAGTCTGCGCATGGTTACGCTAAATTGGGCCGTTTAGTGCGTGAAGGATTACAAAGTTTAACGGCCATCGCTGCCCAAACCGAGCAGGATGCCGCGCGCTTGCAAGGGCTCGGCGCTGAAAACGTACGTGTGTTGGGCAATTTAAAGTTTGATGTGCAGCCTCCAACCGATGCTGTTTTACATGGCCAGCAGATGCGTCATTTGTTGGGTGAACATCGCCCAGTTTTTCTTGCTGCCAGCACGCGTGAAGGTGAAGAAGCCATTATTTTAGAGGCTGTCATTGCTGCGCAAAATCCTCATTTACTGACAGTCATCGTGCCACGTCATCCACAACGGTTTAACGAAGTGGAAGGCTTGTTGCAACAGCGAGGTTTACGGTACCAAAGGCGTTCAACCCTGCAACAAACTGTCGATGCAGATACCCAGTATATCTTAGGAGATAGCATGGGCGAGTTATTTACTTATTATGCAAGTGCCGATATTTGTTTAGTAGGCGGTAGTTTGTTGCCATTTGGCGGGCAAAACTTAATCGAGGCTATGCGCATGGGTAAGCCCGTGCTGATTGGCGAACATACGTTTAATTTTAAAGAAGTGTCTGAGCTTGCCGTGGAGCAAGGCGCAGCTTGGCGGGTAAATGATACGCAGACACTTACACATGCGATTCAAACTTTAGTTGAATACCCGCAGCAACAACGTGAAATGGGTGAAAAAGGCTTGGATTTATGCGTTAAGTCACAAGGTGCGACGCAGCATACGCTGGAATTAATGGCTCAATATCTGAAGTAAATCGCAACTTCCAAAAGTTTAGCAAAAATCTAGTGGGCGTAAAGCTCAGTGACATACATCAGTTCGCAAGCACCGCCGCCAGTATCTTCACGGCTAAGTGAACTGCGCCAATGCCAGCCATCGGCCCTTTTAGCTTCAATCAATTGCCCTTTTAGTTTGATGAGTTGCCCTAAACGCACATTACTTAATTGCCGTTTAACTAAATCATTAGCTGGAATAATATGCGTATTGGCAGAGTGAATTTCAATTTCATGTCGCTCGATAGGAAGCTTACCTACTGGTTGCCAATGATACCAGCGATTGTCTTGCGAAATATCAATGTTCTTAAGCACAGCTTCGTCAGACATTGGGCCCCAACCTAAGGCTAAATCGGTGGGCGACAACTCGGCTTCAGTGCCAAAAGAGTAATCTTCCCTTGAAAGCACTCGTGCTTTAACCACGTAATTGGCTAGCGGCATGAGCGTAAATCCATTGAGTGGAATATCCGTTGCGTGCGTGTCAGTTTGAGCGGGTTCTTTTGGGGCTATTTCACCAGCACCATGAAACACAGGTCGGTGATTAAAGTGATTAAAAGCACCGTAACTCACCAAACCAATCAATAGCAGCACTTTCCAGTTCATACGGTGATACATCTGCCTTAACGGATCAGTTTGCTAATTGCCTTGAATAGGTCACCCTCAGCGATACCCAGCCATTCAAACACAATGGATTCGGTGTTGGTAATGATGCAGCCCGCATCGCGCATTCTGGCGATGGCGTTTGCCTTGTTGGCTGAATTTCTTGAAATAATGGCATCTTCCACGATAAACACTTGTTTACCTGCGCCGGTTAAAGCGAGCGCAGTTTGCAATACACAAATATGTGCTTCCATGCCGGTGAGTATCATTTGAGCATGATCGCGGGTGAGTTGACGGCTGAATTTTGGCTCAGCCAAGCATGAAAAAGTGAGTTTTTCTACCGGTTTTAGATTCGGTAATAAGGTCGATAATTCTGGTACTGTATTTCCTAAACCTTTTGGATATTGCTCGGTAATGACGGTCGGCACTTTCAATAATGCTGCAGCCTGAGCCAATATGCCAGTATTCTTAATGGTTGCCTGCATGGCTTCCGGCACCATTGCGGTGGTCAGCCGTGTTTGCATATCAATAATAACAAGCTGACTTAATTCAGCTCTGGCAAGTAAATTACTGGCTGTGATGTTACTTAACATCAGTCAGGACTAACTGCTGATTGATGTCAGCCAAATCGGCCTCTGACACCACCCCAGTCGCGGTTTTTAAGCGAATGATATTCACCAAATAGCTATAGCGCGCCTGT
Organism: Methylotenera sp.; assembly: GCA_049643685.1. Lineage (GTDB taxonomy): Bacteria > Pseudomonadota > Gammaproteobacteria > Burkholderiales > Methylophilaceae > Methylotenera. The sequence goes on from JBARQL010000025.1 coordinate 4,377, forward strand.
AGTAAATCACGTTTGGCGCTAAACAGCTGTTGTTGCGCGTTCAGTACATCTACACTGGTACGCACCCCCACCTCATAACCTAGTTTGGTTGAATCTACCTGACTTTGACTGCTGATTAAAGCTTGTTCATAAGCTTTTACCTGTGCAATCGTTGTACTTAAATTGAGGTATGCCCGTTGTGTTTCCAGTTCAGTTTGCCGGCGTGCAATTTCAATATCATCAAGCGCCTTTTGTTTATTGAGCACGGCTTGGCGTATTTTTGAGCTGGTCGCCCCGCCTTGGTACAAAGGGATTTGTAATTGTAAACCGATAGCGCCAGTTTTAAGATCGTTGCCAGTACCAAACACTGAGGCGCTACCTGTAGAATAAGCCTCAGAAAGACTAGCAACTGCATCTAAGGTTGGTAAATGCCCGGCTTTTTCACGCTCAATTTCTTGCTCAGAAAACTTAACGGTGTCTTGCTGAATTTGTACGTTTAAATTGTTCTGCGCCGCAACTTCTAACCATTGATCCATGTTTTGCTCTAGTACATTGGTTTTAATGTCGGCTTTAACGATTGCTAATTTTTGTGGTTTTTCACCCGTAATCGCTTGTACTGCATACTTGGCCACTTGATGTTCATTCACGGCGGCAATTTCTTGCGCACTGGTTAGATCATAGCGCGCCTGCGCTTCATTCACATCGGTAATGGTTGCAGTTCCCACTTCAAAGTTGGCTTTAGCCTGCTCTAGCTGGCTTTGAATCGCTGCTTTTTGCGCAATGATTAACTCAATTTTGTCTTGTGCGATCAGCACTTCAAAATAGGCTTGTGTGGTGCGTAACATCAGGGCTTGCTGGCTCAAATGTAGTTGTTTGTCAGCAATCCCAACTTGTGTTTTAGTTTGTTCTATTTGCACCAAGTTTTGCTTACGGTAAATGGGCTGGCGTGCGTCTATGCCGACTTTATATGTTTCAAAATTGGACTGCCCAGGCGGCGTATTGGATTTCAAATAGCGAATATCCGTTTTCACCGCATTTGCATCCGCATTAAAATTGACGGTCGGGCGGTATAACGCTTTGCCCTGTTCAATAATCTCTTGCGCAGCTTGGTTGGCACTTAACGCAGAGGCTAAGGTTGGGTCGTGTGATAACGCTTGGTGATATATCTCTATCAGTGACTGAGGCTTATTATCCGTGGACATTTCAGCAGCAAAAGCATGCTGAGTAGCAGACGTGCTGATATAAGCTAGCGCAATAACAAGGGTCAAGTGTTTTAGCATGAGCGGCGTTTTCACTGATTAAAACTCGAATTTATTCGCTTGCGGCGCATTGATGAGTGGCGGCAAGCAAGTTTCAAAAAGCGTTTCGTGACTAGAAGCCCCTTCGCTAGCGCGTTGAGTGAGAGTTGCTTGCATAATAGGTAACTCGCCTACCACTGCAAACATACGGCCACCGACGTTCAGCATTTTTTCAGCGGCAACTGGGTGCAGGTGCAAAGATCCAGTAAACACGATAACATCATAAGGTGCAGCGCTGGCATAGCCGTTAGCGCCGTCAGCCACGATCAGGGCTACGTTGTATATATTTTGCTGCTGTAACCGTGCTTTTGCAATGTCAGAAAGTTCTGGAATAATTTCTACTGCATGCACGTATTCCGCTTGCTTGGCTAACAGTGCAGTTAAATAGCCACTACCCGTCCCGATGAGCAGTACCTTGTCGGTTTTTTTTACATTGAGCGACTGGAGAATTCGACCTTCAAGCTTGGGTGAAAGCATGGTTTGACCATATCCAATGGGCAGTTCAACGTCGGCAAAGGCCAAACCTCGTTGAGATTCTGCCACAAAGTTTTCGCGTGGCACTTCATCTAGCAAGGCCAGTACTGCGGGGTCCAGCACCTCCCAAGTACGGATTTGCTGCTCTATCATATTGAATCTGGCTTCGCGCATGTTAACCCGCGCGGTTTCTTGTGGATTGCTATGTGTTGATGTTTGTGTCATATCATGGCTTCGTTTTCTAATGGGTGATTATAGCTTAACTACTTATTGAATCAGGCATTTTTACTTTAAACCACGCAGCGTATAAAGCAGGTAAAAATAATACAGTGAGTATGGTGGCCACAGCCAGGCCGCCCATAATCGCGACTGCCATCGGGCCAAAAAAGACGCTACGAGTGAGCGGAATCATGGCTAAAATGGCAGCGGCAGCAGTTAAAACAATCGGCCTAAAACGCCGTATCGTTGACTCTACTACCGCTTGCCAAGGGGCTAGACCTGACGCTTTATCTTGATCAATTTGATCCACCAAAATCACTGAATTACGCATAATCATGCCAGAGAGGGCAATCGTACCCAACATGGCGACAAAACCAAAGGGTTTGTCAAATAACAGCAGTGCAATAGTGACACCAATCAAGCCCAAAGGTGCCGTCAGCAACACTAAAAATACGCGTGAGAAGCTTTTAAGTTGCAAAATCAGTAACGTCAATACAGCCACCAAAAATAAAGGAAATCCTTTAGCTACGGAGGCGCCGCCTTTGGCAGACTCCTCAACAGCACCTCCAGTTTCTATGGAAATGCCAAGTGGAAGATTCGTTTTAATTTCACCCAATTTATCTTCAATTTGCCCAGAAACGACAGGTGCTTGCATGCTGCCGCGAAGGTTCGCACGCACCGTAATGGACGGTACGCGATTGCGTCGCCAAATCACACCCTCTTCAAACTCAGAACTAATGGTTGCAATTTGTGACAACGGTACACTTGTACCATTTTGCGTATTAATCATTAAATTAGGCAGGCGCGATAGTTTGGTTCTTTCAATTTCTGCGCCGCGTGCAACTAAATCAATGCGCTCGTTGCCCTCTCTAAACTCGGTGATGTAAAGTTCACTCATTGCACCATTCAGCATGTTGGCAATATCTACTGAGCTGACGCCTAACAGTCGCGCTTTAGATTGGTCTATAGAAACCTTCATGACTTTGCTTGGCTCTTCCCAACCTAATTGTACATTAGCTAAATTTGGATTGGCGCGCATGATTTCTGCGATTTGGTGTGAGATTTCTCGTATTTTTGGAATGTCATTGCCATCTACACGAAATTGAACCGGAAAGCCGACAGGCGGACCATTTTCAAGTCGCATCACAGAAGCACGTAAGTTAGGAAAATCATTTTCAAATAAATTGAGTAAGTCAGTACGTAGTGCTTCTCGGGTGTTTAAATCTTTGCTTAAAATCACAAACTGAGCAAAACCTCGATGCGCTAATTGAATATCCATTGGTAGATAATAGCGTGGGCTACCTGTGCCAATATAAGCCACGTAATTATCGATGCCTTGACTTTCAGTAGTGGGATGTTGTTTGCGCCAGTTTTGCAGCCAAAGTTCTAATTTTTTTACTTCATTATTCGTTGCATTATATGCAGCACCTTCAGTTAAGCGCAAATCAACGACCAACTCTAAGCGTGTTGAGTCTGGGAAAAACTGCTGCTGCACTTTACCAAAGCCAATTACTGAGAGAATAAACATGGCTACAGTCATCAAAATCACTGTTTTACGATAGCGTACACAGGTAGTGACCAACTTGCGAAAAGCCCGATAAAAAGCCGTGTTATAAATATCATGGTGATGATTTTCAGTCATGCCGTTTTCGCTTAAATGATTCACTTTTAAACCAAGCTTACTTTTAAACCAGCGTGTAATTTTTAAAGGTTGCGGCTTTTTAGAATAATCGGGTAGCAAATGATAGCCTAAGTAAGGCACAAATATCACTGCTGCAAACCATGAGATAATCAGGGCAATAGCAGAAACTTGAAAGATTGAGCGTGTATATTCGCCCGTAGACGACACCGCGGTAGCAATCGGTAAAAATCCTGCAACGGTAACCAATGTGCCGGTAAGCATAGGCATGGCGGTGGAGGTGTAGGCAAATGAGGCGGCTTTTGCTCTATCCCAACCTTGCTCCATTTTAGAGGACATCATTTCTACGGCAATAATCGCGTCGTCCACCAGCAGGCCAAGCGCCAAGATAAGTGCGCCCAGTGAGATTTTGTGTAAGCCTATATCTAGCCAACTCATGCCCAAAAATGTTGCTGAAAGAACGACTGGAATAGCAATTGCTACCACAATACCAGTGCGCAGGCCAAGTGATAGTAAACTGACACCGAGCACAATAACCAGCGCCTCAATCAGTGATTTTACAAAATCATTCACGGAGTTTGCGACTAGCTTGGGCTGTGAAGTCACGGTATTAAAACTTAATCCCACAGGTAAATTCTGTTGAATTTTGGCAAGTTTCGTATCTAAATGATGGCCTAGTGCAATCACATCGCCCCCTTGACGCATACTCACACCCAGCAATAAGGCTTCTTTGCCTTCATAGCGCACAGTATCATGTGGTGGGTCTTCATAACCACGATAAACACGCGCAACATCACCCAATTTGAAATCTTGATTATTCGCGCGCAATCTAATTTCACGCAAGTCTGCCAAGGTGTTGTATCTACCTGAAACTTCAATGCGAATACGCTCGCTCGGTGAATCAAAAGTGCCACCACGCACCACTGCATTTTGCGTTTGTAAAATGTTAATGAGTGCGGTGGTGCTAATACCTAAAGTAGAAAGTTTGGCGTTCGAAATCTCTAAATATATGCGCTGCTTACGCTCGCCAAAAAACTCCACCTTTGCCACGTCAGGGGTCTGAAGTAACTCAGCACGGACGATTTCAGCCTGTTTTTTTAAGGCGAAATTATCAAAACCATCCCCCGTAAGTGCATACATACTGCCATACACGTCGCTGAACTCGTCATTAAAAGTGAGGCTCTCAATGTTATTGGGCAGCGTGTGACGAATATCGCCAATTTTTTTCCGCACTTGATACCAGATATTGGGAATTTCGTTTGAGAAAGTATCGTCTTTAATCACAATAAAAATCAATGATTCGCCAGGCCGAGAAAAACCGCTAGAGTAATAAAGATGCGGCACTTCTTGAATTTTTTTCTCAAGTTTGTCGCTGATTTGCTGTTCAACTTCTACCGCGCTTGCGCCCGGCCAAGTGGTGCGTACCAGCATGACCTTAAAGGTAAATGGCGGATCTTCTGACTGACCAAGTTTGCTGTATGCCAGCAAGCCTGAAATCGTGAGCATCAGCATGACGTACAGCACCAACACTTGGTTTTTAAGCGCCCATTCAGATAAATTAAAACGCGTTTTTCCCAGGGTTTCTGCTGCGTTAGAATCACGCATCCTGTTATCAATCACAATGTAGCCTCAACTTTTGGCTTTACTTTTTGCCCTTTGATTAAGGTATGTACGCCTGCAATCGCTACCATTTCCCCCGCTTGTAAGCCACTTGTAATGGCAATACCCGCTTCGCTATATTGGCCTGCAGTGACTACTTTTGGGTTTGCAATACCGTCTTTGTTAATGACCCAAACACTGGTTTTACCATCGACTTGCGTGAGTGCAGCTGAAGGGATGATAATTTCAGCCGACTTGGATTCGCCAAAACTGACCCCTGCAGTCATGCCCAGTTTTACCGCTTCATCGGCATCGGCAATCGTCACGCGGACATCAAATGCTCTGGTAGCAGAGTTTGCTGCGGGTGCGATCTCGCGTACTTTTCCTTGATAGGTTTTTGCTTGCGCTGCCCATAATTTTACTGCTACGGCATCACCCACTTTTAATTTGGCCATGCGCGATTCTGGCACTGCAACTAACACTTCGATGTGTTTGGTATCGACAATTTGTGCAATCATATTGCCCGCTTCCACTACTTGGCCGGGTTCAGCGTGAATTTGAGTGATGACACCGTCACGATCAGCCACTAGCGCCGTGTAGCGTGATTGATTATTTGAGCTTGCTGCTTGCGCTTTGGCTTGGTTGACCCGTGCATCAGCGGTTTTAAGTTGCGCCTCGTATTTATCTAATGACGATTGTGAAATGAATTTTTTGTCTACCAGCAAGCGCTGGCGGTTAACCTCAGACTGTGCCAGCTCACGGCTTGCTTCGGCGGCGCGCACATCGGCAAGGGCGGCGGCGGCATTAAGACTGGTGTCACTTGCATCTAATCGCACGAGCACTTGCCCCTTTTTAACCACACTACCAACCTCTACCTTGCGTTCTATGATTTTTCCATCAATTCTGAACGCCTGATTGGACTCATAACGTGATTTAACCTCGCCCACTAATACCATGCCATTATTGGCTGAAGTTGTACCAACAATGGTCACCAAGGCTGGACGTGGCGGCGGGGGCGGTTCTGCAGGCTTTTGGCAAGCCAGTAATAAATAACTGATAGGTAACAGGCAGATTATTTTAATATTCATTTATTTTTACTCTTCTTTTTGTTTATTTTATCTTAATAGGCCGCGCATCAGCACGGTTTGCATCAATTGCAAACGCGCCGAAATATCGCTCCAATTCACCCATTTATCGCAGGCCATGCTAATTTCTAATGAACACACGCCATGTATTCCCGCCCAAATGGTTTGCGCAATTAAATCTACATCTTGTAGATCTTCCCTAAACCTGCCCGCGGCGTATACATTGCTTACTACCGTTTTTAGTTGAAAGTAGGCATCTTGCTCCGCGCTATTTTGCTGCAAGCTAGATTCGGCTGGGTCATGTTTTACATGCTCAGCCATAAACATCAAGCGATAATGATTGGGATGCGTCAGTGCAAACTTGGCATAACCATGGCCCAGCGCCTGCATGCGCTCGACGGGGTCTACAATTTGAAAAATATTTTTTAGCGCACTAGCCAGAGCCAAAAAATCTGTGTCGCAAATGGCGCGCAATAAAGCCTCTTTATCGGCAAAATGCAAATATATGCTGGTAGCAGAATAACCAATGCGTTTGGCAATTTCGCGCATGGTCACCGCTTCAACTCCACGCGACACAAACAAATCGCGCGCAGCATCGATAATTAATGTGCGTAATTGTTGGCGCTCAGCTTCTGTTTTTGGTTTTGGTGGCATGTTTATTTTGAATCATTGGCGATGCTTTAATTTACGGGTAATTTTACCATTCTTCTTTGGTGCTGCCCTGTAAGCCTTGTAAATAAAGGCTCACAGGGCAGCTTTTTTTGCTCGGGGCTTTTCTCATGACATTTTTAATTAAAAATAGGCAGAAAATCAGCATGTTTTTTCGTATAATTTTTAGGCTGGCTTGAATGTCATCCAATATAAATTGATTAAAGGAAGAACTACGGCAATCGCTCCGAAAACATTCCATCTGGTGCAGAGCTTCCAATAAATTTCGGGAATCACATTCGACTTTGCAAATTCTTGGGCTAATTTTACCTGTTTGATTTGGGTTGGAATTAAAACCAGCACCCAAATAATGCCTGATAACACAAACATCCACATGCCCTGCGACAGCCATTTTGCAGAAAAATCCATGTGATGAATCCCAACATTCGCCATGCCGGCACCGAATAAAATGGCAGCCCCTCCAGCAGTAAACACAAAGTCGGTCAGCGTGACTTGTCGTTGCGCAAAGGCAATTACTTGAGGGTTCTTAGTTTTATCTGCCATGAATTTCCACCAGCCTGTAATGATGATGTTACCCAAA
>JBARQL010000026.1:0-15536 GCA_049643685.1 Methylotenera sp.
ATTTTCAAGTCGCTATCACCCTCAAAAAGTGCGCCATTACTAATGGCTTCAAAACGTAATTTATCTGCCGCATCAGAGGCATTAGAAATCAGCTCGCGCAATACAATCTCTTTGTTGCTATACAGCGAGTGAATCATCAGTTGCAGAAGCTGTTTCACTTCTGCCTGAAAGGCCATGGATTGTTTTGGATGAGTTTCTTTTTGTGCAGTCTCTGCGGACATAGATTTAGCTCCTAAATATGAATAGTTAAAACAACAGTGCCCACATGGGGTGTAAATTGGATTTTTCAAGTACTCAATTAGGTAAAATTTAAGCTTCAGAATCCTTCGAGAAGAAATCAATGCCCTGCGAGCCTTTATTTAAAAGGCTAGCAGGGCATTGATTCGGAAGGCAGCTTAAAAACAGGCATTAATCGATAAATTTTGATGTGTATTTTTTAACAATTAAAACGCTAAATTTATATTGCATTAATTCACTTTGTCATCAAACTTTCAAACTATAATTACACTATAAACAATATTATTGTTTTACAAAAAGATTAAAGAGAACGCGCATTGGCTAATATGGATAACTCCCTAAACAACCCACCCAACAAACCTGCAGATAAGGCGCTTCTGGCTGCGATTGATTTAGGTTCCAATAGCTTCCGGCTAGAAATTGGACGCTTGGATAGCGGTCATATCCAGCGCGTGGAATATCTTAAGGAAGCCGTGCGGCAAGGCGGTGGTTTAGATGAAGAACGCAACCTGACACCAGAAGCAATCGAGCGCGGGCTACGTTGCCTAGCTAGATTCGGTGAGCGCTTAAATGGCTTTGATGCGTCACACGTGCGTGCTGTAGCAACCCAAACCTTACGAGAAGCCAACAATCGAGATGTATTCATCAAGCTAGCCAAAAAAGCGCTCGGTTTTGATGTGGAGGTGATTTCAGGCGTCGAAGAGGCACGGCTCATTTATCAGGGGGTCAGCCGTTTTTTACCGCAGTCTAATGAAAAACGCTTAGTGATTGATATTGGAGGTCGTTCAACTGAATTCATATTAGGTCAAGGCTTCACATCGCACCATACTGCTTCATTGCATGTCGGTTCAGTGGCATGGTCAATCAAACACTTTGCAAATGGCGATTACACTGAAAAAGCTTTTACACGTGCTGAAATTGCTGCTGAATCCATTTTTGAAACGCTCGGCAATCACTTTAATCGTCAGCAATGGGATATAGCCTATGGGGCTTCAGGCACCATCGGTGCGGTGGCCGATATTTTGGTGCAATATGGTCGACCCATTGATACGGTTACCAAAGAAGGTTTGCATTGGTTGCGTGATGAATTATTAAAAATTAAACAAGTAGATAAATTGCGCCTACTTGGCTTAAAAGAAGATAGGAAACCAGTCATTGCTGGTGGCTTATCTATTTTAATCGCCATCTTCGATTTTCTGAAAATTGAAACGCTCCATGTTGCTCAAGGCGCGCTCAGACATGGCTTGTTGTATGACATGCTCGCACGTGAACATGAAATGGTCGACTTAAGAAATGCTTCCGTACAACGTTTAGCGCGCAGGTTTGATGTGGATGAGACGCATGCAAAAACCGTCGCTGAAGTAGCAGAAAAGTTATTTGATAAAATCAGTGATGGAATTCAATTTGCAGCAGGCGAGCGGCAAGTGCATGCCAATAAATTGCGCTGGGCAGGCTTGCTGCATGAAATTGGCTACATCATTTCACCCATTGATGCGCATTGTCATGGCGCCTATATACTGGAACACACTGAACCGGCAGGGTTTTCACATAAAGAACTGCATTGCTTAAGCCTATTGATTCTAGGACAAAAAGCAAAATTAAAACGATTAGAAGCAGATTTTTCTGATCGAATTTTTGTTATGCAATTAGTGTGTTTACGACTAGCCGTGATTTTGTGTCACGCTAGACAAAAGCCCAGCCTACGGGGTTTTCAACTTCGGTATTCCAATCAAAGCTTCCAACTTACTTTACCAAAATCATGGTCGGAAAAATTTCCGCAATCTTACTATTTATTGGACGAAGAAAAATTAGCTTGGGAAAAAATCAACTGGCGTTTTGAGATTATTGTTTAATTACTCCAATAGCCTGTATTTCCAGCAACATTGATCATTTTCTTCATTAAAGATTGCCTGAAATTATCACCGAGAGAAAAATGCTGCCCTACAAGCCTTTATTTACAAGGCTTGTAGGGCAGCACTCAGAAAGACATCCTTAAATTACCAAATAATTTACATAATTAGTACATTCACCTTTTGTATTAGGCATACTTAAATATGTCAATAATTGTCACAAAAAATTCATATTACAACCCTATTAAAAGGTATAAACTGTTTATACCGTTTAATTGGGAGTTAAGAAATGTCAAAAATCAATCCATTACAAGCTGAAGCGTTAAAAGCCAACGTAGTTAAAACTGTACCTACCAAAACTCAGGCAAGTATACCTACTGCAGCTAAACCGGCAATCGCAAAACCTGCTACTGTGAAGGCAGCACCTGTAAAACCAGCAGCCAAGCCATCTGTGGCTAAATCAGCCCAGAAGAAATCTGCTAAAGCGGCTAAGCCTGTGAAAGAAAAAATACCAAAACTAAAAATGGAGCGCGATAGCTTTACTATGCCAAAAGCTGAATACGCACAGTTTTATGTGCTTAAAGATCGCTTGGTAAAACTCGGCCACCCCGCAAAGAAAAGTGAGTTATTGCGTGCAGGGATTATGCAGCTGAGCGCCATGACTGATGCGGCTTTAAAGGCCGCCATGAGTAAAGTACCTACGATTAAAACTGGCAGACCCAAGAAAAAATAGCTGAACAAAAAATAACTGCACAGAATAAGTCAAACTCAACACGTGGCTAATAATCTGGGTGTTGTACCGTGAATAAATAAATTTGCATGCCGCCATCCACCTGCCGCTGGCGCAGCCACCATACTGCGCCCTTCTTAACTGCACATGCATGTTCATTCATACCCAGCAGCTTAGCAATGAATAGCCCAAGGTTGGGCTGATGCCCGACGAGTAATAGGGTTTTACTGCTATCGTTATTCATCACTTTTTTAGCAATAATTTCTACCGTGCTATCAACTCCTAAAAACTCTGCGACTTTAAATTTTAATGGATGCTCTCGGTGATTTAGTTGTTGTAGAGCAGCCACGGTTTCCTGACAACGCCGTGCAGGGCTGCTTAAAACTTCTGTGTTAGCTGGTAAGTGTTGGTGTAACCATTTAGCCATCTTTGCCGCGTCTTTACGGCCTCTTTTGGTTAATGCGCGATCGCTATCTGCCCCTGTCAAACTCAGGTCTTCAGCTTCGGCATGTCGCCATAATATTAAATTAGCCATCTACACCTCTTGTTATGCTTACCGTCAAACTATCTATCTGCATACTTTTGAATAAGCTGTAACTGCGCACTCATACTGACCTCTTGGTTATTGGATTTTAAACTCAAAATCGGCAGGTAAACGCCATCTGCCATGAGTTGCCAGGTGTCTTGGGTGTCTTCTAAACACATTTGACAACATTCTTGTAGTATACGCGCTCGGTTATCGGCATCTACAATTGGCCAGGCAATTTCCACACGGCGCATCATATTGCGGTTCATCCAATCTGCACTAGATAGCCACATGCTTTCTACATTGTCGACTATAAAATAAAAAACACGAGAATGCTCCAGCAATCGACCGATGATTGAACGCACGCGTATGCGCCCTTCCAGCCCCGGCGCATCAACGGGCAATATACAGGCGCCACGGATAATCAAATCGATTTCAACGCCTGCACGGCCTGCTTTTATTAAAGCCAGCACTAAGGCTTCATCCGTCAGCGCATTCATTTTTAAGATAATGCGTGCTGACTTACCGCTCTTCGCAACAAGTTCAGCACTTCTAATCTTAGCAAGCATCTGCCGATGCAAATTAAAGGGCGCCACCAGCAACTTTTGCATACGTGGTAATTTCACTTGACTGGCAATATGCCTGAACAGATATTCCATATCCCGCGTGATTTTTGGGTCAGCCGTCAGCATGCTCACATCAGTATACAAACGTGCTGTTCTTGGGTTGTAATTACCCGTGGAAACATGGCCATAATGTTTAAGACTTGTATTTCCATTTGAACCAACCCCCTCGCGACGCATCACCAGTAGCATTTTAGCGTGCGTTTTTAAGCCGACAATACCATACACCACTTGCGCGCCGACTGACTCTAGCGCTTCTGCCCAGTTGATATTGGCCTCTTCATCAAACCTCGCCTTCAGCTCAACGACAGCCATCACTTCCTTACCACGCCGCACCGCTTCCTGCAGTAATTTCAACATGCGAGGATCTGAACCTGTGCGGTAAATCGTCTGCTGAATAGACAATACGTCAGGGTCATGAACGGCTTCACGCAGAAAATCAATCACGGACTCAAAACTTTCGTAGGGCTGATGAATCAAAATATCGCGTTGTTTTAACTGGGTAAAGAAGGTTTGATTAGGCACCAACTGCTGGCTAACTCTAGGCTCAAATGGTTTAAATTTTAAATGGCTGCCGTCAGCCAAATCTGCCAACTGCATGAGCCGGGCCAAGTTCACCAAGCCATTCACGCGATACAAAGATTGTTTTGGTAAATCAAACTGTTGCAGTAAAAATTTGGCTAATTTTTCATCACAGCCATGCGACACCTCCAGTCGAACGGCATCGCCAAAATTACGTTGTACGAGTCCTTGTCGTAAAGCGGTGCGCAAGTTCTTCACATCCTCCTCATCCACCGCCAAGTCTGAATGACGCGTCACCCTAAATTGCGAAAAGTTAAGCACTTCGCGCCCATCAAACAAACTTGCTAAATGCGCACGAATGACGCTGGATAAAGACACAAATTTTTGCTGTTTATCACTCAGGTTTTTGGGCAGTTTAATCAAACGTGGTAACGCTCTAGGTACCCGCACAATCGCAATGTTGTTGTTGCGGCCAAATGCGTCGCTGCCACTAAGTGAAACAATAAAGTTGAGTGATTTATTGGCAACTTGCGGAAAAGGATGCGACGGATCAAGCGCGATAGGCACTAATAATGGACGTACGTCTGATTCAAAATAGCGCGCCACCCAGCGTCGTTGCTCAGCCGTACGGTCGCCATGCGACACCAAATGGACGCCCTGCTCAGCCAGCGCAGGCATAAGCTCATTATTAAAAATTTGATATTGCTTGGCAACCAAACCATGCGCATCTTCGGCAATGGCCTGATAACTCTCCACGTTAATAGCGCTTTGACGCACGTCCTCACGCATGGCATCGACGTGCGGTGCTGCGCGCACTTCAAAAAACTCATCTAAATTTGAAGAGACGATACAGAGAAAACGTAATCGTTCAAGCAGTGGGTAATTTTGGTTCTGTGCAAGGCTCAGCACCCGCTCGTTAAACGCAAGAATACTGGTATCTCGATTGAGAAGAGTCAACGCTGGGTAAGTTAAAGGCATAGAAATTTCTAGTTTTTTATGCATTTGATGTTATGCGCCAATGATGACAGTTTGATGACAGTTTGATGAAAAATATGAGCGAATATTTTCTGACAATATCGTCAGCGGGTTATATTTTTATTGCGTTTTCACCTAGATCACTCGCACGAACAATGCGATTGATTCCACATGCGCTGTGTGAGGGAACATATTAATCACCCCTGCCGCGTTTAAAGTGTAGCCTTTTTCGTTCACCAACACACCCGCATCTCGTGCTAGCGTGGCTGGATTGCACGATACATAGACGATTCTTTGTGGGCTATTCGTCTCATTTAAAGATTTAATCAATTCAAACGCGCCATCTCGCGGCGGGTCAACCAGCCATTTATCAAAGTGACCTAAGCTGCTCAGCGCTTCAGGCGTCATTTTGAATAGATCTGCCACGCCGAATTTCGTATTCGTGATTTGATTGAGCGCTGCACTCTCATTGGCCCTGTCCACCAAATTAGCTAAACCCTCTAAACCAAGCACCTGTGCGCCGCTACGGGCAATAGGCAGCGTAAAGTTGCCAATGCCGCAGAAGAAATCTGCGATATTCTCTCCCACTTTTGGAGCTAATAATTGCATGGCACGGCGTATCATCACCTGATTGATTTGCGGATTTACTTGGGTAAATTCATTCGGTTTAAACGGGTAAGTCAAACCAAATTCCGGCAAACTATATTGCAATGGCTCGCCACCGACAGGGTAAAACGGCTTAATCGTATCAGGGCCTTTAGTTTGCGTCCAAACTTGCACTTGATGTGCATCGGCAAACGCTTTTAAAAGCACTTCGTCATTATCAGATAAGGCTTCCATGATGCGGAAAATCAGCACGATGACCTCAGCGCTTTCGCGCGAATTTGCAGAACTTTCCCCTACCGCCAGCTCGATTTGCGGAATTTTGTCGCGAATACTGAGCTGTAAAATCATTTGCTGTAACGGTGTGATTAAAGCTGAAACCGCTGGCACTAATACTTCACAGCTATTCATATCTGCCACATAACGTGTGGCTTTCTCATTGAAACCAACCAGCACCCGCTGTTTTTTCTCAACGTACTTCACGCTTAAGCGCGCCTTGTGGCGATAGCCCCAAGTGGGTCCGTACAGCGGCGGCAACATATTTTCCGGTTTCACTTTGCCGATGTGCTTCAAATCGTTTTCCAGCAGACGCTGCTTGGCAGCCACTTGCGCGGCAAAATCCAAATGCTGTAACTTGCAGCCACCACACAAGCCGAAGTGGGAGCATTTAGGCGTTACGCGTTGATTCGATTGCTTCAGCACTTCCACCACATTGGCAATTTCGTAACTGGCTTTGATGTGGTGCGATTGAAATGTCACTTTTTCATTGGGCAACGCGCCATCAATAAAAATGGTTTTGCCCTCCACATGCGCCACGCCGCGCCCTTCTTGGTCTAGAGACTCGATGGTAGCGTGTTTTATTTCTGGAATAACGGGCGTTTTGTTGCGATTTCTAGCGTGACGTGCCATGAAAAAACCTGTGATGATATTTGAAGCGAGATTTTAGCGCATATTGACCCAAAACACTTGGCAAATCATGGCACAAAATTATTGCTGAAAAAGCATCTACAAACGCAAGAGTTGTCTGCGCAGAATATGCCAGCTAAGGCAGGCTACTCATGCGTGAAAAACATCCGAGAGATTTTTACTGCCCTGCGAGCCTTTATTTACAAGGCTTCCAGGGCATCGTCTGCAAAGATATGTGAAGCTTCGCTAAAAATAGCATTTTTTTGACAAAATAATTAGCACCCCATTCAGGTTTTCCACGCCGCTAAAAATTCTGACCAATGGGGTGCTGTGTAACCTGAAAGTGTGTCACGCACCAGCTTAATTTCCGCCTCATAAGCCGCAGGCGTTAAATGCCCGCGCATGAGTTGAAAGCGCAAATACACCAAATGCGTGTTGGCAACATCGGTCTCGCAATAATTGCGAATCGCTTCAATTTCGCCCGCTTGGTACGCCCTCCACACTTTGCTACCATCCATGCCCAACTTGCCAGGAAAACCGCAAAGCTGCGCAATTTCATCGAGTGGCGCATTGGCGCGGCCATTAAACATGGCGAGCAAGTCCATTAAATCTAAATGGCGCGTGTGGTAGCGGCTGATGTAATTGTTCCACTTAAAGTCTTTGTCATCCTCGCCCAAATCCCAATAGCGCGGTGCCTGTACCTTGTTAATCATGGCGCGGTAATGTAGCACGGGTAAGTCAAACCCCCCGCCATTCCAGCTGATGATTTGCGGCGTGTATTTCTCAATGCCATCAAAAAAACGTTGAATAATCTCGGCTTCGGTTGAGTTGGTATCGCCCAAAGTCCACACTTTAAAATGATTACCCTCACGCAACGCGCAAGAAATCGCGCAAATTTTATGCTGATGTAACGGCAAAAACTCACTGCCGTTTTGTTGGCGGCGCTGATGAAAAGCGATGTTAGCAATGTCATCATCGCTAGCGTGCGCGGGAACATCCAGCAAAGTGCTCAAGCCTTTGGTGTCTGGGATGGTTTCGATGTCGAAAACGAGCGTAGGAATCATAGACGAAAGGATACTACAAAAAAACAAAGGCTGCCTAAGCAGCCTTCATATCAAGCATATCAATCTTATTTTTTAGTCCAGCCACCAGCACCTTGATAAAACCAGCCACTTTGTGCTTTTTCTACCCAACGGCCTGCAAAGGTGCTCTGAATCTCATTTTGCCATTCAGGGTGGCCATTCGCTGTTGCGATTTCTTTATATAAATTTGCACGGTCTGCATTTTCACTTGAAACCAAGCCATTCAAACCACCACGGTCTTTCAGTGGCACCGCAGTTGCGTCTTTCACCGCAATGAGGCCATCTTTTGTAAGACCAATCGCGCCACTGGTGTAATACGCGGCAAGCTGACCATGACGCGCTTGCATGCTGCCTTTAATAGCAGTGATTGCGGGCGTGTTGACTTCTAAATCCGCCGCTGCCGTTGCAAACTGGCTGGCCAATAAAGCACTCAATATCAACACGAAACTTAATAGGATTTTTTTCATAACTTTTCCTTAATGGATTATTTAGCAGGTTCAGCGGATGCTGGCTCAGCTTTTTTGGGTTCAGTTTTATTTGGATTCGCGGCATTTGGATCCACGGTATTGACTGTCGGTTTTTCAGCCCCATTTTTGAGTTGCCAAACATCATCGATAATTTTATCGGCCGCCTTTTCTGCTGCTGCTGCCGGAAAGTAAATATTAATTGTCACGCAGGCTGGCAAAATTGCCGCGACGCCTAACCCAATCATCCAGTTTTTCATCTAATATCCTTAAATTTAACAACATTCACTCAAATCATTTTCTGTCATTTCGAGCAAAATGACAAATCTTTGGCTATATCTCGTCAATGCCAAGATTCCTTATCATACGCTCGGAATGATAGGTAAAGCACTTGCTTCAGGGTATCTACTTAACAATCGCCTTGCTATTGCCATCCGTCACCCGTTTAATACGTGCCAGCAACTCGCTCCAACCCACAGTATGATTATAGCCTAACACGGTTATAGCAGGGATACCACTTCCCTTAACGATAACGTACCCCCCTTGCGTTGACGCAATGCCATTCATTTCGCAAACATCGTTACGCAATTTACAACTTAAACCCATTTTTTCGTAGTTAAATTGCTTGAAAAACTGCAAAAAACTGCGCTGTATCGCCGCCGCCGCTCCCGCACCGCCTAAAGCCGAAATATTTTCTACCGCGCGCTGTGAGATTTTTTTAGGATATTTGCCAGGGCTACTTTGCACTACCGCATCAAATTTCACCGGCTTCCAGTTTTGCAGTTGCAAGTCATCAATATCACCATCAAGCTTACCTTCAATCGCGCCAAAGCTGAAGGTGCGTGTTAAGCTGCCTAAATCCAAATTGCGCAATGCAATATCCGCATTCAGGATCGGCGTGATCCCCAACGGATTTTGCATAGTCAAATTAGTCACCGTCGCAGTGCCTTCAAACACATTAAGCGCTATTTCACCGTCAGTGGTTAACCTGCCTGCACTATAGGTCACCAATGGGATATTGGCAGAAGCCTTCCCTTGCATCACAGGTAAATTCAGCGCGCGGCTAAAATCTGCCATCGAAATTGGGGTGAGCGTTGATTGAAGGTGCCAGTACCAACTCGCATCGATGCGCGCGGCTGAAATATCGGTGAGTTTCAATGCGCCATCTAAAATGGGTAGCGTCATGCTCGGTGAAGTAAGCGAATAGCGATTGACCTCCGCACTCAGTTTTGCGGCACCAAGCGGCAAATTCAGTAGATGTCCGCTGGCATAGGCTAAATTCACATTTTTGACCCCATCATAGCTCCAAGGCAAATGTGCGTTGATTTTATAAAACGCGAATTTTTTGTTTTTATCATCAATATCGACATCGTTAAGCGTTAACTCAAATGTTTTAATTTCAGCGTCACGCACTGACACTTTTAACGCAGCTTTGCCGCCAATATCAGCATTATTAAATGCGGTTTTTTCTAACAAAGGCTTAAAAATCATCGGGTAAGCGGTGGCTAACTCTAAGCTGGGCAAGTCTGCGTCAAACTGGATTAAACGATAGTCCTTACGACGTACTTGCCCGTTAAAGTTGAGTTCGCCGACATCTTTAATGGCAAGCTTGGCGGTTTCAAACGTTACAATGTCATCACCCAACACACCAGATGCCGTCAATTGATGACCGCCACCGCTCACATAAAATGGTTGCCAAAACATCTCGCCACCTGCCCAATTAAGTGTGTTGTTCCAGCGTAAGTTTTTGCCTTCTTTGCTCACATTCAACTGCAAATTACCCGACAGTTTTTCTGCCGCATGCAGCCCGGCTTCATCACTAAAACTGGCGGCTTTTAAATTCAAGTCAGCTGAAAACCCGTTGGCCTTCGGCGTTAAATCCAAACTAAAAGGCAATAGGACACGTTCTGCTTTATATTGTCCACTCTCGCAATGCCATGGTTCACTTTGCAGGTTTTTGGGAACAATACAATTCAGCTTGGCTTGCGCCCAAGCCTGATCAACCTTTCGTTTCACATCGGAAGAGAACACCATCGTTGGTGCCGCCCGACCATCCAACCGTAGCGCTGCGTTACGCGCTTCAAACTGATTGTAGTCAATTTGTTTCACGTGAATATCTGCTTGAGGATGGCGCTTAAGATCAATCAATGCATGCACATCATGCAGGGTTGCTTGCTGATCATACTGAATAGACTCTGCTTTGATTTCGATGCTACTGACAGCAAAAACGGTGTGCGGCAGTAGCCACAAACCAACAGCTGCCACCACACGCCACATATTAAGCGGGGAAGACGCCTGTGGATAAATAGCGGTCACCGCGGTCACATACAATGCTCACAATCGTGGCATTTTCTACCCGTTTTGAAAGTTGCAAGGCCGCATAAAGCCCACCGCCGCTGGAGATTCCCGCAAAAATACCTTCCATCATAGCAAGTTTACGCGTGGTATCTTCTGCCTGTTTTTGCCCGACATAAATGAGTTCATCAACCCGTTTTGCGTCATAAATTTTAGGCAGATATTCTTCAGGCCATTTACGAATGCCAGGGATTTGCGCGCCCTCTTCAGGTTGCACGCCAATAATTTGTATGTTCGAACTCTGCTCTTTCAAGAAGCGCGAAACGCCCATAATCGTACCAGTCGTACCCATGCTCGAAACAAAATGGGTGATTTTGCCTTGCGTGTCACGCCAGATTTCAGGCCCCGTGGTTTCATAATGCGCTAACGGATTATCCTGATTGCCAAACTGATCTAACACAATGCCTTCGCCCTCTGCTTGCATCTTCATTGCGACGTCTCTGGCTAATTCCATGCTGCCATCTTTTGGCGTCAACACCAGTTCTGCACCATAGGCTTTCATACTTTGGCGACGCTCTACACTTTGATTTTCCGGCATCACCAACACCATTTTGTAGCCGCGCATCGCGGCCACCATCGCCAGCGCAATGCCTGTATTACCGCTGGTGGCTTCAATGAGCGTATCGCCAGGCTTAATGTCGCCGCGCGCTTCAGCCCGCATAATCATTGAAAGCGCAGGCCGATCTTTTACCGAGCCCGCCGGGTTATTGCCTTCCAGCTTCAGTAGAATTGTATTACTGGAATTTCCATTCATCCTCTGCAATTTCACCAGCGGCGTATTACCAACAAATTGGTCTAAAGTTTTGTACATGCGCTTCTCGATTTTATTTTCTATTTAATTGGGCTAAATACACGGCGTATAAACCAAGGCCGATAAATGCGAGCAACGCCATTTGCGGAATGGTTAACCCTAAAAACGTCCAATCAATCGCGGCGCAATCGCCCGTGCCTTTGAACACTAAACTTAAGGCCTTTTTCAGCGGGAAATTCTCAAACATGTAATCAAAGCCCACGCCGCAGTCAGCTACCATGCTCTCGCGATGTGCCTGTATCCACCAATGACGAATCGCCCAGCCAGCACCTACTAACGCAGCAATGACTTGTAGACCTGCAAACATTTTGGGGGCTTTGTTGACGATTGCTGCCATTAAAAATAGTACCCCCAACGCCATAAACACGATGCGCTGGGTAATGCACAGCGGACATGGGTCCAGGTTGTAAAAAGTTTGAATGGCCAACGCCAGCCCGACCAAGCCAAAAGAACCGATAAACCCTAAAATATAGCCCGCACGGCCTGAAAGAAATTTACTTAAATAACTAAAGCTCAATTTTTCATCCTTCACGATATAATCTTTACTGTCATTTCGAGTGAAACGAGAAATCTTTGTCACAAAGAAACGCATTTTTAGATCAACACTTCGTACCTTCACACTTTGCCTGCCAGTTTACTGACTTAGCAAGCTGCGGAAGACCCCTGCGGTCTCATGATGACAGTTTGAGGTTAAGCCTCGCTTTCTATTTTAACGGATTAAGCCAGTTTTGACAGACTTCAATACAAATTTAGGCAACCCATTTTCCAGTGCTAAGCAGATTTTGACCGTCACTGAGCTTAATCGTTTGGCGCGCGAAGTGTTAGAAGTCAGTTTTCCACTATTCTGGGTGTCAGGCGAAGTGTCTAACTTCACGCGGGCGGCCAGCGGACATTGGTATTTTTCACTCAAAGACGCGGGCGCACAAGTGCGTTGCGTGATGTTTAAAGGGCGCAATAGCTATGTCGATTTTACGCCGCGCGAAGGCGACAAAATCGAGGCACGCTGCACAGTCACGCTTTACGAAGCACGCGGTGACTTTCAACTCACCGTTGAATTTGTACAAAAAGCCGGTTTAGGTGCGTTGTTTGAAGCTTTTGAAAAACTGAAAGCAAAACTTGCGCATGAAGGCTTATTTGATGCGGCTTACAAGCAAGCAATTCCCAAACACCCTAAAACAATTGGCATCGTCACCTCGGCCGATGCGGCTGCTTTGCGCGATGTGCTCACTACACTTAAACGCCGCAACCCGAATATAAACGTGATTATTTACCCCACGCCTGTGCAAGGTAAAGGCGCTGCGCAACTGATTGCTAACGCCCTACACACAGCCAATAATCGTAATGAAGTCGACACGCTGATTATCTGCCGTGGCGGTGGCAGCATTGAAGATTTATGGCAATTTAACGAAGAAATTGTCGCCCGCGCGATTGACGAGTGTGCGATTCCCACCATTAGCGGTGTGGGGCATGAAACGGACTTCACCATCTGCGATTTTGTCGCCGACATACGCGCTGCCACGCCCACAGCCGCCGCTGAATTGGCTTGCATGGATACACTAAGCCTCAAAAGCCAGCTGGGAAATTTGCAAAATCACCTGCAAAAGCAAATGCAGTTCACGCTCAACCAACGCGCACAACAGCTAGACTTTTTAGCGCGCAGCTTGGTGTCACCTGCCCAGCAATTAGCGAATAAAACCATACAAATACAACAACTTAAGCAGCGCATATGCCTAGCAATGCAACGACAAACGCAAAGCCGCGAGCAAACGCTATTGCACTTAAAAAACAGCTTAGAACATCTCAATCCGCAAGCCATCCTCACGCGCGGCTATGCATTTGTACAAAATAAGAATGGTCAGATTATTAGCTCAACTGCCCAATTACAGCGTGGTGATGAAGTGAAATTGACGTTTGGCGTAGGTGTTGCTGAAGCCACGATTATCGACCTGAAAAATTTAGTGTTTAAGTGACTTTTAGCGTGGACTGATTGCATTGAAATTAACTTGGTAATACAACAATAAAACTGCCTCACATACAGCTCATCTTATTTTGATGCCCTGAGAGCCTTGTAAATCAAGGCTTTCAGAGGCACACTTTCCTCTCGAGAAAGAAATGTCGCAAAAAAGCTTACTAAACTTGTCTCAATTTAGCCACAAAATTTCAGACGTTTTCACATTTTATGATTGGTTTAGTTTTTAATTAGAGTGATAATAACGCTCTTGTCCATTTCGACCGCTATTTAATGTCATCTCCTTCTGGCAGTAAATCTAAACTTTCCGCAGTCACCCTTGCCGCGCTTGGCGTGGTGTTTGGTGATATTGGTACCAGCCCGCTCTACACCATCAAAGAAGTTTTTTCAGTGGGCGAACATCCCGTACCACTCAATGAAGTCAATATGCTTGGTATTTTGTCGCTAATTGTTTGGGCGCTCATCATGGTGGTATCGGTGAAATATGTGGCATTTATAATGCGTGCGGATAACCGCGGCGAAGGCGGCATTATGGCGCTACTGGCGTTGGCGAGCCAAAAAGCCGCGGGTGACCATAAGAAACTGCGGATGATTATGCTACTGGGCATTTTAGGTGCGTGCATGTTTTATGCTGACGGCATGATTACCCCCGCTATTTCCGTGCTTTCTGCGGTAGAAGGTTTGGAGTTGGCCGCGCCGATTCTGCATCCGATGATATTGCCAATTACCCTATTGGTGTTATTCGGTCTATTTTGGGCACAAAGCCAAGGCACCGCATTAGTCGGTGCTTTTTTTGGTCCTATCATGCTACTCTGGTTTAGCACGTTGGCAGTGTTAGGCATCTTAGGCATTGCCGAGAACCCCGCTGTTTTGCACGCGCTCAACCCTTATTATGCTTTTAAGTTTTTTGCGGTTAGCCCTTGGATTGCCTTTGTGGCCTTAGGTGCGGTAGTACTGTCTGTGACAGGTGCTGAGGCTTTGTATGCAGATATGGGGCATTTTGGGCGATTTCCCATTCGCTTGGCCTGGTTTGGCTTTGTATTGCCTGCACTCATTTTGAATTACTTTGGGCAAGGGGCACTTGTATTGCTTCACCCTGAAACCGTTAAAAACCCTTTTTACCTGCTTGCCCCTGAATGGATGCTGTATCCGCTGATTGTATTAGCGACATTGGCCGCAGTCATTGCTTCACAAGCCGTGATTACTGGGGCATTTTCAGTGTCACGGCAAGCCTTGCAGTTAGGCTATTTACCGCGCATGCACGTCGAACACACCTCAGAAAGCGAAGAAGGCCAAGTGTACATGCCACGCGTGAATTGGGGCTTAATGATTGCAGTGATGGTACTGGTACTCAGCTTCAAATCATCAGGCAATCTGGCGGCAGCTTACGGCATAGCGGTGACGGGCGATATGGTCATTACCACCTTACTGGCTGGCATTGTGTTTCATCATAGATGGGGCTGGAGCAAATTGCGTACCGGTGCGCTGGTGGCGCTATTTTTAACGGTTGATGTTGCATTTTTTAGCGCCAATGTACTGAAAATTCCGGATGGCGGCTGGGTGCCATTGGTGCTTGGCATGGTCATTTTTACCCTCATGCTGACTTGGAAAACAGGCCGTGCCATGGTGTATACACGGCTTAAAAATGAAGCGATGGAGCTGGCACCTTTTATTGAAGCCATTGGTGCGCACCCGCCCGCCCGTGTGGCTGGCAATGCCCTGTTTTTAACGCCTAACCCAGATGGTGTGCCTCATGCCATGTTGCATAACCTAAAACATAATAAGGTGCTGCATGAAAAAGTAGTCATTCTCACGGTCAAGTTTCTGGATTTTCCGCACTCTTCCACAGAAGAACGCGTGTCCGTTGAGATTTTGCCGCATGA
>JBARQL010000027.1:0-2048 GCA_049643685.1 Methylotenera sp.
TATTGCACACTTGCCGCCAGAAATCAGGGTGAAAAAGTCATGCAAAAGACACTTGAATTAGCGCAGATTTACGGTATCCCAGCTAATCCAACCAGCCCATTTGAAAATCATATTATTGAGCATTCAAAACGCATTTCGCCTGAGAAGCGCGTGCAATTTATCGAAGCACTTGAAAGCATGCTGAAAACTTCAGCTCCCGAATGGGGAAGGCTCATGACTTGGGATGAAATTCGCCAGATGCACCAGCAAGGTCACGAATTGGGTTCACACTCCATGAGCCATGCCTTGATGCCGCAGTGTAATGATCAAGAATTAAAAGAAGAAACCGTTGAATCAAAACGACGGCTGGAAGCAGAGCTTAACGCTGAAGTATTTTCATTTTGCTATCCGAATGGCGATTGTGATGCGCGTACAGCGGAGGCGGCACGCCTAGCGGACTATCAAAATGCTGTCACCACGCAGTGGGGTAAAAACCAACTTGAACAGACGGGTGGAGCCCTATCGCGTTTTCTACTTAAACGTTGCGATGTGAATACATTCAACAACTGGAACCGCAATCAACAACTTTCAGCACCCCGTTTTGCCTTGCGCCTAAGCGGCTTACAACCAAACGTTTAACGAACATTATCCTTACCAATACATGAATAGTATTATCAGGCATATACAATTTTTAGATTTAGAAAGACAGTATCGTGAAGTTAGCCTATTTTTGCAGTGAATACCCATCGCGTTCACACACCTTTATTCGTAGAGAAATCTATGAGATGCGTCGTCGCGGCGCATCTATTGATGTTTATGCCTTGCGTAAACCCAAACCAGAAAATCTCATCTCAGCACTGGATCATCTGGAATTTCAACAAACAGCCAGCATTTTACCCATCAAACCTTGGCAGTTAATGCTTGTACACGGGAAACTGTTTTTCCAACAGCCTCTACAATATTTGCATGCCCTCAAAGTGGCAGTTCAACACCATCTTCCAGGGGTTAAAAACACTATATGGTCTTTATTGCAGTTTGCAGAAGGCATCGTGCTAGCGCACCAACTGCAACAAAAACCAGTACAGCATTTACACATTCATTTTGCTAACGCGGGTGCAAATGTGGGCATGATTGCCTGCACCTATCTGCAACTTAGCTGGTCAATGACATTGCACGGCACCTCGTGCTTTGATTACCCGTTTGGCCCGTTGTTAGGCGCTAAAATAGAAAGATGCACATTTGCCAATTGCATTTCTTATTATGGCTTGTCCCAGGCATTTCGTGCGGTCGGCTCGCAACATTGGCATAAGCTGTTTGTGTCACGCTGCGGCATCGAACTGGATGCTGTCAATCTCGCCAAATTCAATCAGGCCAATTACCAAAAGAATAACTCAATCATTCGCCTCATATCAGTGGGCAGACTGCATGTTGAAAAAGGCTACCCTGTGATGGTTAATGCCTTTGCTGAAGCCTTAAAAACTATACCAAATATGGAGCTTGTGCTTCTGGGCGATGGGCCATACCGAAATGAACTAGAGACCTACATCAAAGAAAAAGACATTACCGATAAAGTCATCTTCCGTGGCGCAGTACCTGAACAAACCGTACTTGATGAGATGGTACATGCCGACATTTTTGCGCTTTCTTCATTCATGGAAGGCATCCCCATGGTATTGATGGAGGCCATGATTCTCGAGGTACCAGTTATCGCACCGCGCATAGCAGGTATTCCTGAATTAGTCATCGATAATGAAAACGGCCTGTTGTTCGACCCTGCGCACTCATCTCAAATGGCCGAACATATTATCGAACTTGCACTGGATAAAGAAAAAAGGGCACGCTATGGTGCTGCTGGTAAACAAAAAGTGCTGGCAGAATTCACCATAGAAAAAGGCGTGGAAAACTTATGGCAACGTTTTCTGCAACTTGATAAAAATTAAAGGTAAGCGCCCGCCCAGTACCGCCTATCCTTATGCCTTAAATCCCGTAAGAATAGGTGTCCACCTAAATTTAAGTGTACACCTATTTTATGACCGAATTTCTTCCCGTAATCTCAAGTCAGCCATCGG
>JBARQL010000028.1:0-7585 GCA_049643685.1 Methylotenera sp.
ATGTTATATAATGCTGTTTAGCGATTTATTGATTGCCAAAACCCCCAATTTATGAGATTTTATCACTGATAAAATAAAACCGTCTGTCTATATACTCGTGCCTTTAATTTCACCTTTCACTCACCAAGCAAGCTCATTGGTTATTTCATGCTAAAAAACCATTTATTAATGGGTGTTAGCGCCGTATTGCTCGCTTGCAGCATGAGCGGGCGGGCTGCCAGTGAGGAATTGATCAATGCAGGAACGATCAAGGAGGCACCTGCCACCGAACCGTCTTCAACGACCGAACTGACGACGGACGTTTCTAGTGAGGCACCCACAACAACTTCGCCCGACGCTGTGATTGTTGATGGTGACAAAATTGAACTTTATCTTGATAGAAAAATGCGCGCCATTGGCAACGCCTCAATCAGCCAGAATAATAAAACCATTCTAGGTGACACCATAGACTATGATGTTCAAAATGATCAGCTCGATGTTAAAGGTAATGCGCAAATCAATGTTGGCAACGCCAAACTCACGGGGCCAGCGCTCAAAATGCAGTTGTCTGACGATGTAGGAGAAATGAAGGATGCCTCCATCACCTTATATAAACCTGCTCGAGCAAATAAAGACCAACTGATCACCATCAGCTCTGAGGCTTTTTCAAAAAGTTTGGGTAATTTACAAAGCCAACAAATCGGCGGCATAAGCTCTTATTCACTTGATGCCAATGCTGCCGTATTGAATCGCAATCAAACCGACAACATCGCCAACCTCGATTCTGGAATCACGCCTGATACCGCCGCAGAGGCTCGTGTATCATCAGCCCGAGGCGATGCCAAAACGATACTTTTTGAGGGCCAAGACACAAAACGACTGAAAAATGCACGCTATACCACTTGCGCGGCAGGGGTAGACGATTGGTATATTAAAGCGAAAGAATTAGAAATTAATGACTTTACCGAATCCGGCGTGGCAAAAAATGCATATATTGAATTCAAAGGCATCCCCATCCTCTATACGCCTTGGGTGAGTTTCTCCTTTAACAACCAACGCAAGTCTGGGCTACTCGCGCCAACTTATGGCACAACGACTAAAAGCGGCTTCGAGCTTACCGTGCCTTTTTATTGGAATATCTCTCCCAATATGGATGCAACGTTTGCTGCCCGTGCTTTAAGTAAACGTGGCGTGCAATTACAAGGCGAATTTAGGTATTTAGAAGAAACCTTTTCAGGGATAGATAACCTAGAATTTCTGCCAAGCGATAATCAAACAGGGCAAAACCGTTATTACGCCAATTTAAAACATCAACATAATCTCGGCAGAGGTTGGTCAGCAGGCTACAGCATAGAAAAAGTATCTGACGACCAATATTTTTCAGATCTTTCTACGCGTATTATCACGACCAGCCGCGTGAATCTAGCGCAGCAATTGAACGTGGATTACGCAGATGAAACCTGGCGCTTTAATGCCCTTGCGCAAAAATACCAAACACTAGATCAAATTTCATACCCCTATGAACGGTTGCCGCAAATGACACTCACCGGCAACCGTTATTTTGGTGACTTCAATACCAATCTATATACACAGCTGGTTGCATTCGACACGAATAATAATGCACCGCCCCTAGTTACTGGCACGCGCTTTACCATCTATCCAAGCATTAGCTTGCCCATGGCTAGATCTTACGGTTACCTCACGCCAAAAATCGGTATTCACCATACCAATTACAGCCTGAACGATGACCCGAACAAACAAAATGCCATCAGCCGCACCTTGCCTATTTTGAGTGTAGATAGTGGTCTATTTTTTGATCGCGACTTTAAAATTGCCAACCGTGGTTATTTGCAAACCGTTGAACCAAGGTTGTTTTATACCTATATCCCAGAATCAAAACAATCTAAGATTCCTGTATTTGATACCAGTGAGTCAGATTTAAACTTTAGTTCTTTATTTAGTGAGAACCAGTTTTCGGGTAACGACCGTATCAACAACGCCAATCAACTCAGCTTCTCGCTCACTTCGCGCTTAATTGAATCTGCAACCGGCACACAACGCCTATCTGCTTCTATTGGTCAACGCTATTATTTTGCTGATCAAAAAGTCGCATTACCAGGTGCTGAGCTCAGAAAAAACAATAGCTCAGACATTATTGCTGGCCTGACCACCAACTTAAAAACCAGCTTGAATCTCGATGCTTTCTGGCAATACAATACCGATAATTCGCAGTCTGTGCGCACCACCATTACAAGCCGCTACAACCCAGAACCAGGCAAAGCCCTTAACCTAAGTTACAGTTACCGACGCGACTCCATTGACCAGCTTGACGTCTCTGCTCAGTGGCCGCTCAAACCAGGCTGGTATGGTGTTGGCCGTATCAACTACTCATTACGTGAAAAACAACTGATTGAAAGCATCGCAGGGCTGGAATACAATGCGGGTTGCTGGCAGGCCAGAACGTTGCTACAACGCGTAGAAACCGCCACTGCTAAAGCGAACTATGCGCTATTTTTCCAATTAGAATTAGGCGGATTAGCCTCGATTGGTAACAATCCGTTATCTGTCATTAAGCGTAGTGTGCCTGGCTACGTGAGCTCAGGATTGATTCCTGACTCCAAACAACAATCTTATTACGAGTAACTATTTTGCAAAAATTTATTAAATATTTCAGTCAATTATTATGGTGGATTTGCGTCAGTACTGCATTGAATTTGCATGCTGCCGAGGTCAATAAAATAGACCGCATTGTTGCAGTGGTTGACCAGACAGTGATTACCGAGCATGAACTTGAAAGCCGCATGGCAACCGTCACGGCCCAATTAAAGAAACAAGGGACAGAATTACCAGAAGAAGGTATTCTGCGTAAACAAATTTTAGAGCGCCTCATTTCAGACACCCTACAGATTCAATTTGCCGCGCAAACCGGCCTCAAAGTAGAAGACAGTCAATTAGATCGAACCATAGAACGCATTGCTGAACAAAACCAGTTAACACTGTCAGAATTCAGCGAGGCACTGTCCAGAGATGGTGTGAGCATGCGTAAATTCAGGTCAGATATTCGCAATGAAATCACTATCGCCCGCCTGCGCGAACGTGAAGTGGATGGTCGGGTAAACGTAAGTGAATCTGAAATTGACAACTTTTTAACCAATCAATCCGCCAGTGGTGAGAGTCAAGATGAATTTGAAATATCGCATATTTTAATTCGGACCCCTGAAGAAGGCGCAACCGAGGAAATTCAAAAAGCAAAAAAGAAAGTCGATGAAACGGTAAAAGCCCTGAAAGCGGGTACCAATTTTGCTAAAGTATCCGCCAGTTTTTCCGATGCGCCTAACGCGCTTGAAGGCGGGAATTTAGGTTGGAAACAAGGCTCACAAATGCCCAATTTATTTTTAGAAGCTTTAAAAAGCATGAAAATTGGCGATGTTTCAGAACCCATACGCAGCCCCAATGGTTTTCATATCCTCAAACTTACCAACAAGCGTGGCGGCAATTCACCGCTCGTGGTGCAACAAACGCATGCACGTCATATTCTCATTAAGCTTTCAGAAATCATGTCTGAAAGTGAAGGCAAAACGAAAATGGACAGCATCAAAGAACGTTTGGATAACGGCCAGAAATTTGAAGTTCTCGCCCGCCAATACTCAGAGGATTCAACCGCTTCAAATGGTGGTGACTTAGGCTGGGTAAACCCAGGCGACACCGTTCCGCAATTCGAAAAAGCGATGAATGAACTGAAAGAAAATCAAATCAGCGCGCCAATTCGCACGCAATTTGGCTGGCATGTGATTCAAGTACTTGAACGTCGCGGACAGGACATGACCAAAGAAGCCGCGCGCTTAAAAGCACGCCAAGAAATTCGCACGCGCAAAGCAGATGAAGCTTATCAAGACTGGATTCGCGAATTGCGCGACCGCGCTTATGTGGAATATAGGCTTGAAGATAAATATTAGAAGGTTAAGTTTTAATCGATTAAGCGTTAATCATCCAAAAAGTAAATTGGTATTCGCGTGACTGCCCAGCTACCCACGATAGCCATCACTGCTGGTGAACCCGCGGGCATAGGGCCCGATTTATGCGTCATGCTAGCGCAACAACCACTTAATGCACACATAGTGGTGATTGCAGATGCAGACATGCTTCTAGCGCGTGCCAATCAACTCAAGCTCGCACTAAAAGTAATTCCTTTCGCTGAACATTCTGCGAAGCCACATCTCGGTAATGGATCGCTAAGAGTGTTGCATCAACCTACAATCAGCCCCGTTGTAGCAGGCACATTAAATGCGCTCAACAGCCCGTATGTGTTAGAAACCCTAAAAATCGCGACCCTTGGCTGTGTCTGCCAAAAGTTTGATGCCCCAAGATTTGATGCCATGGTCACGGCGCCTGTACATAAAGGCATAATTAACGATGCTGGCATTGCTTTTAGCGGCCATACCGAATTTTTGGCCGAACTCACGAATACAAAGCAAGTCGTGATGATGTTGATTGGCGGCGGCATGCGCGTGGCGCTGGCAACCATTCATATCGCGCTTAAAGAGGTGGCTTCGGCAATCACAAAAAGTGGCTTAGAAACCACCATCAGAATTTTGCAGCATGATTTAGTCAATCAATTTGGTATTCAAAACCCGCGTATTTTAGTGGCTGGCTTAAATCCTCACGCAGGTGAAGATGGCTATTTAGGGCGTGAAGAAATTGAAATCATTAACCCCGTATTAGAAAAATTACGTGCTGAAGGCATGCAACTTATCGGCGCGTTACCCGCCGATACGTTATTTGCCAAACATCATTTAAACACCGCGGATGCGGTACTAGCCATGTATCACGACCAAGGCTTACCCGTACTCAAACACGCCAGCTTTGGCGAAGGTGTGAATGTAACGTTGGGCTTGCCCATCATCCGCACCTCGGTTGACCACGGTACTGCGCTTGATTTGGCAGGCACAGGCAATATTAATATCGGCAGTATGCTCGCGGCGATAGAATTGGCGATAACACTTGCGCAAAATAAAAACAAACCCTAACCAATGAAACACATTGCCAAAAAGCGCTTCGGCCAAAACTTTCTCACTGATCAAAGTGTAATCAGCAGCTTGGTTGAAGCCATTTCACCACAACCTGATGACTTAATGGTAGAAATTGGCCCAGGTTTAGGCGCGCTCACCAAACCTTTGCTACAAAAGCTAAAGTTACTCCACGTGGTGGAAGTGGATCGCGACATTATTACCTGGATGCAAAAAGAATACGTGAATAAAGCCATTGAAATTCACAATGCCGATGCGTTGAAGTTTGACTTCACCAGCTTAGGACAAAACCTACGTGTCACCGGCAACTTACCTTACAATATTTCAACGCCGATCTTATTTCACCTGCTCGACAATGTATCTCATATTACCGACATGCATTTTATGTTGCAAAAAGAAGTAGTCGAACGCATGGTAGCCGCACCTTCCACGCCAGCCTACGGGCGACTTTCAGTCATGTTGCAATACAAATTGCACATGGATTATTTAATCACCGTTCCACCCGAAGCGTTTGACCCCGCGCCCAAAGTTGAATCCGCTTTTGTGCGGTGCGTACCGTATGCTACATTGCCCTATATCGCAAACAATGAAGCCCTGTTTTCAAAAATTGTGCTTGCTGCGTTTGGGCAACGCCGCAAAACCTTGCGCAATACCCTCAAAGACTTATTGAATGACGAAGGGTTTACTGCACTGAATATCAACTCACAATTTCGCGCAGAAAATTTAACTGTCGCTGATTTCGTCAGCATCGCAAATTATTTGAGCTAAGCACGCTTCATTTTCACGCGCAAAAAACATCCGAGTAACCGCAAGGGTCATGCCCGTAGAATATATGGGCTAAAGCTCATTATTCATACGGCAAAAAATCACTGCCCTGCGAGCCTTGTAAATAAAGCCTTACAGAGCATCCCTACAAAGACATGCAAAAAAACCTCATTTTTTAGCAAAAATCTCTAGGCATTAACAGCCATTTTTTTGCAGAAATTGTGTCAGCGTCTTCTGCTATAATTATCGTTAAAATAAACTCAAATCAACTATTGTTAGGAATTCATATGCGGATCATTCTTCTAGGTGCCCCAGGCGCAGGCAAAGGCACACAAGCCACATTCATTAAAGAAAAGTTCAATATTCCGCAAATTTCCACGGGCGATATGCTACGCGCCGCGGTGAAAGCCGGCACGCCGTTGGGTTTAGAAGCTAAAAGCTTTATGGACAGCGGCGGCTTAGTGCCAGATGCCGTGATTATTGGCCTGGTGAGCGAACGCATTAAAGAGGCCGATTGCGCCAACGGCTTTTTATTTGACGGCTTTCCACGCACTATCCCTCAAGCCGATGCCATGAAAGCTGCCGGCGTAGGCATTGATTATGTAGTAGAAATTGACGTACCAGATGAAGCGATTATTGAGCGTATGAGCGGTCGCCGCAGCCACCCAGCCAGCGGCCGAACTTACCACGTTAAATTCAACCCGCCAAAAGTGGCTGGCAAAGACGATGTCACTGGCGAAGACTTGGTGCAACGCCCAGATGATGCCGCAGAAACCGTGAAGACGCGCCTGGATGTGTACCACAGCCAAACAAAACCATTGGTAAAATACTACGTTGATTGGGCAAACAGCGGCACAGCTGGCGCACCTAAACATGTGTTTGTGAATGGCTTGGGTGATATGAATGTGATTCGTGATAATATTTTTGCTGCGCTTACGTAATCAGCTTTTATGGACACTCTGCATCACTCAACGCGAGGACGTGCAGCCTTGATGAAACCATAGACGGAAACGATGAGCAATTAAAACTTATGAAGGGTTAAACCCATGAGCAAAAACGGTATACCAGTCACTGAAAGCCCTTCCAGCTTTCAGGTATTACGTAGAATTAAGGCCAGCGCAATCTTCGACTGGCTTCACGCCGGCGTGACAGACACGCATCGCGGCGGCTGGGCCAGCCTGTTCTATGGTGTGGTTTTTGCTGCCACTGGCTTGTTAATACATGCAGTTTTTGCCGATAACTATTGGCTTTTGGCGGGGCTAACTACGGGGTTTCTCCTGCTCGGCCCTTTTCTGGCGATGGGGCTTTACGACTTGAGCCGGCGCATGGAACTCGGCGAAGCACCGAAATTTGTCCCTAGCCTCACCGCCTGGCGCCCCAACCTTACCAACATTGGTCTGTTCGCTGGCTTATTAGTCCTTGTTCTGCTGATCTGGACGCGTGCATCACTCGTTATTTTTGCTTACTTTTTTGATGGTGGATTGCCAACCTTTACTGATGTCGCACTCAATGTAATCACGTTCAAACAACCCATCTTCACACTCATCTATTTTGCCGTAGGTGGGCTATTTGCGACCTCCATTTTTGCCATCAGTGTTATCGCCATGCCATTGATGATGGATCGCAAGACCAGTGCGGCCACGGCGGCCATGGCTAGTCTTCTTGCCTGTGGCCGCAACCCTGTTCCGATGCTACTCTGGGCATTATGCATCACAGTGATTATCGGCTTTGGTTTTGCGACGAGTTTTCTTGGTTTAATTGTGGCCATGCCAGTAGTTGGGCACGCAAGTTGGCACGTCTATCGGGATCTAGTC
>JBARQL010000029.1:0-1659 GCA_049643685.1 Methylotenera sp.
ACTCTGACTATTAGGTTCACACCGACTAAAGGCTTCACTCTGAGTAGCTTGCAGCTTGAATATAGTATGAGCTTACTGTAGGCGCAGAAGCTTGATGTGCCGCCAAGTATTCTGTAGGAATTTCAGGAATTTCTGTAGGTACAGAAACTGCTAAAACTTGTTTATTATCTGCTTGAGCCACTTGCATAGATGCATCCTGATGCATTGTTTGCGTTTGCAACATCATCCAACCTACCACCATGACTGCTGAAAAAGACGCC
This sequence comes from Methylotenera sp., assembly GCA_049643685.1. Lineage (GTDB taxonomy): Bacteria > Pseudomonadota > Gammaproteobacteria > Burkholderiales > Methylophilaceae > Methylotenera. The sequence continues at coordinate 261 of JBARQL010000029.1, forward strand.
GCAATGGACCAATAGGCTGGCATTTTTCTACTTTTATCTACCGCATTCACTTCTACAGGGCTAGCTTCAATAGGTTGCGATGCCCCTTTTTCTTGATGTTTTAATGCCGCATTTGGCGAAAGCACCGTAGGCTCCAGCTCAATTTTTTGCATCAAATCCTGCTTAAAATTCTTACTGAGCGCGGTTGATCCACGCATGGCATCACCTATGAAATGATAATGCACCCACGCCTGCCCTGCTGTAGCGTTATTTTGCAAAGCAACCATTAAGTGCTCAGCATCCTCGATGGCCATCTCATCATCAATCAGTGCTGACAATTGTTCGTTCATTTTATTACCCCTAAATGCTGTATGCTATTTTTGTTTAATTTAACGCTCATGATCACAACCAGGGCTACCATCTTTTGTTATCAGGCGTATCTAATAACGGTTTTAATTTCAATGAAATCGTCTCGCGCGCCCTAAAAATACGCGAGCGCACCGTGCCGATTGGGCAGCCCATAATAGTGGCTATCTCTTCATAACTTAGCCCTTCGATTTCACGTAGCGTAATTGCTGTACGTAATTCTTCAGGCAGGCTGGCTACAGTATCATTCACCGTTTGCGCAATTTGCTTGGTCGCCATGGCAGATTCGGGCGTATCGGTGGTACGCAACTCATCACCATCTTCAAAATTTTCCGCATCTTCGATTTCAATGCCAGTGCTGACTGTTGGCCTGCGTCCCATCGACACTAAATAATTTTTTGCGGTGTTGATGCCAATGCGATACAACCAAGTGTAGAACGCACTATCACCACGAAAATTGGGCAATGCGCGATAGGCTTTAATAAAGGATTCTTGCACGATATCTTCAATTTCAGATTGATCGCGCACCATCCGCGAAAGCAGGCGGGCCAATTTACGCTGGTATTTATCCACCAGCATGCCAAAGGCACGCTTATCACCGCGCTGAGCGCGTAGCACCAGTTCATAGTCAATTTCACGGTTACCGGAGGTCGGATGAACAGCCACTACGCTTAGATTTCCTGTGAATTCTGTTGTTTGTTTTTCATACAAATGTGTGGCAACGTTATTTTTTCTATTTTCAGTAACGTTATTATCACTGATTTTATTAGCGCAAGTATAACCTTGCACAGCGGGCTGCACTAAATTTAGTTGTGTTAATTCTAGTATTTTACCAAATTGCATCATGATGTTTCCTCTCAACAATCATACAAACTTCAATGAAAACCCTGAACCGCGTTTATTTAGCTATTTCTATTGCCTTTTATGAAGACAGCGATAAACTCTCAATAGTTCCTAACTGTGATTAAAGTTAACTATGCAAGAATTTGATGTACTGATTATCGGCAGCGGTCTTGCAGGCTTAACGTTAGCCTTGCGTACAGCTGCACATAAA
>JBARQL010000030.1:0-29116 GCA_049643685.1 Methylotenera sp.
ATTTACTTTTAAGGATTCTAAATGCTTCGGCAGCCATGTTCTCAGCAGTGGGCACGGTTGGAAATATCACGGTTTTATGACTGGCAAGCGAGTTCAAGAAATTAAGTACTTCCGTATCATGCTGATAGACCAAAAAAGCATGGTCCCAGACATCGACCACGGCAGATTTAGCAATGGCTTTCACGTCTGAAAAATCCATCACCATGCCGTTTTCTGACGCTTTTTCGTTTTTAATAATATCGCCAGACAGCGTGATTTCAATCGCGTAGCGATGTCCATGCAGGTTTTTGCATTGGCTTTTATGGCAGGGGATGCGATGCCCAGCATCAAATTCAAGGCGGGTGGTAATTTGCATGAGTTTGCGTGAATCACACTTAGAATGAATCGCAATTATACGCGGACAACGAAATGCTGATAAAAACTTTGTGTTGACTTAGGCTAATTTTTTTCCATGATAGCTTTGCTTATTTTTGATGAGACAGCTCAAAAGTATTAAGCCACTTCGTGAACTCTTCAAAAGCCAAGGGTTTAGAGTAGAAATAACCTTGAATTTTGTCACATTTCATCATTCTGAGTAACTGTAGACATGCCGCGTCTTCCACGCCTTCCGCCACCACTTCTTTACCCAGGCTGTGCGCTAGCTTGAGAATGGACGTTACAATCTCTCTATCTTCGGTTGAGTCGGCGATATGCCGCACAAAAGACTGGTCGATTTTCACTAAATGAATCGGCATATTGCGCAGACGCGCCATCGAAGAATAGCCGGTACCAAAATCATCTAAGGCCAGCTTACAGCCTAACGACACAATTTCGTCTAAGACTTGAGCGACTTTTTCTTCATACGCTAGCAAATCCGTTTCAGTAATTTCAATGACTAAATTTTCAGCCGGAATGTTCCAAAGTGCGATGGATTGGGTCAGTAATTCTGGCAAATCTTCATCGAGTAAATCTGTACTACATAAGTTAATGGTCAGCAACATGTTGAGCTGATGTTCCGACATCAGTTCAGCACAATGACGACAAGCGCTATTGATGAGCCAGCGTATAAATACTTTACCAAAACCTTTTTTATAGATGGTGTCAATCAATCTGGCTGGCGATACTGAAGGCCATTGCTCACTTCGCCAGCGCAATAGCAGTTCGGCACTGACACAGCGTTCTAATGGGTTTGCTATTGAAGGCAGCGTGACAATCGGTTGAAAGTTGCATCAATGTGCTGGGCGAAAAGGTGGTTGAAAAGTCTTCTGCTAACGATGCAGATCCTGACTGCCCCGTTTGCATTAATGATGGGTGATGAGTGCTAACCATAATAGTTACTAGGGTTTAATCCATAACTATCTGCAGGTAGACCTTTGACGATTTTGTAAGGTTCACCACTGGGGTTGAGTGGCGAAGTGATTAAGTTAATAGTAGCAGGGAATTCATTTTTTGATTTATCTGGGTTTAGTAATATCATCACCCTTGGTAATAAACGACGTACGCTGTTTTGCTGAATCACCACCCCAACTTCGCCAGAATTGAGCTCAACCAGCGAACTGACGGGATACATGCCTAAAAATTGCACTAGTTGATTCACTAAAGCCGAATTAAACTTGGTATCACGGAGCTTATGGATCTTCTCTAAGGCCACTTGGTTGTAAACGCCTTTGGCATAGACTTTATTCGTGGTAATCGCGCAATAAGTATCAATTAAACCCGCCATTTGACCGCTCATATTAATTTGTGTGCCTGAGAGCTCGTTGGGATAACCACTGCCATCAAAACGCTCATGATGTTCAGCAATGACGTTTATGACGCTTTCAGGAATGTCTTCCGTTTCCCTTAATATCGCAATGGCGTAATCCACATGTTTTTTGAGTATGGAAAACTCCGCGCTCGATATTTTGCCTTCTTTGTGTAAAAGTTGCGGTGGTAATTTGCCTTTACCAATATCCTGTAGCAAACCTGCCATGCCTAAGTTTTTAATCTGCGTTTTGGGTAATGACATAAAGCTGGCAAAGGCCATGAGCGTGATAGAAACGTTAAGCGCGTGATTGTAAGCATAATCGTCAGTTTGTTTGAGCTTGACTAACCACATGAGCGCATCGGGGTTGCGCTCAATACTATCGACCATGCCATCTAAGGCTTCATTGACATTGGTTAAATCAATTTTTTGTCCTGAGGCGATGGCTTCGAAAATTTCACGTGTGGCAATTTGCGATTTATCATAAGTCGGGTAGATTTCTGCAATTTCATCTTCAACGAGCGATGTCTCTTCAAAAATCGTGATTTGGTCAAGGCTGTTGACTTCTTCCGCTTCTTTGAATGAGGCTTTATCGGATGTAGATTTCAGTTTCTTTTCTTTGCTACCCCAACTTGCGAGCCCGCCAATAAAGTTCGAAAAGTCTCCTTTGATTTTGGAGACGAGTGAAGTGTCTTCTTCAATGTCATCTGAGTCTAAACCAGCGGTATGCACCTGATTATTGATGTTTTGTACATTCAGTAAAATGTTATCAGTGGTTCTTTTGCCTTCTGAATGCGCGTTCGATAAATTCGATAGCGCGGCTTGGTTGGCTGCCTGGATTTCTTTCATGACATTAAAAAAAGTAAATTTCTGATTTCCAGAACTACGCTTCGCTAATTTAGTGGATTGAGTACCAGCTTTCGCATTTGCACTGCTCATCGCGTGGGTGATTACGCCGTCACGCTTAATGCCTACTTGCTCTTTAGGAGGCGCAATAAAGTGTTTGCCGATAGAAACGGTTCGATCAACGTAAACGACCTTGCAAAGGTTCGCCATCATGGCGATTTGCTCTTGCTCTTCAAGCAGCAAACCTTCAAGCATGAAGGGCGTGCCCAGCCACGGCCTGTCTAAGGCGGTGACAAACATGCCGATTTCTAATTGTGAAACAGGGGTTTCTTGACGACGGATATCACTCATTTAACTTAAGCCTTTTACTTGCGCTCATAACATTTTGACATTATTCAAAAAAAATATTTATCGCTTAATCTGTTACATCAAAATTATATTGTAATATTCACCAGTTTTATAACATGGAATTACAATTATTTGCTTGCATTGACAGCTTTAAAACCAAGAGGGTTTATTGTAATGCACATAACAGCAGCAAAAGTCATGCCAAAATTTTATACAGATAACTCTGTGCGCAACATTTGATACATTGCTAATCTTTCAGGGCTTATTTGATGTGTAAGCATCGCAGTTTTAATGGCGCAATCGGGTTCTTGCAGGTGCTTGCAATTGTTAAACCGACATTTTCCTAAAAATGGTCTGAACTCAATAAACGCATGTTCTAATTCACCTGTGCTTAAATGATGTAAGCCAAACTCCTGCAAACCGGGTGAATCTATCAGTTGGCTGTTTTCATCTAAGTGATATAAATGTGTGGCGGTGGTAGTATGTTTGCCGCTATCCAAAACATGGCTGACTTCCTGTGTGCGTATGCTTTCATTGGGTAGCAGGGCATTAATCATGGTTGATTTCCCCATGCCGGATTGCCCCACTAAAATGCTGGTTTCATTTAGTAAATAGGGTTTGAGCGCAGAAATATCCTGTTTGGCAGATAGGTTCAGCACTTGGTAGCCAAGCGAGGTATATAACGCTAATTTTTGTTTTGCCTGGTCATTGTCAGGTAAATCGCACTTATTCAGCACAATGAGTGGTTTAATATTGGCGGCTTCGGCAGCAATCAAACAGCGATTCAACAAACCTTCATAAAAACTAGGTTGCGTAGCGAGTACGATGACAATTTGTGTCACATTGGCTGCCAACATTTTGCTTTTAAAAGCGTTGCTGCGAAACAGCAAGGTTTTGCGAGGCAGGGTGGTTTCCACTACGCCTTCATGTTTATCGGTGAGTTTGATGGTGACGATGTCACCACAAGTTAAATCGGTTCTTTTAGCACGCGTGACGCAACTAATGCGTCTGTTATCGGGCAACTCGACCTGAAAGCGTTTACCATAGGCGGAAACAATAGTGCCTTGTAAAGGTCCTATGAAGCTAGCAGTTGGATTGCTTGAAGTGGTATTAGCCTGCAAATTATTCAGCAAAATGATAGTAAGTATTGTTGAGGTATTTGGCGACGTTCGCTTCTTCGTCTTCAAACCATTTTAAGCCCAGCATGGTGTTGCAATTGCGTACTTGTGCCGTCAGGCCTTTTGAGGATTTTACTTTTCTAGATTCTCGTGTGTAAATCTTTGAGCCATCACCGCCAAAACTTTCCGCATGACAACTTACGCAGTTTTTTGTGACCAGTGCTTCTCCCGCTTTCGCATCAGCGTTGGCAAATGGCTCTGCTACCGCAATTTGGCCGATGACTAGTAAGCTTACTGTTAGAGATGATTTTAATAATAGCGACTTCATGGAAAATTCTCCTAATGGGCTCAATAAATTCCCGTATTCATATCGGTTTGAAAATCAGCCAAAAAAATTCAAAAAAGTACTTAAATTGCTACCGAGCAAAAATCGCTGCCTTGTGAGCCTTTATTTACAAGGCTCACAGACTGACGCCAACAAAGATAGTCTGATTAACTAGTATACGCCTCTAATTTAGAAATCCGAATACTTGCGGGTGGATGTGAGTCATAAAAGGCAGAATGTAACGGGTCTGGCGTAAGTGTAGAAGCGTTATCTCTATAGAGTTTTACTAGTGCTTCAACCAAGTTTTTCGCGCTGGCGTGTGTGGCGGCGTAACTATCCGCTTCAAATTCGTTTTTGCGTGAATAGCTTGCCATGATAGGGCGTAACAAAAACAAAAATACAGGCGAGACCAACAGAAATAGCATGAGCGCCATATAGTTGCTAGCGTGCGTGACGCCGAAGCTTGTATAAAACCAGGGCTGATTGATAAGCCACCCCAGCAAAGCTAAGCCTAAAAAACTCATTAAAAACATCAATGCAATACGTTTAATCACATGGTGATGTTTAAAGTGACCGAGTTCGTGCGCGAGCACGGATTCAATTTCATCCGCGTTTAATCGTTCAAGCAAAGTGTCAAAAAATACCACGCGTTTTGATGCACCAAAGCCCGTGAAATAAGCATTACCATGGCTACTGCGCGAAGAACCGTCCATCACAAATAAGCCTTGTGACTGAAAGCCGCATTTAGTCAGTAATGCTTCGATGCGTTGTTTTAAGTTTTCGTCTTTAAGCGGTGAAAATTTGTTGAACAATGGCGCAATATATGTCGGATAAACCGCTAACATGACGAGATTAAAGACACTCCACACCAGCCATAAATAAAACCACCAATATTGCCCCGCGCTTTGCATGAGCCATAGTGCTGCGAATAAAATTGGCGCGCCAAGTGCTAAACCCAACATCGTATGCTTAATGAGGTCACTCAAGAACATTGCGGGTGTCATTTTATTGAAGCCAAACTTTTCATCGGTCACAAAGGTTTTGTAGTATTCAAAGGGTAAGTCAATCAAGCTGCTGATAATCATTGCGCTGCAGATGACTAAAGCGCCACGAATGATTTCTTGGCTGGGCAATAGATGACGCCAGCTATCATCTATCCATTGTAAGCCACCACCCAGCGTCAACCAGATTAGCAGCACCGCTTGCACCACGACTTCAACCATCGCTAACTTGGTTTTGGCTGCCGTGTAATCAGCGGCTTTTTGGTGCGCATCTAAAGTGATGTTGCTGCTAAAAGCGGCAGGAACTTGGTTGCGATGTTTTTGCACGTAAGAAAAGTGCCTGCGGCCAAGCCAGATGCGAGCCAAAGTCGTCACAAAAAGTAAGCTGATAAAAGTAACAGTAAGCGTTGTGGGCATAATTCATTCAGTTCGGTTAATATAACGCTATTGTGAAGCATAATTTTGAGTTTAGTTCGCGCCAAATTTTAAATCACGCTTAATTATCGATATTTTAATGGAAATCATGATGGCAGAATCTAATATAGGCAGTAATCAGAATAATTTAATTTGGCTGGATATGGAAATGAGCGGCCTATTGCCAGATTCGGACCGTATTTTAGAGCTTGCGGTAGTGGTGACCGATGCTGATTTAAACGTGCTGGGCGAGTCGCCTGTGCTAGTCATCCATCAAACTGATGCGGTTTTAGATGGCATGGATGCTTGGAACAAAGGCGCGCATGGGCGCTCCGGCTTAATTGAAAAAGTGAAAGCTTCTACTTTAAATGAGGCCGAAGCGACTCTACAAATGATTGCGTTTTTAAAACAATATGTGCCAGCCAATAAATCGCCTATGTGCGGCAACTCAATCTGCCAAGATCGACGATTTATGGCACGTTATATGCCAGATTTAGAAAGTTACTTTCACTATCGGAACTTGGATGTCAGCGTTTTTAAAGAGTTAGCGAGACGCTGGAAGCCTGAAATTTATGCAGGTTTCAAGAAAGCGAGCAAACATGAGGCATTGGCGGATATTTACGAGTCTATCGACGAGTTAAAATATTACCGTGAACACTTTATTGTAAAGTAATGTTGACCAGTATTAAGTAAATAAGTAAAAAAGAGGGCGTCTAACAAGACGCCCAAGAGGGAGGAGAAATCGGCTTTGGAGAAGCTTAATATTTATTAAGCATTTACCGTGCCAACTTAACTTCTCTCCTTTTCTTTGTTTTTTACGGCACTAGTTTTTTGTATTCTGCTAAATATTCTAGCGCACTTTTATCCCAACTTAAGTTTTGCGACATGCCATTTTTTTGAATTTGGCGCCATGCCTCCGCATCATTTTTAAATACATTGAGCGCTTGTTTAATACAGTGCAGCAGGCTTGCAGGGCTAGGTTCGCTCATTACAAAACCATTCGCAGTTTTGTTTTTAAACGTGATGATATTGGTGTCTATGACTGAGTCGGCAAGTCCGCCAGTGGCGTTAACAATCGGCGGCGTGCCATATGCAAGCCCATATAGTTGGTTGAGCCCGCAAGGTTCAAAGCGGGATGGCATGATGAACATATCGCATCCCGCCATGATTTGATGTGAAAGTGCTTCGTTGTAGCCAATGTTGACGCTTACGCTACCCAAATTGCTGATTGCTAAATGCCGAAATGCAATTTCTAGCGCGCTTTCACCACCACCCAGTAATGCCAATTGGCAGCCAGCTTCTAATAAGTCTTGTATGATAGGCACAAGCATATCTAAGCCTTTTTGATGCGTCAGGCGGCTGACAACGCCTAATAATGGTGCATTTGCATCAATATGGAGCCCTAATTTTTCTTGTAACGCCGCTTTAACTTGTTTTTTGCCCGCTAATTGCGTGGCGCTGTAGTGCTTAATCAGGTGTGGATCCGTTTTTGGGTCCCATTCTTTGGTTTCGATGCCGTTCAAAATCCCTTTAATTTCATCTCCACGTTTACTTAACAGGCCTTCTAAACCAAACCCAAAAGCAGGGGTTTGTATCTCTTTTGCATAACTGGGGCTGACGGTAGTGATGGTGTCGGCGTAAAAAATACCCGCTTTCAGAAATGAAAGCTGACCATGGTATTCAAAGCCTTCTAAGGTAAAGTGCGTACTCGGTAAAGCTAGAGTCGGTAGCCAGCTTGGCGCGTAGCAGCCTTGAAAGGCCATATTGTGCAAGCTGATAATAGATTTTGCCTGCGTATTTTCGACCAGTTTCATATAGGCCGGAGCCAAACCCGTTTGCCAGTCATTGCAATGTACTATGTCAGGTCGCCAGTCTGCAATAGGTGACTGAGCGCCACTTAACATGGCCGCCACTCTTGACAATATGCCAAAGCGCACAGGATTATCTAACCATTCCAACCCGTTTGCATCAGCATAAGGCCCGCCAGCGCGTTCATACAGGCTGACCGATTTAATGACCATGACTTTTACATGCGTTTCTTTAATCGACCCTATCAGCAGCTCAGCTTGCTCAATGACTGGTAAATGATGGATATCTGCAATGTGCTGAAGGTCGTCAAGCTGATTCAATACCGCAGGGTAACCGGGCACTAGAATGCGAATATCCACCCCTAAATGCTGCAGTGCTGAGGGTAGCGAGCCGCTGACATCAGCCAAGCCCCCAGTTTTAATGAGTGGAAATACTTCGGAGGTGGCAAATAGAACGCGCAAAATATACTTTCTATAAAATCACATGGATGCATTATTATATTGTATAAACGATTGACACTAGTAATGATTTTAGGGGTAAACATGGGATTTAACGGGTTTTTAGCAGTAGGGGTAGGTGCTGCGATGGGCGCGTGGATGCGTTGGGGTTTAGGTTTGATGTTGAATGCAACTTTACCCGCACTACCGCTGGGTACGCTGGCAGCCAACCTAATTGGCGGTTATTTCATGGGTTTGTTCATGGGCTTATTTTCGATGACCTCAACTTTTTCTCCCGAACTTCGGCTTTTTGTGATGACGGGTTTGTTAGGTGGTTTAACGACATTTTCTACTTTTTCTGCAGAAGCCGTGACTTTACTCTCACGTGGTCAATATGGCTGGGCGGCGACACATATTTTGCTGCATGTGTTAGGTTCGCTGGCGATGACAGGATTGGGAATTCTAACTGTACAGATGATACGAGGTTGAGATAACGAGGCTAATATGACACTTAACATGACATCAGGCATTTATTTAAAATTATTTGTACCAGAGCAATTACGCCTGCATGGCGATTTATTATATGAGTGGATTCTGAAGCAAGCTGAGGAAATCGGCATCTCAGGTGGCTCAGCTGTACGTGCCATGGCAAGCTTTGGTCGCCATGGACGTTTGCACGAACAGCATTTTTATGAACTGGCTGGAGAGTTGCCTATTGTGTTAGAATTTTTTGCCAGTGAAGTGACTATTAGCCAGTTGTTAGCTTTGCTAGAGGATGAAGGGCAGTCCCTCTTTTACGTTAAATTTAACGCTGAAGCAGGGCAAACGAAAACGAATTAGAGGCTAATTTCCCATATTTTCTTTTAAAAAATGCCTAATATCGCTCTTTTAACTAAATATATATTCCAGTCATTCAAAGCCGTACTGTGTATTTTAATTCCCCTTTTAAGAGGCTTTAATTTGCTAAGGATTTCATTGTAAAAACGATTGCTGTTTACGATAAGGCAAATTCTTATAATACAAACTGCATCGGTCTTTAAAGACGCCTAAGTAAACTGCCAAAATAGCTCAAAATACCCTCGAGAGAAAATCACTGCCCTGCAAGCCTTTATTTACAGGGGTTGCAGGGCAGCGTCATGGAAGATGCTTAAAATATGTAGAAATCAATTAATTTTTGCCAATAGCATTTACAGATGATTGAAGTTAGATGTACGCACTTGGATGGCGGAGTTGAGATATTAAATCGAGATCAATCAATTAAAAAAGCCCTGAAATTCAGGGCTTTTATGTGATAAAACACTTAAATTAAACTACTTATTTTGAGTTTCTACCATCACTAAAGGTGCATCCGCCTCGGTAGCTTCAGCTTTTTTCTGCCAGTTAGCCGCTTTGCGTGGTGCTTTTGGTTTCGTCTCTTCAACAGGTGTAACTTTGGGTGCATCTGCCTTTGTTTCTACCAATTGTAAACCAGAGGCCGCCAAATCAACTGGTTTTGCTTCAGTCTTTATTTTACTTGCATTTGATTTGTCTGTCTCTGATTTGCTGGTGCGGGAAGGACGTTTGTTACCAACTTTTGTCGGCTTGGCTTCACTATTAGTTTCTGCAACAACAGTCCCAGTAGCAACGGCTTCGTTTGCGTTAGTTTCAACAGGAACGGCTTCACTTGTTTCTGCGGTTTTAGCCATTTTCCGTTTAGCTTTAATCGCCTCAGCAATATTGGCATGTGGTGCATTTACCTCTTTAGCTTGTTTAGGAGCTTTATGGCTAGGCTTTTCGCTAGTAGCGGTTTCAACTGCATTTTCTGCAATTGGTTTCACCGGAGCCGCTAGTACTTCAGCTGGAGGCATTGTTACCGCTTCAGAAGGTTGGGTCGTGTTGAGTTCTTCATTCGGCACGAATGGACGCGGCGTAGATTCATCACGGTCACGACGACCGCGACGATTATTACGGTTTCGACGGCTTGAGCGCTCGGTTGTTTGAGCTACACCAGTTTCAATTGAGGCCGCTTCAGAAATCACTGGTGCTGCGTTTGCCGGTTGACTGTTATTGCGTTGAGGCTCGTTGCGTTGCGCTTCGTGTCGCGGTTGCTGTGGTTTTTGCTGACGCGGCTCATTCGCCTTAGCTTCAGCCGGGCGGTTTTGTGCTTCTTGAGTATTTGGTTTTTCACCACGCTCACCACGATTGCGCTCATTTCGATTGCGGTTGCGGTTACGATTATTACGGTTACTTTCTTGGCGGGTTTCTGCCGCTTTCTTAGTTTCTTGGGATTGCAGTTGCTCGTTTTCCACAGGCGCACCAAAGAACTTTTTAATTCTTGCCATGAGCGACAATTTTGGCGCAACTGCCACTTCAATTGTTTTTTCAGCCACTATCGGTGCGGGCGCGGCTGGTGTAATGCCTTTGACCGCCGCCACGGGTCTGACCGCTTTTGCAACTTCTTCAGCACTTTGAATATAGGTGGTTTCTGTCGGCAACTCTACTAGTTTGTAACTCGCGCGATTAGTTTCTTCAGTCACATCATCATGTTTAACGCGGGTAATATTGTAGTTAGGAGTTTCAAGATGAATATTAGGAATCAGTACTACTTCTACGCCCATGCGTTGTTCAATGGCATGAATATCAGCACGTTTTTCATTCAGCAGAAAAGTCGCCACTTCAACAGGCAACTGCACTTGAATAATCGCACTGTTTTCTTTCATGGCATCTTCTTGCGTAATCCGCAAAATGTGCAAGGCAGTAGATTCAATCCCACGAATATGACCAGTGCCACTACAACGTGGGCAAGGAATATGGTTAGTCTCACCCAAACTTGGGCGTAAACGCTGGCGTGATAATTCGAGTAAACCAAAGCGTGAAATCTTGCCCGTTTGTACACGTGCACGGTCTGCGTGTAATGCATCACGTAAAGCATTTTCAACTTCACGCTGGTTACGTTGGCTTTCCATATCGATAAAGTCAATCACCACTAAACCACCTAAGTCACGTAAACGTAATTGACGCGCGACTTCTTCGGCGGCTTCAATGTTGGTGTTAAACGCAGTGTGTTCAATATCGCTACCGCGGGTTGCACGGCCTGAGTTCACATCGACCGATACCAGTGCCTCGGTATGGTCAATCACAATGGCGCCGCCAGAAGGCAAGCGCACTTCACGCGAAAATGCAGATTCGATTTGATGTTCAATTTGAAAGCGCGTGAACAGTGGAATTTCATCTTGGTATAACTTTACACGCGATACATTGCCAGGCATCACATGGCTCATAAACTGCAAAGCTTGCTCGTGAATATCTGGCGTGTCGATTAAAATTTCGCCAATGTCAGCACTGAAGTAATCGCGAATCGCACGAATCACTAAGCTGCCTTCTTGATAAATTAAATAAGCGCCAGCCTGCATGGCGGATGCGCCATCAATCGCGGCCCATAATTGGGTGAGGTAGTTTAAGTCCCATTGCAATTCTTCGGCATTACGACCAATCCCCGCAGTACGCGCGATAATGCTCATGCCTTTTGGCACTTCAAGTTGGGCTAAAACATCACGCAGTTCATCACGGTCTTCACCTTCAATACGGCGTGACACACCGCCGCCACGCGGGTTGTTTGGCATTAATACCAAATAGCGCCCAGCGAGTGAGATGAAAGTGGTGAGCGCTGCGCCTTTGTTACCGCGCTCGTCTTTATCGACTTGCACGATGAGTTCTTGGCCTTCTTTTAAGGCATCCTGAATGCGAGATTTACCATCTGCACCTTCTTTAAAGTAGCTGCGTGAGACTTCTTTGAATGGCAAAAAGCCGTGACGATCTTGTCCGTAGTCGACAAAAGCGGCTTCTAACGAAGGCTCAATTCGGGTGATGACCCCTTTATAAATATTACTTTTGCGCTGTTCTTTCCCAGCGTGTTCAATATCTAAATCGATGAGTTTTTGCCCATCTACGATCGCAACGCGTAACTCTTCAGATTGCGTTGCGTTAAATAACATACGTTTCATTGTGTGCTCCTGCGCAAGACGGGGCAGGCAGAATCAACACGTTAACGTATTGAAAGACAAGGCGTTTTAAGGGGAGTGCCAGCTTGCTGGCTGGAGTACTAAAGGCGCGCTATTAAATAAATTAAATATTTAAACAAATGCACGTAAATGTGTACTTTAACGGTGTGTGGCGGATAACCGCGTTTTATCAATCATTGGCCAATTAAGCCAAACAACTAGTTTAAGCCAGTCATGCGAACTGAGTAGCGCTAGCACTGTTATTTATTTGTTCCTGCTGAACATCAGGAGAAACAAGGTGATTGGTCGTTAAAGTAAACTAAATGACTGAATTTAAGTCAGCTAACTTTGAGTTGAAACTTAATCGCTGCGACTTAAATTCAGTTAAAATTCTATTCTTTAGTAAATCCTAAACTTAGGGTAGTGCCAATTTTGTGTTAACAATTTTGTGTTAAACAACTAAAGTGCATCAAGCTAAATTTTACTTTTCCCTTAAGTCGCGCTTTGTGTTTGTTTGTCTGCGGCGGCTTGAGCGTTAATTTTTTTGCTGCTACTTTAATGGCGAGCGGCGTTAACCAAGTATTTGTAACGACTTTATAAATGACAAATCACCACATTTATGCGGGCATTTGCAGGGTTATAAGTGTATTCTTATCAAGCATTTAATTATTAAACTCAATAGAATACGCAAAGTATAAGCTACATCAATCATAAAAGCTACGCATGAACAAACAAACATCACAAAATCAACCGAACATACCTTCTAAAGTCAGTGAATTGGCGGCTGCATTTTTAACGGTAGATGAAGCCAGCGAGGGTCAACGCGTGGATAATTACCTGACTAAAACGCTAAAAGGCGTACCCAAAAGCCATGTGTATCGCATTTTGCGCAGCGGTGAAGTACGGGTGAATAAAAAACGCATTGATGCGGATTTTCGTTTAAGTTTAGGTGATGTGGTGCGCATTCCGCCGACGAAATCGACAGTAATGGATAAGCCTGAACAAGCTGCGCCTGCCATTTCAAAGTTTGAAGGTACAATTATTTTTGAAGACGATGCGATGTTGGTGATTGATAAACCCGCAGGTTTTGCCGTGCATGGCGGCAGCGGTGTGAGCCGTGGCGTGATTGAGCAGATGCGCTTAGAACGCCCTAAAGCCAAATTTTTGGAGTTGGTGCATCGCTTAGACCGCGAAACTTCTGGCGTGTTGATGCTCGCTAAAAAACGTAGTGCGCTGGTGGCGTTACATGAAGCGATTCGTCATAACCAAACGGACAAACGTTACTTAATGCTGGTGCAGGGCGAGTGGACCGAAGCCAAAAAACGTGTAGTGTTAGATTTGCAAAAATACCTGTTGCCCAATGGCGAGCGTCGTGTGAATGTGGTGACAGATATTTCAAAAGACAAATATAATGAGCGCCAATCTTCAGAAACTTTGTTTAAATTACTGAAAAATTATAGCCATCCAAGTTTAGGTAAATTTAGCCTGCTGGAGGCGCAACTCGTCACAGGGCGCACGCATCAGCTACGTGTGCAGTTGGCGCATTTAGGTTTTCAGATTGTAGGGGATGATAAATATGGTGATTTTGCAGCAAACAAAACCTTACAAAAACATGGCTTAAAACGCATGTTTTTACATTCATCAGTGACGAAAATTCGCCATCCGTTAACGCAAGATAAGTTAGAATTATTGGCGCCATTACCCGCTGAATTGAATCAATTTTTACTGAAGTTAGCGTCATTACAACCATGATTATTTAGACATGGAAAATAATTGCTAAAATAGTCAATTGCACCCATCTTTCAGAGTGCTGCTCTGGGAGCCTTTATTTATAAGGCTCACAGGACAGCAATTTTTGTTCGGACGTATTAATCACTAATTTTTAACATCAATAACAGCCATTCATATCAAATTTTAGTAAAGCTAATCATTAAGAAAGTGTCATCATAAAGTATGCCTAAGCAGTTTGATTTAATCGTATGGGATTGGGACGGCACGCTCGCTGATTCCACTGGCATGATTACTCATGCAATTCTAAAAGCAGCCGAGCAGGTCGGTCTGCCCGCGGTCTCGCCACAAACGGCCAGTAATATTATTGGGTTGGGGTTGCGCGAATCTATTCAATCGTTATATGGGGATATTCCTGCAGAGCAAGCACAAGCCCTTGCCAGCCAATACACGGCGAATTATTATGCAGGGGAGAGTGAAATTCCATTATTTACAGGCGCAGCCGAAACGATTATGACGCTCAGCAGACTAGGCTTTAAGCAGGCAGTGGCCACAGGTAAAGGTCGTCGTGGATTGAATTTGGCGTTAGCGCATAGCGGCTTAGGTAATTATTTTCATGCGACGCGCACGGTCGATGAGTGTTTCTCGAAACCGCATCCGCAAATGCTAGATGAATTGATGGATCATTTAATCGTTTTGCCTGAACGCACTTTGATGATTGGTGACACCAGTTACGATTTACACATGGCGCAAAATGCAGGTGTGAGTGCGGTAGGCGTCGCTTATGGGGCACAGGCTGCCGAGCAGTGGCTGCATCTTGATCCGATTCAGCAGTTTAATGACTTTGCTAGCTTAAGTGCATGGTTACTGGAACACGCATAATGGCTATTGCTCGCAATATCATTATCTTTAATAGCGAAGATTTGCACAATGAAGCACAAGGCTTGCGTTTTGAATTGCCCGCACTAGGGGAGTTTGCGACAGGTTTTGTAGTGCGCTATCATGGCAAGCCTTATGCTTATGTGAATCAATGCGCGCACGTGCCAGTAGAGTTAGACTGGAACCAAGGCGATTTTTTTACCGCACAGAAAGATTATATTATTTGTGCCACGCACGGTGCGCATTATCGGCCAGATAATGGATTCTGCGTGATGGGGCCGTGTAAAGGTAAAAGCTTAAAACCAATCGATGTGACTGAACTTAACGGGCAAGTCATTATCAATACAGCGTCAATAAAATAAATTTTAGAAAGCCAAAATATGTCCGAAGAGAATCAAGCTAGCAATTCGCAACCACTGGGTTTGCAACCAGAAGATACCAAGTGGCAACGAGACACCATTGAAAAGCTCGCTACCTCTGCACTCAGTGAGCAAAAAACCGCACGCCGCTGGAGTACTTTTTTTAAAGGACTCATGTTTGCTTATCTTTTTACGATTTTATTTTTTGCGCTGGGTTGGTTTGACGGCGGCAAAGGTAGTATTGGAAAGCACACTGCATTGATTGAGGTGTCAGGCGTGATTGAGGCGGGCGGTGACGTGAATGCCGATTCATTTATGAGCAGCCTGCATGATGCTTATGACGACAAGGGCACCAAAGGCATTATTTTACGTATTAACAGCCCAGGAGGCAGCCCAGTGCAAGCGGGCATTATTAATGATGAAATTCGCAGGCAGAAAGCATTGCACAAAGATATCCCCGTTTATGCAGTGGTTGAAGATATTTGCGCATCTGGCGGTTATTACATCGCTGCGGCAGCCGATAAAATTTACGTAGATAAAGGTAGCATCGTTGGCTCAATCGGCGTGCTGATGGATGGCTACGGCTTTACGGAAGTGATGAAAAAAATTGGTGTTGAGCGCCGTTTAATGACTGCGGGCGAAAATAAAGCCATGTTGGACCCTTTCTCACCACTGAACCCAAAACACCAGGCGTTAGCGCAAGCCATGCTCAACGAAATTCATGAGCAATTTAAAACAGTAGTACGCCAAGGACGCGGTGCTCGCCTAAAAGAAACACCAGAAACCTTTAGCGGCTTATTTTGGAGTGGTGAGCAAAGCATTAAACTCGGTTTGGCTGATGCACTTGGCAGTGCTGATTACGTCGCGCGCGAAGTCATCAAACAGGAGGAAATCAAAGATTTTACCTACCAGGAAGATTTTGCTAGTCGCATCGCTAAGCGTGTAGGCGCAAGCGCAAGTGCCAGCTTTGGCGAAACTTTGGCCAAGCAAATGATAGAAGCTGGGCAAGTGAAATTACGTTAAGTTTTTACAACCTTAAAATGTAAACTTCTTATACGCTGCCCTGCAAGCCCTTATTTATAAGGCTTGCAGGGCAGCGTTTTTTGCTCGGGGCTTTCAGGGTACGGAACAGACAACAAAATTCGTTAGGTTTAGTCCTCAATCACAATGGATTGATATTCGTCAGGTACAGGTGGATACTTTAACTTAAGACCTTTCAGCGCATCTAACAACAATCTGGAAATTAGCAGATTGCGGTTAGTTTTAGAGTCCGCTGGTATCACGTACCAAGGGGCGCATTGCGTTGAAGTGGCCGTTAATGCTTGTTCATAGGCTTGCATGTATTGTGGCCAAAGTGCGCGTTCTTTTAAGTCACCAGGGTTAAATTTCCAAGTTTTAGTTGGGTCGTTCAAGCGTTCTTGCATGCGAGTTTTTTGTTCTTCTTTTGAAATATGCAAAAAACATTTGATGATGGTGGTACCTGTTTCAGTGAGTAAGCGCTCAAAGTCGTTGATTTGGGCGTAGCGACGCAGGCATTCTGCTTCGTCTACCCATTTGTGTACTTTCACGATCAGCACATCTTCATAATGACTACGGTTAAAAATCACCAGTTCGCCCGCTTTAGGTACTTGTTGGTGAACTCGCCATAAGTAATCATGCGCAAGTTCATCGCTACTGGGGGCTTTGAAACTGGCTAAACGGATACCAAGGGGGTCACATTCACTGAACACATGGCGCACCGTACCATCTTTTCCGCTGGCATCCATGCCTTGTAATACTAGCAATACTTTACGTTTACCTTCAGCATTTAATATGTCTTGCAGTGCGTTGATTTCAGTCGCCAGTTTGGTGAGTTCGATGGCATCCTGTTCTTTGCTGCCTGAACGCGCGCTTTTGTCGTCAGGTTGATGATCCTTAAGGGAGAATTTTTTGGCGTTAACGCGATATTTTGCAAAGTCTGTCATCATGAATGCTCCCTGAAGTTTCATCAATTCTAAATTTTCAAAAAACTAACGTATATTTATTTTATACATAAAAAAGCCCAGCTCAATATATTCGCCAGGCTTTTTTGTGATCGCACTGAACTCAATTAGGCCATATTTAGCTTACTTATGCGCTTTGGTGTAATTGATTAAGCCATTGGTAGAACTGTCAAAGCTACTAATTTTATCTTCACTGGTTAATAAAGGCAGAATTTCTTGCGCAATTTGCTTGCCGTATTCCACGCCCCATTGATCGTAGCTGTTGATGTTCCAAATAAAGCCTTGTACGAATATTTTGTGTTCATAAAGCGCAATCAACTTACCGAGGGTGTTCGGTGTGAGTTTATCAAACATAATTGAGGTGCTAGGGCGGTTGCCTTCAAACACTTTGTGCGGCAGTAGCGTTTCAAGTGCTTCGCCACTCATGCCCTGTTTTTCTAACTCTGCCCGTGCTTGTTCTTTGGTTTTTCCCAACATTAAGGCTTGCGTCTGCGCCAAGAAATTAGCCAGTAAGATTTTGTGGTGTGCGTAACCATGTTTACCAATCGCATAGTGGCTATGGACGGGCATTAAAAAATCACATGGCACAATTTGCGTACCTTGATGGATGAGTTGATAAAAAGCATGCTGACCGTTGGTGCCAGCCTCACCCCAAATCACAGGGCCCGTTTTGTATTCAATACGTTTACCATCGCGGCAAATAAATTTCCCGTTACTTTCCATGTCTGCTTGTTGTAAGTAAGCTGGGAAGCGCGCCATGCCTTGGTCGTAGGGCAGTATTGCATTGGTATCTACATGAAAAAAGTTGTTATACCATACGCCAATCAACGCCATAATCACGGGAATATTTTGCTCGAGTGGCGCAGTTTTAAAATGGTTGTCCATTTCGTGGGCACCTGAGAGTAGTGCTTCAAAGTTGTCCATTCCTACGTACAAGGCGATCGATAAGCCGATGGCAGACCATAGTGAATAACGTCCGCCCACCCAATCCCAGAAGGTAAACATGTTGTTAATATCAATGCCAAATTCTTGTACGGCTTTGGCGTTGGTTGATAGGGCGACAAAGTGTTTAGCCACATGTGCATTATCTTTGGCCGCTTCTAAAAACCATGCGCGTGCCGAGAGAGCGTTGGTTAGGGTTTCTTGCGTGGTGAAAGTTTTCGAAGCGACAATGAATAATGTGGTTTCAGGTTTACATTTTTCGAGCGCACGCATTAAATGCGCGCCATCAATGTTAGATACAAAATGCACGTTTAAATCTGGGCTGCTATAAGGTTTAAGTGCGTCGCAGACCATTACAGGGCCTAAGTCTGAGCCGCCAATGCCAATATTCACCACATCGGTAATGCGTTTTCCCGTAAAACCTTTCCATTCGCCGTTACGCACTTTGTTTGTAAACGTGCGCATTTGCGCCAACACCGCGTTCACATCAGGCATCACATCTTTACCATCTACCAGCACAGGCGTGTTGCTGCGGTTGCGTAGGGCGGTGTGTAATACCGCGCGGTCTTCAGTAAAGTTGATTTTTTCACCTGCAAACATACGGTCGCGCCAGCCTTCAATATCGGCCTCGCGCGCCACTTGCATCAGCAATGGCAATGTTTCATCAGTGATACGGTGTTTTGAAAAATCAAACAGAATATCGTCTAAATGAAAACTGTATTTTTCGAATCGCTTTGGGTCATTGGCGAATAAATCGCGCATGTGCAATTTGACGACAATTTGTTCGTGCTGGCAAAGTTTTTGCCAGACGGGTAGTGTAGTGAGGGCAGCCATTTTGAAGTACTTTATTTTAAGTTAATTAATTTACTGGATAGATTAGTTTAATTGTAAAACAATGCCTGCTAAAGGTGGCAATGTGATGACAAGTGATTGATTGCGGTTCATCCAAGAAACATTTTCAGTATGTAATCCAGCTCCGTTACCTTGATTACTGCCACCATAGCAACCTGCATCGCTGTTAAAAATTTCACGATAACTGCCTGCTTGCGGCACGCCAATACGATATTCATTGCGTAATACAGGCGTAAAGTTCAGCACTATTATAACAAAACTATTATCTAAACCGCGTCTAACGTAGCTGACAATCGATTGGTCGCTATCATGGCAGTCTATCCATTCAAATCCTTGCACTACAAAATCCAGCGTATGCAGTGCATTGAGCGATTTATACAGCTTGTTTAAATCGGTCGTTGCTTGTTTAACGCCTTGATGCCACGCATGACCAGGATAGTCGTTGCCAAGCAAGTGCCAGTCAAGGCTACTGTTCACGTTCCACTCACGGCCTTGGCCGAACTCATTGCCCATGAAATTCAGTTTTTTACCTGGCGAGGTCATCTGGTAAGTCAATAATAAACGCAAGTTGGCAAATTTTTGCCAAACGTCACCTGGCATTTTATCTAAGATTGAATGTTTACCATGCACCACTTCATCGTGCGAAAACGGCAAAACAAAATTTTCAGAGTAAGCATAAAGTTGGCCGAAAGTGAGCCCGTCATGATAATAACGTCGGTGCACGGGATCATGTTCAATATAAGCAAGAGTGTCGTTCATCCAGCCCATATTCCACTTCATGCTAAAGCCCAAACCACCTAAATATACGGGGCGAGATACGCCTGGCCAAGCGGTAGATTCTTCCGCAATAGTGAGTACGCCAGGAAAGTCTTCGCCGACCATTACGTTGAATTGTTTTAAGAACTCAATCACGTCTAGATTTTCGCGGCCACCATATTTATTGGGTAGCCATTCGCCTGCCTTGCGGGAGTAATCCAGGTAGAGCATAGAGGCTACTGCATCTACGCGAAAGCCATCGATATGGAACTCAGCTAGCCAATAGT
The DNA here is from genome assembly GCA_049643685.1 of Methylotenera sp. Taxonomy (GTDB): domain Bacteria; phylum Pseudomonadota; class Gammaproteobacteria; order Burkholderiales; family Methylophilaceae; genus Methylotenera. Next base: position 19,787 of record JBARQL010000030.1, read on the forward strand.
GCGCATTGGCCATTAAAAAGTTACGCACTTCATTGCGGCCATAATTAAAAATATACGTACCCCAATCTTGATGCTCACCCAAGCGTGGGTCTTCATGCTCATATAAAGCCGTGCCATCAAAGCGGGCCAATGCCCAATCGTCTTTTGGAAAATGGCCTGGCACCCAGTCCAAAATCACGCCGATATTGGCTTGATGAAATGCGTCAATCAGAAAGCGTAAGTCGTCAGGTGAACCAAATCGATTCGTCACACCAAAATAACCCGTGGTTTGGTAGCCCCAAGATTCTGCAAGTGGATGCTCTGAAATTGGCATCAATTCAATATGCGTATAACCCATTTCGGCCACATAAGGCACCAGCGCTTTTGCCATCTCTCGATACGTTAAAAAGTGGCCTTCACTGTTGCGTTGCCAAGAGCCTAAATGTACTTCATAACAGTTAAATGGGGCGTGCAGCCAATCATGTTTTTTGCGGGATTCTAACCATTGCTTATCTTCCCATTGATGATGGCTGGCACTGATTTTAGCGGCAGATCCTGGTCGATGTTCAAATTCAAAACCATAGGGGTCAGTTTTGACTAATACAGCCCCGGTGTGGCGATTGCGAATTTCAAATTTATAAGTGTCGTGCGTCGTTAAATTCGGAATGAAAATATCCCAAACTCCGCTGGAGCCATGTGCACGCATCGAGTGAACGCGACCATCCCAGTTGTTAAAGCTACCTGTCACACTTACACGCTCTGCATTGGGGGCCCACACGGCAAAACGAACGCCTGTAACGCCATCTTGCTTCATGCATTGCGCACCTAGCGTTTTATAGGCTTGCAATAAGCGACCTTCACCAAATAAATAAAGCTCATCTTGCGTGAGACTAGAACTGAAGGTGTAGGGGTCATGTGTTTCGTAAGCACTCTCACCAACACTGATTTTTAGTAAGCAGGGCATTTTAAGTGCAGTTTTACCTGTTGTTTCAAAACCAGTGGCTTCAAACAAACCATCAGCATGTGTTTTCTCTAACTTAATCCATTTGCTATCGACTTTTAAGGAGACTTCAGAGGCGCCAGGTAAAAAGGTACGGTAAACATAGGTATCACCGACTGCATGTAACCCTAAGAAGCTAAATGGATCATGATGTTTAGCTTTTAATATGAGTCGCAATCCGTCAGGTATATGCGTTGATTTTTCGCTTGATTTCGATTTGGCTTTTGCGTTTGTCTTACTAGGAGTTGTCGTAGATTTTGCCAAGATTCATTCCCCTCACGTTTATTTAAAATATTTTTTAGATTTTTAAGCTGTTTAGCTAGATTATAGTGCTTTAAGCTGATTATAATGTAACTAAAATAATGATAAATAAAAATTAAAACTAGTTAGCCCAGCTAGTTTACTAATTTAACCCAGTAATAATTAACTTCTAGGAGGGCATCATGTCGCCACATCGACCAGTAGATCAACATTCAGATCGTTTCATTAGTAATTTAACTAAACACACCACTGCGATTATTCTGGCTGGTGGTCGAGGCAGTCGACTGAAAAGCCTTACCGATTGGCGTGCTAAGCCGGCGGTACAGTTTGGTGGTAAATTTCGCATTATTGACTTTCCACTTTCTAATTGTATTAACTCAGGCATTCGTCGCATTAACGTAGCTACGCAATATAAAGCGCAAAGCTTGATTCAGCATATCCAGCGCGGTTGGGGGTTTTTGCGTGGTGAATTCAATGAGTATGTGAATATTATTCCAGCGCAGCAGCGCATTTCAGAAGATTGGTATAAAGGCACAGCCGATGCGGTGTTTCAGAACATTGATTTACTGCGTGAAGGTGGTGCAGAGTATGTACTCATTCTAGCGGGCGACCATATCTATAAAATGGATTATGGTAAAATGTTAGCTACACACGCCTTAAACAATGCAGATATGACCGTGGCATGCATCAATGTTCCTTTAGAAGATGCTAAAGGCTTTGGTGTGCTAGCGGTGGATGATAATGACCGCGTAATTGAGTTTGCTGAAAAGCCTGCCAAGCCCAAACACATGCCTGGCGACGAAACAAAAGCGTTTGCCAGCATGGGGATTTATATTTTTAATGCCAAATTTTTGTATGAGCAATTGATACGTGATGCGGGCGACCCTAAATCGAGTCATGATTTTGGTGGCGATATTATTCCGTACATCATCAATAAATATAAAGTGCAGGCACATCGTTTTACTGACAGTTGCGTAGGTGCAGAAAATGGCAACTTTTATTGGCGTGACGTGGGTACGATTGATGCCTATTGGGAAGCCAATATGGAACTTACTAAAGTGATTCCTGAGTTAAACTTATATGACAGAGAATGGCCAATTTGGACTTATCAAGAGCAATTACCCCCAGCAAAATTTGTGTTTAACGATGAAGGCAGAACAGGCAAGGCGACTGATTCACTGGTGTCTGGCGGCTGCATTATCAGCGGCGCATGCGTGACAAGCTCTGTGGTGTTTTCAGACGTGCGCATTCATAGCTATAGCGAGGTTGAAGCTTCCGTCATTTTACCTAAAGTCACGGTCAATCGTAATGTCATCCTTAAGAATGTGGTGATAGATCGCGGTTGTGTCATACCGGAAGGTATGCAAATTGGTGTGGATTTAGCATTGGATGCTAAACGCTTTTATGTCTCTGAAAAAGGCATTACATTAGTCACGCCTGACATGTTAGGCCAAGATCTTTATCGCGTAATCTAGTATCCCATCCTTTAATACTACAGGAGTACCGTTGAATGCGCTCCTGTATAAATATCTAGCATTAATTTTCTAGTTCTTAAGTTTTTGGCATAAAGTTGCAATTTCAGAAGGTTGTTATTAAAAGTGAAATCAAATCGTCCTAAGCTATACCTCAATCTCTATTGGCACATGCATCAACCAGATTACCGTGATACGGTCACCAATGAATACGTGTTGCCATGGACTTATCTCCACGCGATTAAAGACTACAGTGACATGGCGTATCATCTTGAGGAAAATCCAAAAGCACGCGTCACCTTTAACTTCGTGCCAATATTGTTGGAACAATTGGAAGATTACAGTAATCAATTTAAGCAAAATGCCATTCGTGACCCGTTATTGGCTTTATTGGTTAAAGATAATTTGGCTGGCATTAGCCATGAGCAATGTCATTTAATTGTGCAAAGCTGCTTTAAAAGTCATCATGAGAAAATGCTGAGTCCTTTTCCACATTATCAGCGTTTATTGCAAATTTTCCAGTTAGTGGAACCGATGATAGGTGTAGATGAGTTTCATTATTTGTCCGCTCAATATAAAGCAGATTTATTAGTCTGGTATCACCTTGCTTGGTGTGGTGAGAGTTTGCGCCGCAATAACAAAGTGGTACAAATGTTAATGACTAAGGGCGTTTTATTTACGCTTGAAGATCGGCAGCAATTATTCAAGGTGATTAGTGACACTATTTCAGGTTTAATCCCACGCTATAAGGCATTGTTGAAACGCAAGCAAATTGAGATTTCGACGACGCCGTATTATCACCCGATTTTGCCATTGTTGATTGACTTCAAATCCACCATCGATGCCATGCCTTATGCGCCCTTACCTAAATATGCCAAGTATGCAGGTGGGCAAAGTCGCGCGGCAGCACATGTGGATGCAGCAAACCAATACCATGAAAATTTATTTGGGCAAAAACCGCGCGGTATGTGGCCTGCAGAGGGCGGTGTGTCTAATGCGGCACTGTCACTCATGGCAGAGCATGGCGTAGAATGGGCAGCGACAGGGCAGGCGGCGTTAGCCAATAGTTTATTAAAATCGCAATTAGGCTTAACTGATAAGAGTGAATACCTTTATCAGCCATATCGTGTCACCAATGGCAAGCAAGACATTTTATGTTTTTTTAGAGACGATAACCTTTCAGATAAAATTGGCTTTGAGTACGCTAAAATGCATACGCCAGATGCGGTGAGTGATTTCATTAAAACACTTGAACACACCCAACAAACGAATCTAAATGCGCATTCAAAAGTCGTTAGTGTGATACTAGATGGTGAAAACGCTTGGGAATATTACCCTTACAACGGCTATTATTTCTTAAGTGAATTATATGAAGCACTGGCGAAACACCCTGATATAGAAATGACCACTTTCAGTGATATGGTTGATTTATATCAATCAGCAGAATACAAAACTAAAGCAATATTCGCCCCTGTGTTGCCGCAAATTGCTGCAGGTAGCTGGGTTTATGGCACATTTAGCACTTGGATAGGCAGTAAAGATAAAAACTTAGCATGGGATTTACTCTGCGAAGCAAAAAAAGTGTATGACAGCGTGCTATCAAAAAATACAGATTCAAAAAATGGATTAAACGCCGACCAGTTAGCCGCTTGTGAGCGCCAATTGGCGATATGCGAAGGCTCAGATTGGTTCTGGTGGTTTGGTGATTACAATTCATCCGACAGTGTGGCGAGTTTTGATCAGCTTTATCGCCGAAATCTCATTAACCTCTATACCTTACTACAACAGCCAGTCCCGGCAGTGTTGCATAAGACCATTAGCGCTGGTGGTGGCAATGCAGACAACGCGGGAACGATGCGTCGAGGAACGGCTTAGTAAGGGCAGTCTTCGGATCGCTAAGGTAATGCTCTAAAACGCTACGCTTTAGAACATTGCCTTTGCGACTTAATAATCGCTCCTATATTATTGTTAACGTATTTTAAACGGTAGTTATTGATGTCAAAACAAACTAAAGTATCACTCCTCAACCAGCGCCGAGCTGGTGTTTTATTGCATATCAGCTCCCTCCCAAGTCCTCATTATGTTGGAGATTTAGGTGAAGAAGCCTATCGTTTCGTTGATTTTTTGCATAGCATTGGTGCAAGTGTATGGCAAACATTGCCGATTAATATGCCACATGCTGATAACTCACCTTATCAAGCCTTATCCGCATTTGCTGGCAACCCCGATTTTATTAGTTTAGAGCTGTTACATGAGCAAGGCCTTTTGCTAAGAAAAAAAGACACGCAGGGCTTAATCACGAGTAAATCACAGTTATTAGCGGATGCTTATGAAGCATTTAAAATACGTGTTCAAAAGTCTGAGCTTTCACAAAAAAAGGCACAGCAAGCTTTTACCAAGTTTTGTAAAGAACAAGCACATTGGTTAAATGATTTCGCTTTATTTTTAGCGCTGCGCGCTAAGTTTAACCATGCAGGCTGGAGCTTTTGGCCTGAGGCTTATAAAAACCGTCATCCAGCCACTTTAAAGCAGGTTCGCAAAGAGTTGGCGTATGAAATTGCGGTGATTCAATTCACACAGTATCTATTTTTTACGCAGTGGTTAAATTTAAAAGCTTATGCAGCCAAAAAAAATGTCTATTTGTTTGGCGATATTCCGATTTTTGTGGCGTACGACAGTGCCGACGTTTGGGTACAGCCACATTTATTTAAACTAGATACGGACAAAAATATGGCGGTAGTGGCGGGCGTGCCGCCTGACTATTTTTCTGCCACAGGTCAGCGTTGGGGTAACCCGCATTACGACTGGGAAGCGATGGCCGCCGATGGCTTTAGCTGGTGGGTGCAACGCATGGCCACGCAAAGTGAATTGTTCGATATTGTTCGTATTGACCATTTTAGAGGGCTGGAAGCGGCTTGGGAGATTCCCGCAAATGAAGATACCGCTATCAATGGTCAGTGGGTGCTTGCGCCAGGCGATGCTTTATTAGCTGCGATAAAAGCTGCGTTGCCAGCTATTTGTTTAGTGGCAGAAGACTTAGGTATCATTACCGACGAAGTGGACGCATTAAGAAACAAATACAACCTACCAGGCATGAAGATCTTGCAGTTTGCATTTGGTGGGACAGAAGATAACCCTTATTTGCCACAAAACATAGAAGAAAATAGCGTGGCTTACACAGGCACGCATGATAACGATACCACGTTAGGCTGGTATAACACTTTGGATGACGGTCAGCGTGAGCATGTGCTGGCGTATTTACGACTAACACACTCTGACCAGTATGAGCCTGATATGCCTAAGGATTTAGTCGATATAGTGCTAGAGTCTAACGCAAATTTGGCGATTATTCCGATGCAGGATATCTTGGCGCTGGATAGTAGTCACCGTATGAATACGCCTGGTACTTGCTATGGCAATTGGCATTGGCGGTTTAATTGGCAGCAATTAACACCAACACAGCAAAAAAATATCAAGAAAGCGATTAAGAAAACAGGGCGGAAGTAAAGTATGGCTTTGCTGATGGGCATCGATGTAGGCGGAACCAATTTACGTATTGGCGTTTTTGATGACTTGGCACTAATCGATGAAATGCGCTTTCAGGCAGATTTCTCTGGTATCTGTCAAAACAACTCACCCAATGTTGCGTGGCAGCAAATACTCAATATGATGGAAAAAGCCATTCGTGCTGTACTTGCTCAACATGAGGTTCATACCATCGGAATAGGCTTTCCTGGCTTTATAGACCCCGCAACAAAGATTCTTGCGCAATCGCCCAACTTGTCTGGCTTAAAAAACGTGAACTTAGCGGGCAACCTAGCACAGCGTTTAGGCATAAAAGTGGTGGTTGAGAACGATGCCAATGCCGCTGCCTACGGCGAGCATCATCTGGCAGGCAAGCCAGCAGGGGGCTTGATTTATTTTGGTTTAGGGACTGGGGTTGGGGGCGGTTTCATTGACGCCAGCGGAAAACTCTATTCAGGCCAACATGGTGTAGCGATGGAAGTCGGTCATATCATCATCGAGCCAAATGGCCGATTATGTGGTTGTGGTAACCAAGGCTGTATGGAGCAATATGCCTCAGCAAGCGGCGTATCCATTAGTTATTTTAATGCAACAACGCAACAACATACGGCAGCTGAAATTGCACGACTGGCCAAAGGTGGTGATCAATCTGCAATCGCTGCATATGAACTTGCCGCCAATGCCCTGGCGCAAACACTCGCTAGTATTGTTAAAGTCATTGATGTCAAAAACGTAGTGATTGGCGGCGGCATGGCGGCTGCTTGGTCGCTCATGCAAAAACCATTTAAGCAGCGCTTAGAAGCCGATTTAATCCCAGTGTTGCGTGGCAAAATTCAGGTAAAAATTTCGACGGCGAACGATCAAGCTGGTATGTTAGGCGCAGCAATGCTCGCTTTTTTAGATGAATAATGTGTATTTTTGGTTTGATCTTTCCTAGCATCAGTCTGCGAGTTTTATAAACAAAGGCTTGTGGGGCAGCGATTTTCGCTCTGAGGATAGTGAACTAAAATGCTGAATTAATCGTGTACTAAATTAAATGCTGTTGCAACGCCCAACCTACATGTTCACGTACTAAGTCATTTTCATCAAATTCACGCGCTTTTAAGGCGCTGATGACTTCAGGTGAACTAGGCGCATTTCCCAAACCCACCGCAATGTTGCGCAGCCATTGCGCGTAACCGATGCGGTATATCGCGCTTCCAGCCATTTTTTGCTTGAATTGTGTCTCGCTCCATGCAAAACATTCAACCAAATGGATATCGTCTAATCCATGTTTGACGGCAAAGTCTGTTTCTTGCGTGATTACAGCAAATTTATTCCACGGACAAACTAATTGGCAGTCATCACAGCCATATACGCGGTTGCCGATTAGCGACCTAAATTCAATGGGAATGGCTGTTTTAAGCTCGATAGTAAGATATGAAATGCAGCGCCGCGCGTCCACCTCATAAGGCGCAGTAATGGCTTGCGTAGGGCATATGTTGATGCAACTGGTACATGTGCCACAGTGGTTAGACGTTGGCGTGTCTATGGTAAGTGGCAAGTTAGTGTATATTTCACCTAAAAAAAACCATGAACCGCGCTTTTGATGGATGAGCAAGGTGTGTTTACCGCGCCAGCCTAAGCCTGCCTTCTCAGCAAGTGCGACTTCTAGCACGGGCGCGCTGTCGGTAAATACCCGATAATTAAAATTAAAATCCTTAAAAGCAGCCACTTCAGTTTCAATTTTGGCACATAGTTTTTGCAGTTTGTTGCGCATCACTTTGTGATAATCACGCCCCAGCGCATAGCGCGAAATAAAGGCTTTGTTACCATCTTGCATAATCATTTCACTGTCAGCAGCGCTGGGTGGACAGTAATCTAATCGCGCAGAGATGACGCGCGTAGTATTTGGCACTAATTCAGCAGGGCGAGTGCGCTTCACCCCATGTTTTGCCATATAATCCATTTCACCATGAAAACCCTTTTCAATCCAAGCTTGATGTTCCATCTCGGCGATTTGCAGGTTGGTGTCTGTGATGCCGATTTCACTAAAACCATGTGCCAATCCCCAGCGCTTAATATCAGTGGACAATTTTCTAAAATCGGGTTGGTTTAAATGATTAGGCTTGCTCATGGAGGATAATTTTACACGCGATTTGCCTGATGAGGCAGCCACGCTGCATTTTGGTTCTGAGTTAGCCCAAGTGGTTCAGCCTAATTTAACCATTTATTTGCATGGAGATTTAGGCGCTGGTAAAACCACCTTGGTACGCGGTTTGGTCCATGCGCTTGGTTATGTGGGCAAAGTTAAAAGCCCAACTTATACGCTAGTTGAATCCTACGATATTGAATGCCACGCAACTAAATCTAATCAATTGGTTAAATTAAACTTATATCACTTTGACTTATATCGATTTAATGATGAAGAAGAGTGGGAGGCGGCGGGTTTTAGAGACTATTTTAATAATAACAGCGTGTGTATAATTGAGTGGCCTGAAAAAGCGCAAAATGTTTTACCAACGCCTGACCTCGATATCACGTTTGAGATTAAAGAGTGCGGTCGTCGCATTGGCGTGTCAGCTTATTCAGCATTAGGACAACAATGTTTACAAGCAATTTCTTTACTCACATGACATTGAATAGGATGTTTAGAGAAACTATTCGATTTGGTTTAATGTTATTGTTTGGCCTGATAAACGCCGCACACGCCGATAACACCGTGATTGCCACCCGTGTCTGGCCTGCGCTTGACTACACCCGTATTACGCTAGAGTCCTCTAAGCCTTTCGTCTATAAAATGCAGGTGATTTCAAATCCTGATCGTGTCGTGTTGGATATTGAAAATATAGAGCTGAATCAGGTGATGAAGTCATTTAATGACAAGATTTTGCCGACGGATCCCTATGTTAAGCAAATTCGAGTTGCAAGATTTCAGCAAAAAGTAGTGCGCCTGGTGGTGGATTTAAAAGCCATAGCCAAACCAAACGCTTTTACATTAAGGCCAGCCGGTGAATACCAACATCGCTTAGTGTTAGATATTCACCCCCTCAATGATCCTTTAATGGCTATGCTAGCCGAGCGCGACGCGGCAATTAGTAGTAATAAAGTGGA
>JBARQL010000031.1:0-2147 GCA_049643685.1 Methylotenera sp.
AACAAAATATTTTTCAGTCAGTTTTGCCTTTACGACACCGTGATGCACATAAGGGATCTTTCGGCAGTGTTGCGATAATCGGTGGCGATACTGGGATGGTAGGCGCAGTTTTACTGGCTGCACGCGCTGCTTTGTATTGTGGAACAGGGCGCGTATATGCCGCTATGTTAGGTGCATCTGCACCTGCAGTGGACGTGTGTCATCCAGAAATAATGTTACGTTCGCCAGCAGCCGTAGCTCAATTACCTCAGCTTGATAGTGTCGTAGTTGGCCCAGGTTTAAGCCAGTCACAAACAGCAATTGAACTGCTGGAATTCTGGCTAGTAAAAGACAGGCCTTTATTATTAGATGCAGATGCTTTGAATTTAATTTCAAGTCATCCACACTTAACTACAATGGTTAAAAATCGCAATGCCGAAACCGTCATCACACCGCATGCTGGCGAAGCCGCAAGGTTGCTTGCTACCAGCAGTGAGCATATTCAAAAAAATCGTACCGAAAACGCACTTAAATTAGCCCAGTCCTTACAAGTGACTTGTGTGCTAAAAGGTGCAGATACGGTTTGTGCGCGGCATGATGGCCGTTATTTTATCAATACCACAGGTAATGTTGGGCTGGCAAGTGGCGGTACAGGCGATGTACTGAGTGGCATCATTAGCAGCTTGATGGCGCAGGGCTTAACTGGGCTAGAAGCGGCAAAGTTAGGTGTTTATGTGCATGGTGCGGCGGCGGACGCGTTGGTGAAAAAAGGCATTGGGCCAATTGGTATGACCGCTTCGGAAGTGATTTTAGAGGCGCGAAATGTACTAAATCAATTAAGCAAAAAAACAGTGTAATTATTTCGATGCTCTGCAAGCCAGCATCTAAGCGGATTCCAGAGCATATATTTTCTCTCGCAGTATTTTAGAGGGTAATTTTAATGGAAATAGCTAGTTTAAATCCACTGTTTCAAGGTATTCCGCGACCTCCACATTCCAATGCAATTGCTCCTCAATATGTAGCCGCATGGCATCGGCGGCGACAGGTTCGCCATGGGTTAAGAACGTTTTTTTTGGGGGCGTTTCAAAGCCTTTTAGCCAATCAATTATTTCTGCATAATCCGCATGGGCAGATAGGTTAGGTACATATTCAATATTGGCACGCACTGGCACATATTCCCCATGAATTTTGATGCTTTCTGCGCCATCTAACATGGCCGCGCCACGTGTGCCTGCGGCTTGAAATCCGACAAATAGAACGGTATTTTTAGGGTCAGGTACAAAGGCTTTTAAATGATGCACCACCCGGCCGCCAGAAGCCATGCCGCTTGCAGAAAGAATAATCATCGGTCCTTTGGTCTGATTTAAGCGCTTAGATTCTTCAACGCTATTGACGATGTGAGCGGTATGACAAAGCGCATGACTCTGTTCTGGCGTTAAGCGATGTTCTTCCTTAAAGTGATTGAAGATTGCAGTCGCATCCACCGCCATAGGGCTATTGAGGAAAATAGGCGTGTTATTCGCAATCGCACCAGAAGCTTTAAGTAAATGTAGGTAATAAAGCAGCTCTTGCGCTCGCCCCACAGCAAATACAGGAATCACCACCACGCCTTTACGTTGCACGGTTTGGTTGATAATTTCTGCGAGTTTTATTTGCGGGTCAGTCTTGTCATGCAAACGATTGCCATAGGTAGATTCAAGCACCAAATAATCGGCCTGTTTGATGCGCACTGGCGCTTTCATTAAAATGTCGTGAGGTCTACCAATATCACCTGAGAAAAGTATAGAAGTTTTACCATTGTCTATACGCACAAACGCCGCCCCGAGAATATGTCCGCTAGGCGCAAGTCTTGCTGTTAAGCCATCACCCAAATCGATGTTCTGCTCATAAGCGACGGGAGTCAGTAGCGCAATTGCATTTTGTGCATCTTCTTGTGTATAGAGCGGCAACGCGGGGCTGTGCTTGGAGAAGCCGCCCTTGTTGGCGTACCTGGCTTCTTCTTCTTGCAAATAAGCAGCGTCGAGCAACAATACTTCGCATAAATCACGCGTGGCTTCAGTGCAGTAGATTTTGCCAGAAAAGCCATTTTTAACTAAAAGCGGTAAGTAACCGCTATGGTCAATATGCGCATGTGTGAGAATGACCGTATGCACCTCTTTTGGGTTGAT
>JBARQL010000032.1:0-1574 GCA_049643685.1 Methylotenera sp.
ATTTGTATGACCGCGACCGCCGTCATGGCATTAAATTGTATGTGAAGCGTGTATTTATCATGGAAGATGCTGAAAAGTTGATGCCGCAATATCTACGCTTTGTACGTGGCGTTATTGATACTTCAGATTTGCCATTGAACGTATCGCGCGAGATTTTGCAGTCTAGCCGCGATGTCGATGCGATTAAAGCGGGTTCAGTGAAAAAAGTGTTGAGCCTGTTGGAAGACATGGCAGAAAACAAACCTGAAGATTACACAAAATTCTATGCTGAATTTGGTCGTGTATTGAAAGAAGGCCCTGGTGAGGATTTTGCCAATAAAGATAAGATAGCCAGCTTGCTGAGATTTGCTTCAACGAAGGCGGATACCGATGTGCAAGAGGTTTCGTTTAAAGATTACCTCTCACGTATGCAGCCTGAACAAGAGGCGATTTATTACATTACGGCAGATAGTTTTGCCGCAGCGCAACATAGCCCACATTTAGAGATTTTCCGCAAAAAAGGCATTGAAGTGTTGCTGATGTCAGACAGAGTGGATGAGTGGTTGTTGGGTAGCTTGACTGAATTTGAAGGCAAAAAACTCCAATCGATTGCCAAAGGTGATTTGGATTTAGGCAAACTTGAATCTGATACCGAAAAAGAGATTCAAAAGAAAATCGAAGAAGAAGCTAAATCGCTAGTAGAAAAGATTAAAAGTACACTGGGCGAGCAAGTGAAAGATGTACGCGTGACGCACCGTTTAACCGATTCGCCCGCTTGTTTAGTGAGTGATGCAAATGATTTATCGGGCAATCTGGCGCGTATGCTGAAAGCGGCGGGGCAAAAGGCACCAGAATCTAAACCGATTTTAGAAATCAACCCTAACCATAAGTTAGTGAAACGTCTTGAAACCGAGTCTATAGATGCAGTATTTAATGATTTGACTTTGGTGCTATTTGACCAAGCCTCACTGGCCGAAGGCGGCACATTAGACGACCCAGCAAGCTTTGTGAAGCGAATGAACAGTTTAATTAACTAGTTTCTTCCTAGCAAAAATAAAACCGCCTAGCTTGCGTTAGGCGGTTATTTTATTGATTTAAACTTTACTCTTTAATCGCTGGTGGGCCTTTAAAACGCTTGCTTTCACCAAATACAAACCAGAATAAACCCATCACAATAAGCATTGCAATTGTGACATAAAGCACTTTTTCATTGGGAGGTTGTATGCCAACCAATACTAAAAAGCCACCGCCAAGTACGGCTAATACTGCCACGGGTTTAGATAAACCCCCTAGATTAAATGGCCCTTTATGATTCCAAGTTTTGCCTTCCGCTAAAATACCTGCGGCAGTTGGCATGATGTATGAAATGTAAAGGAATACTGCACAACCAACGGCTAATACACTAAAGGCTGCCGCATATAGCGTTGCAACAATCGCTAAAATAGCGGATGTCCAGACTGCCGCAACAGGTGTTTTGAGGCTTGGGTGTACTTTACGCAGTACATTTGATGCGGGCAGGCCGCCATCACGCGCAAAAGCAAACATCATGCGTGAGGTTGAAGTTAAGCAGGCTAGGCCGCATAAAAAGTTAACCA
>JBARQL010000033.1:0-11358 GCA_049643685.1 Methylotenera sp.
GCCGCAGGCCTAAAAGCAGTGATGGCAGAAGTGACCATGAAGCCGAATATGGAAACCATTTTTACGGGCGATGATGCGCTGAAAATGCAAAAAATATTGGATGCGCTGGATGATTTGGATGATGTGCAGGATGTGTATACGACGGCGGTGATTGAGGAATAATCAGTAGTTGAACTTCAGAAATAGACTGTTTTAAAACGTCTTTTTAACGGCATTTAACATATCTTCCCTAACGCTGCCCTGCGAGCCTTTATTTACAAGGCTCGCAGGGCAGCGTTTTTTGCTCGGGGGATTTCACTTGTTTGTTTAACCCTAATTTTCTAAGTTGTTTGCCTCTAATAATTGTTGGGCATGTTCAAGGTGTAGCTGCGTGCTTTTGATGTAGTCTAGTAGCAAAATGCCATCCTCGTCGTTAATTTCTGCTACACGAACGGTTAAACCCATCGGCGCAAACATGAGCTTTAACCATTGTTCTCCCATTTTTGCGATGGCTTGATCAAACGCTTTCAGTTCTATGCCATTGTTAATGCGGTGGTTCAAATCTTCGCGATGTTCATCGCTGGCATGCATGAGCGCTTTGCTATCCACATTGATGTTAATGCGATTCGGCATGACCAAATTATTTTCGTGAATTTGCAATTGGCGAAACAGCCATTCTTCGGTATTGGCTGAAACGCCTTGATATTGCGCATGCAGTTTATCTACGAGTAGTTCTTTACCAATCTGTTGAACTTGAATACGCGCTAAATCTAGCCCCAGCATGGCTTTGGCTTTTTTACGCAATACGCCGATATATTGCGTGTTGGTTTTGCCGCCCAAGGTTTTTTCGCGCTCACCTAAATCGACTTGTTTAAAGTCGGTCAGTGACATATCTACTTCGAGCAAAGTGAGCTTCATGACTGCTTGAATTTGTTGAAACTGCAATTGTTGTGACTTGACGCGCTCCAGCTCGATGACCAGTTTCGCTTTATCTTTGAGCATTTTTTGCATTTCTGAGGCGAGCTGTTTTTGCCGTTCAACGTCGGCTGAAACCAGCAGTTTAGGCAAGGTTAAACTGATAATCAACGCGCCTAATCCAGCACCAATGGCAGCTAAAAATACGGCGATGCTTTGTTTATCCAGCAATAGGCTAAAGGCAATAAATAATACGGCTATGCCCACGCCCGTTGAAAAAAACATGCGATAGCCAAACTTTTTGAGTGGGGCAAAAAGCTTAAATGGCGCGGTAAGTAGTTTTGTGAGCATGGGCTGAGTCTTGGCTTGTGATAGGTTTGATTGTATGTTTGATTGTAAGGTAAAGCCGAAAAGAAGCAAATTAATTCCGTCGGTAGCAAAGCGAATGACTTATAATTTGCGGATAATTTAATAGCGCTAAGCCTAAAATTAATTAAATGAAAAGACATTAAACACCATCAAGTCAAGCATGAATTACACTCAAACTTTTAGCTACAAACCACACTCCTACTTAACGCTCATTGTTGACGGAGAACCTAATTGGCGATAGTGAACACTCGCATTCTTGGCATAGACCCAGGCCTAAGGTTGACGGGTTTTGGCGTCATCGAAAAGAGGGGTGAGAAAATCATTTATATAGCCAGCGGTACGATTAAGACGGCCAGCGGTAAAAAAAATAAAGTAGTAGGTGAAGACGATCGAGAAGAATTGCCAGCGCGCTTAAAGATTATTCTCGATGGCTTGTTTGAGGTGATTGATACTTACGCACCTAATCAAGTGGCCATTGAAAAGGTATTTGTGAATGTGAATCCGCAATCAACCTTGCTGCTAGGTCAAGCGCGTGGTGCGGCGATTAGTGCTGCGGTTATCCGTAATTTAATCGTAGCAGAATACACAGCACTACAAGTGAAGCAGGCGGTAGTGGGTAACGGTCATGCACAAAAAGAGCAGGTGCAGGAGATGGTGAAGCGTTTACTTAATCTACCAGCAGCACCCAAGCCAGATTCAGCCGATGCACTAGCGTGTGCGATTTGCCACGCACATGGCGGCCAAGGGCTGGGTAAGTTGGCAACGGCGGGTTTCAGAGTACGTGGAGGGAGGCTTATCGGGTGACCAATGCATTGATTGAGCCTTCTATCAACGAATATTCAAACGCATTTAGACGCTATTTTTTTGCGACACGCCCCGCCTTTTTATTGGCGACTTTGGCAGCATGCTTGCTGGGTTTGGCTAGCGCAAACCAAGGTGGCGTCGTGCTTAAACCGGTATTTGCGTTGGTGACAATATTGCTTGCATTATTGGTACATGCTGCGGTGAATGTACTCAATGATTATTTTGATGATTTAAGTGGCGCCGATGAACTCAATGAAGAAAGATTGTATCCATTCACGGGTGGCAGCCGCTTTATTCAAAACGGTTTATTCACAGCTAGGCAGACCGCACAATTCGGCTATCTATTGTTGTCAGTGGCTTTGTTTGGCGGGTTATGGTTAGTGGCGCAAGTGGGTGCTGGTTTATTGTTGATTGGCGGCGCAGGCGTGTTGGTTGGTTGGGCTTATTCGGCCTCGCCATTACGTTTGAATAGCCGAGGTTTAGGTGAGTTGTGCGTGCTAGTTGGTTTTTTAGGGTTGGTGATTGGGGCAGATTTTGTGCAACGCGGCGTTTATTCATGGCAACCGATTTTTGTCGGTTTGCCCTACGCCCTTTTGGTAACGAATCTGCTTTTTATCAATCAGTTTCCTGATTACAAAGCTGACGCATTGGCGGGCAAGCGGAATTGGGTGGTGCGGCTTCCGCTGGCAAAAGCGGTCACTATTTATCCGCTAATTGCAGCATTTGCGCTCGTTTGGCTGCTGGCGATGGTCATCCTTGGCACTTTGCCTGTTGTCGCGCTGTTTGCTGCGTTGCCATTATTATTTTCTTTGCACGCTACAGGGATTCTGCAACAATATTATGCAACTCCCGCAAAATTACGCCCAGCGATTCAACTTACCTTATTGGCGATGTTTAGCCACGCACTACTTTTAACGTTATTATTATTTTGGAATGCAAGATGATTGCTAGACTCAATGGAATACTGATTGAAAAATCTCCCCCGCAAATTGTGATTGACTGCAACGGCGTGGGTTACGAGGTTGAGGTGCCGATGAGCACGTTTTACAATCTGCCTGAGATTGGCGTAAAAGTGCATTTGCTCACTTATTTTGTGGTGCGTGAAGACGCGCAATTGCTGTATGGCTTTGGTACGGAGCAAGAAAAAAGTACCTTCAAGCAATTGCTTAAAGTGAATGGCATCGGTGCAAAATCGGCGTTGTCTATTTTAAGCGGTGTGAGTATCGATGATCTGATTCAGGCAGTGACGATGCAAGAAGTGGGCATGCTGACGCGTATTCCAGGGATTGGTAAAAAAACGGCAGAGCGTTTATTATTAGAGCTGAAAGACAAATTCAGTGTGGCTGGTTTGGCGCAAACCGCTAATCAAGCCCATTCTGCGACGCATGACGTCCTCAACGCCTTAGTGGCTTTGGGTTACAATGAGCGCGAAGCACTCGCGGCTGTGAAATTGCTGGATAAAGAAGTGAGTGTAACTGAGGGCATTAAACAGGCCTTAAAAAGCCTTTCTAAATAGCCGGAATTTTTAAATAGCAATTATCAGAGGAATCATCATGAAGCAATTTGGTTACCAGGGATTGATGGTTAGCTGGATGTTATTGCTGGTAGTTGCTTGCGGTAAACAAGATGCACCGATGCCTTCTGTTGCGATGGCGCCTGCACCTGCAGGCGAGATGGCAAGCGCTAAAATGGCACGGGCAGACTCTAATTATGATGCGGGTGGAGGTGAGCAGTCACTTACTGAAGCGACTGAGCCAGCCACTGGTAACGTTGAAGTGAAGCGCTATATTGCGCTACGCCATACTTTGATGGTTGAAACGCCTGCCGAACAAATGCAAGCGGCTTTTGACGCAACAGTGGCACATTGCGAGCAATTGAAATGCCAAATTCTGAGTGCAAATTATAATCGTGAAACGCAATATAATCCGCCTTCGGCCAGTTTGTCAGTCCGAGTGCCGCCAAGATCCGTCGAAATATTTATATCTGGATTGGCCAAAAATGGTGAGGTATTGCAGCATCACCGTGACAGCGAAGATAAAACTAACGCGGTTGTTGACGCGGAAGCGCGCATTAAAAACCTGACAGAGTTTCGCGATAACTTACGCGCCATGTTAAGTGATAAATCCGCAAAATTTAAAGACTTGATTGAAGTGCAGCGCGAGTTAGTGAACACGCAAAGCGAGCTAGATGCCATTAACGGCGTACGCAAGCTGCTCGCACAGGAAACTGAGCTTGTTGCGGTGAATATTGATTTTACGGCGAGGCAAGGCATCACTGAACAAGGCTTTTTCTCGCCAGTTGCGCAGGCCTTCAAGAATGCAGGGCGAGTGATGATGGAAAGTTTTGCAGCGGTGATTACCTTCTTTGTGACGATATTGCCGTGGTTGTTGTTTCTTATTCCTGCGATTATTTTACTGCGCAAATTATGGGCCAAAATAAGAGCGAAAAAGACCGTTAAATAGGCAGTGAAATGGTCTCTCGTAGAGAGTTTAAGTTTTTTAAAGATTTTTTGCGCGGGTGTTTAACCCGCGCAATAGTGATTTTAAGTGTTGAATATAATTGTGTTACAAGGTTAATTTTGAATAGCATTAAAAGTAAAAATAGATTTTTGGTAGATGTATTGGCTGGTTGCGCGTTATTGACGCTGTTGATGTTGCCTATTATTGCGCAAGCCTACACGGGCGTGACGATTGTCATGAGTGTATCTACGCAAGCCAATCAGGCGTTTGTTGAAGCGTTCAAAGCAGCTCTTGTCGATAATGCACTTGTTAACGCACAAAACTACAGCCTTAGAGTCAATGTGATTGTGTTGCAAGCTCGCAAAAAACTGGTGGTCGCCGAAAATAGCGAGCTGGTGATCGCTATCGGTGAAAATGCACTGGAAGCGGCCAGTAAATTATCGCATTCCACCCCTGTACTTGGGGTGTTAACGCCAATGCCAGCATTTAACAGTCTGCTAGAAAGAAGCAGGCGAGACTTGGGTAATTTCAGTGCAATTGTGATGGGCCAACCTTGTATGCGGCAAATTACGCTGATTAAAACGATATTACCAAACGCAAAAAATATCGGCATGTTTTTGGGAGAAAGCTCGCAGCAATATGGAGAGTTATTAAAGGAAGCAGCTGAGAAAAATGGGCTCAATATGCAGATTGAACACCTTAATCAAGAAGCATATCTGATTCCGAAGCTTAAAAATATACTCGAGACTAGTGATGCCTTGATGGCGATCCCTGACCCGACAATTTATACGCGTGAAACCGTACAACCTATTTTGTTGACGAGTTATCGGTATAAAAAACCGGTGTTTGGTTATTCTCAAGCCTATGTAAAAGCTGGGGCATTGGCTGCAGTGTTCAGCAATAGTCAACATTTAGCTAAGCAAGCGGCAGAGATTGCCATTCAATCGCAGTCTACGGCTGGAATTTTACCGCTACCTCAAGCGCCCAAATATTTTTCCGTGGTGGTGAATTCTCGAGTTGCGCGCTTGCTCAATATTCCAGTAATGGACGAGAATGCTCTGTACAAGAAAATGTTGGAGAGTGAAACGATGCCAAATACAGCGTCAAAAGCTACCAATGAGTAACTTGGGCATTAAAGCCAGAGTGTTGTTTTTGGGCACAGTGCCTGCGTTGCTGTTTGCCGTCATTATTGTCGGCTATGCCATTGTTAATATATTTGGTTTACTGAATGAATCGTTACAGGATCGTGGAAAAACGATTGCCTCTCAGTTGGCGCCCGCCGCCGAATATGGGGTGATTTCAGGTAATCGCCAGATATTACAAAAACTAGCGCAGCAAACACTCAATAATGAGCAAGATGTAAAAACCGTTTTGGTCGTGGATAATCAAGGTATGGTGTTGGCAAATAGTGGGCAAGAGCTATCCAGAGCCATGATTGACCGTATGATGAAAGATAATGTTCAGGCGCTTAAACAGCAACAAGACATCATTTTCACCGCCCCTATTTTTAGAAGCTTAGTAGAAATTGATGATTTTTCGCATCAAAAAGATTCAGAGTCAAACAATCAAGCTGGGTTAGGCAATAAACTAGGGTTAGACAATAAAAAAGATTTTTCTCCAGAAAAAATAGGTTTAGTTTATGTGAAACTGAGCAACCAGTCTCTGCAAAACAATAAGTTCGATTTTATTGCTAAAACTGCCTTGATAGGCTTGTTAAGTTTGTTGTTAAGCGCTTTGCTGGCCTGGCGTATCGGTAGAAATATTACGCGACCAATTCAAGAGATTGCGCATGCCGTGAATAAAGTGCGTGAAGGGGTACTTACGCAAACTTTATTAGAAAATTCGAGCGGAGAATTAAAGGTTTTGCAAAAGGGTTTTAATTCCATGTCGGCCAGCTTAAAACATGCGAATGATGTGATGCAGGATAAGATTAATGATGCCACTACTATGTTGCGACACCAAGCGCAACATGATGATTTAACAGGATTAATTAATCGTCGTGAGTTCGAGGTCAGGTTGGAGCGTTGTCTAAAAAGTGCCAAAGAAAATAAAATGCAGCATGTGTTTTGTTACTTAGATTTAGATCAATTTAAGTTGGTGAATGATACTTGTGGGCACGTAGCGGGAGATGGCTTACTTAAACAAGTCAGCGTATTGCTTGCCATTAGAATGCGTGAAAGAGATACCTTGGCGCGTCTAGGTGGTGATGAGTTTGGGTTGTTGCTCGAAAACTGCACCCTTAACGAGGCGAATCATATTAGTAATGCGATTCTTCGGATTATTCGAGATTACCGCTATAGTTATGAAGATAAAATATTTAATGTTGGCGTAAGTATTGGTATAGTCGTCATTGATGAGAATTTTGATAGTGTCAGCGATGTGATTCATGCGGCTGATTCGGCCTGCATGCAAGCAAAAAAAGCGGGACGGAATCAAACTGCCCTGTTTAATGCGTGTGATGTTGAAGTGTCGCAACGGCGTAATGCAGTGGAGGCGATTTCAGATATTACCGATGAAATTGATGATGAGCAGTTTATGCTTTACTGCCAAGCGATCGTGCCGCTTACGCCTAATTTGCCGCATTTACCGCATATGCCACAAGTGCCGCAGCATCAGCATTACGAGATTTTACTTAGAAAAGTCGACATCGATGGCAAAATCATGTTGCCGACTACGTTTATTCCGTCGGCTGAACGCTACCATTTAATGCCCAATATTGATCGATGGGTCATTAAAAATGCTTTTATTGCTTACCGAAAGATAATGGATATTAATCGTGAACATTGTAATTATATGTTTTCAATTAATTTATCGGGTACCTCGTTAAGCGATAAAAGTTTATTAGCCTTTATTCAAGAGCAATTTGCCAAATACGCTATACCGCCACAATCCATTTGCTTTGAAATTACCGAAACTGCGGCGATAGTGAATTTAAAAAATACTATTTTGCTGTTTAGCGCTTTAAGAGAACTAGGGTGTAGCTTTGCTTTGGACGACTTTGGTAGCGGCATGTCGTCGTTTATGTATTTGAAGAATTTTGATGTGGATTTTCTTAAAATAGATGGTTCATTTGTCAAAGAAATGCATCTGAACAGAATAGATCATGCGATGGTGCGTTCGATTCATAATGTGGCTGAATCGATGAATATTAAGACCGTCGCAGAGTTTGTGGAAAGTGATGCTATATTGAAACAATTGGAGATCATCGGAGTACACTACGGGCAAGGCTTGTATTTAGGCGTACCCATGACAGTCAAAGAAATGATTCACCAATATGCCGAATTACATCAGCATTAGGCTTTGCCCTTATCATCACCAAACCCATTCAAAGCATTCAACCCAGACATAACTCATGATAGAAACCGACCGCCTGATTGCCCCAGAAACCGAAAGCCCACGTGAAGAGGCGCTTGAGCGTGCATTGCGTCCTAAACTTTTAGATGAATATGTGGGCCAAGAAAAAGCCCGTGGGCAATTGGAAATCTTTATCAATGCGGCACGTGGGCGTAGTGAGCCGTTAGATCATGTGTTACTTTTTGGTCCGCCAGGCTTAGGTAAAACTACGCTGGCGCATATTATCGCTAAAGAAATGGGCGTAAATATGCGCCAAACCTCTGGTCCAGTGTTGGAGCGTGCAGGGGATTTGGCGGCGTTGCTCACGAATTTAGAGCCGAATGACGTATTGTTTATTGATGAAATTCATCGGCTTTCGCCCGTTGTAGAGGAGATTTTGTATCCGGCGATGGAAGATTATCGACTCGACATTATGATCGGTGAAGGCCCCGCAGCACGTAGTGTGCGTCTAGATTTACCGCCCTTTACTTTAATAGGCGCTACTACGCGCGCAGGCATGTTGACCAATCCGTTACGTGATCGTTTTGGTATAGTCTCTCGCTTGGAATTTTACACTTCTGAAGAACTCGGCCGCATCGTGCAACGTTCGGCAGGTTTGCTGGAAGTGGAACTGGTGGATACCGGCGCGCTAGAAATCGCTAAGCGTTCACGCGGCACACCGCGCATTGCGAATCGTTTATTGCGCCGTGTGCGTGATTATGCGCAAGTCAAAGCCGATGGTAAAGTCAGTGCTGAAATTGCCGATGCGGCACTCAAAATGCTGGATGTCGATAAGTTGGGTTTTGACGTGATGGATAGAAAGTTACTGCAAGCCGTACTAGAAAAATTTGCCGGTGGTCCAGTGGGTTTGGATAATTTGGCAGCGGCCATCGGTGAAGAGCGTGACACGATTGAAGATGTGCTAGAACCTTACCTGATTCAGCAAGGCTATTTAATGCGCACACCGCGCGGTCGGGTAGCAACCAGCTTGGCATATCAACATTTTGGCTTGGCAGTGCCTGCTGGGTTGGCGACGGGTGAGCTTTGGCAATCAGTAGAGGGTAACAGCTAAATTACTTCATTTATAGCCCCGAGCAAAAAACGCTGCCCTGGAAGCCTTGTAAATAAAGGCTTCCATGGCGGCGGTAGTAAAGATAAGTAAAAGTAAAGTTTATTGTTATTCATTGAACGCAAGTGGCGCTTCAAGTTTAGAGTCAACTATCACAAGTTTGCTGTGTTAAAATTCGACCATGAATATTTCGCCGAATTTAGCACCGAGTACATCACCCAATTTCAGTTGGCCGATTCGGGTTTATTATGAAGACACCGATGCAGGCGGCGTGGTTTATCACTCTAATTACCTCAATTTTATGGAGCGCGCCCGCACCGAGTGGCTGCGTGCTTTAGGGTTTGAGCAAACCCATTTAAAAGATGACTTAGGGGTGATTATTGTCATTCACAGTCTTAATATTGCCTTTAAAAGCCCCGCACGCTTTAATGACTTGTTGCAAGTGCATTGTGGGTTTGTGAATGCAGGGCGAAGCAGCATGGAGATTGCGCAAACCATTCATCGCGAAGGTGTTCTGTTAGCTGAGGCGCAAATCAAGGCGGTATTTGTTGATGCAGCAAACTTTCGACCTGTTGTTATTCCCGCTGCCATTAAAAACGCCATCACGCAGTTGGGCTGAGCCTTATATTCAGGCCGTCTATTCAAAACTGAACAATTAAAATAGTGAATTTAAAATAGTAGAATTAAATGAACAATATTAAAATTAGAACATTCAATAAAGTGGAGTTTTTATGAACGCAACCGTAGGCAATGACATGTCGATATTCACGCTGGTCGCGGGTGCTAGCTTACCCGTGCAAATCGTGATGGTGATTTTACTCATGACTTCTTTATTTTCTTGGTGGTATATTTTTATCAAAGTGGCCACCGTCAAACGCGCAGAAACTAATGCTGAAGACTTTGAAAAAGCGTTTTGGACAGGCGGCGATTTGAATAAACTCTATGATGGTTTAGGCGCTGGACGTCGTAAACCACAAGGCATGGCGAGCATCTTTGAAGCGGGTTTTAAAGAGTATGCACGACATAGACAACAAGTACGCACCGATGGCAAAATGGAAGTAAGCGAAGTGATGGAAGGCGCGCGCCGCGCCATGCGCGCCGCTTATAACCGTGAGATGGATGATTTGGATGCGCATTTGCCTTTTTTAGCTTCAGTGGGTTCGGTTAGCCCGTACATTGGCTTGTTTGGCACGGTGTGGGGTATTATGAACTCGTTCAGAGGCTTATCGAATGTAGCGCAAGCCACACTCAGCCAAGTGGCGCCCGGCATTGCCGAAGCGCTGGTCGCCACCGCAATTGGCTTATTCGCGGCGATTCCAGCAGTGATTGCTTACAACCGATTCGCAAGTTCAGTCGATAGACTTTCTGTGCGCTATGAAAGTTTTATGGAAGAATTTACCAATATCTTACAAAGAAAGAGCTAACTCATGGCGCGCACCCGTAAACGCCGCATGATGAATCAAATCAATGTGGTGCCTTATATTGATGTGACTTTGGTATTGCTGGTGATTTTTATGGTCACCGCGCCAATGACCAACCCTGGGGTTGTGGATTTACCTAAAGTTGGGCAGGGTTTAAAACAACATCAAGTGCCGCCTGTGGTACTCACCGTCAAGCTCAATAAAAAAGTCGAATTTGATAACAAGCCGATGACGCGCGACGAGCTGTTGCTGGCAGTGCGTCAATCCTTAAAAAAGTCGCCAGATCGCGCTATCGTGATTGCGGCAGATAAAAATGTGAAGTACGACGAAGTGATTGGTGTCATGGATTTACTTAAGCAAAATAAGGTTGAGAAAGTTGGGCTATTGTTAGCCCCGGCGCCTTGAATGAATTAAATGCATCGCTCAACTCAATCAACCATGCTTAGAACGTACGAAAAAGAGGTTTCATGGAAGGCGGGTGTATTAGCGGTTGCCGTGCATTTGGCTTTACTGGGTGCGCTGTTGATTTCCTTTAATTGGAAAGCGGCGCACCCCGTTTTAAATGTGGCAGAAGTGGAATTGTGGGATAGCTTGCCCAGTAATGCTCCTCCACCCCCGCCACCGGTAATAGAACCCATAGTGAAGGCTGAGCCTCCACCGCCCGTGGTCAAGGAAGAGCCGAAACCAGAGCCAGTGGCAGAGCCGAAAATTGAAGAACCTAAAGTGGATATAGCATTAGAGAAGAAAAAAGAGCTCGAGCAGAAAAAAGCGGAAGAAAAAGCCGCCAAAATAGCTGAGGATAAACGTAAAAAAGAGCAGCTTGCGGCATTGCAAGCCGAGTCTCGCCAAGAAGAAATGCGCGATAAAGAGAAGCAAGTAAAAGATAAAAAAGCAAAAGATGAGCTTAAAAAACTACAACAAGAAATTAATACGGATGGCGAGCAACAGGCGCTATCGGCAAAAGCCTCTGCTAACGCAGGTGTAATAGATGAATACAAAAGAAAAATTC
>JBARQL010000034.1:0-24790 GCA_049643685.1 Methylotenera sp.
GTGACAGTGGAAGTGGAATTCCTTCCAGATCAATCAGATATTACACTTAATCGCTATGCATTTGCCTACCACATTAAAATCACCAATACGGGTAATGTTGCCGCGCAACTCATTAGTCGCCATTGGATCATTATGGAAGCCAATGGTGAACAGCAAGAAGTGAAAGGCTTAGGCGTTGTCGGCGCGCAACCATTGCTTGCCCCTAACAGCCATTTTGAATATACCAGTGGCACCGTACTCAATAACCCGTCAGGGGAAATGCGCGGTTCTTATCAAATGGTGGCCGAAGATGGCACGCAATTTGATGCACAGATTCAAACTTTTACGTTGGCTATGCCTAGAGTACTGCATTAAATAGTGATTGATAGTTTCCATTGATTATTATTCAGTATAATTTAGGCCATTTAGATAAGATTAACCCCATTGACTAGACAAAAAACGGTATTTTATTTAGTATCAATTGCGCTAGCATTTGTGGTGAGTGGCTTATCTTCATGCGCAAGTAATGAAGTCAAGCCAAATGTAGTAGCCCCTAAACCGCCTGTTGCACAATGTCATTGCGATTGCGCCGAAAAGAAATGTCCCATTCAAGCGACAACACCTGCAATTGCGCCCCCTCAACCTGCAGAAGTCAAAGTACCGGATATTAAGGGTGCTGAACCTAAAATAGCTGATTATGGCCTTTTAAAACCAGCTTATTGGGAGGATGTGGACGGCTTTTCTAACAATGCGGCCAGCGATAATTTAGCTTTGGCATGGCCCGCCTGGATGCAAAGTTGTACTACTTTAATCAATAAACCCACGTGGCTAAACGCTTGTAATACTGCGCTACAGTTAAACAGTCAAACAGCAGGTAAGCCGAATCTTGAAGCAGTACGTACTTACTTCATGCAAAATTTTTCAGTCTATCAGGCGACCAATGTTGACGGGTCAGCCGAAGGCTTGATTACTGGTTATTACGAACCATTACTTAAGGGCAGCCGCACAAAAACTGCAAAATATTCAAACCCTCTCTACACTACCCCCAGTGATTTGGTGACCGTTGAATTAGAGGGTTTATTTCCAGAGCTTAAATATAAGCGCGTGCGTGGCAGGCTAGTCGGTAATAAATTAGTGCCTTATTATAACCGGGCAGAAATTGAAACCAGCGCATCGCCGATTAAAGCCCATGAGTTTATGTATATCGACGATATTATTGATGTATTTTATTTGCAAGTGCAAGGTTCTGGTTTGGTACAGCTTGATAATGGTGAGCAAGTCCATGTTGGTTATGCAGATCAAAATGGTCTGACTTATAACTCCATCGGGCGGCTATTAGTGGAACGTGGTGAGCTCACCTATGCCAATGCTTCGATGAACGGCATAAAAAAATGGGCAAAAGATAACCCCACTAAATTGAGAGAGTTACTCAACAATAATCCCAGCTACGTGTTTTTTAGGGAGCTACCAGCTGGTTTGCCTGGCCCGCTGGGTGCATTAGGCGTGCCTATTTTAGCTGAGCGCGTAGTGGCGATAGATCCAAAGTTTGTACCCTTAGGCGCACCAGTATTTTTATCGACCACCGAACCCAATAGCGCAAAGCCGCTTAAACGCTTGATGATGGCGCAAGATACTGGCGGCGCGATTAAAGGTGGTGTGCGTGCAGACTTCTATTGGGGGTCGGGTTTTGATGCGGGTGCGAAAGCAGGTGCAATGAAGCAAGCGGGCAAGATTTGGGTATTGTTACCCAAAGAATTCGTGCTTCCTAAGTATTGATCGTATGGTTTTCAGTTTATTAACAGAAAAATATAGCGTGCAGGGTCAGTATTTTAATGACGATAAACTTATTTGGCCTGACTTGCTTTAAACCGATTAATCAGACGTTTCCAGCCTTTTCGACCGATTTTACGCTTTAAATCCACTTTAAAATCATATAAATAGAATGCAAGCTTGGTGCGCCAGGTCAGTTGGCGGCCACTCATGCTTAAGTAAATGCGTAGAAAGCGCTCTCTGCCAGCCCAATGTAGTTTATTTAGCGCGCGGGTAAGATCGGCGATTCTATATTTAATCGGTGTGGGGTAGTGGTAAGCATATAAGCGTGCGGTATCAATCAGCGAGAAATGGAGTTGTTGATTGGGTAAGATGTTCACTAAAACATTACCGCCAGATAAATCTCTAAAATAAATCCCTCGGCTGTGCATTAAATGACAATATTGCGCAAAAGCGGTATAGATTTGCTCAGTAGTGAACCCCAAGAAACGCTGTTCCCCTTGGCCAAACGCGACAAAGGCTTGGCCAATATTAAAATCGTGTTTTACATATTCGCAAATATAGAAATTTTCTTTGAGTGTGGTATCTCCGGTTTTTTCAAAATACGCGGTTGGCTTGGCAGTCGCCACGCCACGACGCAACAATTCCATTGCACCATTCCAGCTACGCATTGCTTTACTGGGTTTAAAGCGATCCAAATACGCTTTATGAAAGTGCATTTTGACAGGTTGTTTAACCGTCAATTTAGCATCTGAATAGCGTGGGTCATCGATAGACCAAATCGCATTCCTTGCATGACGTAAGGCTTCATTCTTACCTGGCGCTTGCAATTTTTTGGGGTGTAATGTACGAAAAAGCACCTTTGCCTCATTGGCATCTTTGGCGAGCAGTACCCCTCGCCAGCCCTCTTGCGAAAAAGTGTAATATTGCTGATGTTGAATATGCGCATGCAATCTTAAATCTTGCGCCAATTGCGGGTTTGTTTTGGCTTGGATTGCTTTTTCGGTTTGCCAAACCAAATAAATAGGTGACTCCGTGATGATTTCTACATGTTCTAAAATATCGCCATCGCGATTCAACAGCTTGGCGTTTGCTAAACTGGCTGGTGAGTAAATGTCATGCACAAAGGCTGCGCGACCATTGATTGTCCAAGCGGCATGAATATGTTGATTACCTTGTATAAAGTAGTGAATCTCTAAACCTTTGGCGCTGGCAACGGGTTTAACATATTGCGCACCTTGCAGTATGTTTGCTACTGTCTTCACCGCATTAAAACTAGGGTGTTGTCGGTAATTTTTTAATTCACCGTCCGCGCTTTTGTAATAGGCTACCCGTTCTAAAGATGGATATTCGTCCTCGGTTAAGCCATCATCAATCAAACCTTCGCGCTGGCAAATGAGCGACCCCCAGTTGGCATGTGAAATTGCACCAGAGGCGGCTAACAGTAAAAAATATCGAGCGGCATAATCTGCTTGTTTTTGTTCGCCATCTGGTAAGAGACGTTGAATGCGATAAATCGCCCAAAACGCCACAGAAGATACGGTGTGCATTACGCCAAAATCTTGCCCGATTTTTTGTAATATGCGTGCTTTTTTAACTAAATTGTATTTGAGCAATTTTGCCCATTGATATTTTAGAATACGATGGTCAAAACGCTCTGGCTCCGTCACACGTTCAACAAATAGATTATTGCTGTGAAGATCTGGCAGTTGTTTATGATGTTTTAACGCTCTGAGTAAACTGATGTTATATACCGGCTCAAAGTCTTGAATGTTGGGGCCGATTAGGGGGATATTTCGGCTGCGAATTTCCTGGTGCGCGATGTGCCAGGCTCGCATAAAACCTTGCCAATCATAACCTGCCCAGCGTTTACGGTTAATGGTGTTGCCGATTTCGACAGCTTTTATTTGTTGCCCGAATGCATTGAATACGGCGGTTAAAAACCCACGCCACTTGAGTTGCTCTTCCACTAAATGCATATTTTTAGCGGATTCAAATGGCTGTATGACGTGTAAAGTAACGTCTAAACCCTCAAGAATCAGGTGATTTAAAAAACGTGCGTTGTGGTTTTCTAAATCACCGTAGGTGAAATCTAGGCGTACACGCTTAACCCCTAACAGTTTGATTTGCGCGACCACGTAGGAATCTACCGCGGCTTCTTTCTGACTAGCCACACATACGCCAATAAAATCGGCAGGCACCCCATGCTGTTCAATGGGCAAATGTCCATTTTTAACACGCATTGCACCGCGCAAAATATAGAGCAGACCATCCAAAATCACTCGCTTGGTGAGCATGGAGGGTTGTTTGGCTGCTTTAACAACTTTCGTCATTCTGCTACTCGGTACCTTTGCTCGTCATAAAGTAAAGCGGGCAGCAGAGAGTTTGCCAGGGCGCGCTGTTCCAGCATTTTTGCATTTGTGGGCGGGCTTGCTTCGTTAAGTCGCTTGGCATGTGTATCGTAAATGCCGTGCGCTGGCAGTTTATCTTCACGCAACACCACTACCTGATTGCCTTCAGGTGTTTGTTCCATCCAAGCAAAATTATAGTTATATTGCATCATGGCACGGCCTAAATAGCCAGCGGGCAAGTGTGATAAGTCTCGTCCTGTCATGGGATGTTGTGTTTGCATGCCCATGAGCGAGAGCAAGGTGACAGGTAAATCAATTTGGCTGGCAATTGCCGTGATTTTTTGCGGCGTCACCCCCGCACCTAAAATGAGCCCAGGGATATGAAAGTGTTCAATAGGCACCAAGGTGTTACCACGGACGCGAATATCGTGATCGGCCACCACCAAAAAAATGGTGTCTTTCCAATATGGGCTGGCTTTTGCTTTTTTGAAAAATTCACCAATGGCATAATCCGCATATTTAACCGCGTTATTATCGGTATTTTTTGGCTGCTCATACAACTCGATACGTCCATCAGGGAACTCGAACGGTGCATGGTTTGAAGAAGAAAATGCCAGCGTAAAAAAAGGCTTGCCGCTGGCGTGTTGCTTCAGCAATTGTTCATGCGTTTTATTGAGCAAATCTTCATCTGAAACGCCCCAACTGCCTAAAAGCACCGGATTTTGATAGTCTTTTTGATCGACGATAGACTGAAAGCCGTTGCCCATAAAAAAGCCGCGCATATTATCAAAATGGGATTCACCGCCATAAAGGAACTCCGACGTATAACTATGTTGACTCAATAAACTGGCAAGGGTAAAAAAGTTTTTTTGGCTGAGTGAAAGTTTAACCGTACTGTCTGCGGGCGTAGGCTGAAAGCCTGTCACCACTGCCTCAATGCCGCGTACTGAGCGCGTGCCGGTGGCATAAAGTTGCTCAAACCAAATACCTTCAGATTTGAGTTTTTCCAAATTTGGCGTCACTGGTGTTCCGCCTAATGATTGCACAAACGTTGCGCCTAAACTCTCTTGTAAAATAATCACTAGGTTAAGCGGTTTATCCCGTTTAATGACGGGAGTGAGCGTTTTAAGTGTTGGAATGGCCATGTCGCTTGCGCCAGTGATTTTAAAGATTTCCGCTCTATCCATTTTTCCGTAAATTTGGCTCGATTTAGCCTCATGTTGCAAGCTATATACCGCATAAGCAACCGAGTAGCCAGAGTTGAGAATCAGGCTATTCACCATGCTATCTTGCGTGATGGCAAACAGGGCCGGATTGGCAGGGCGATGGCCGAGGGAGGAGCGAATACCGATTGCGGCCAGTAAAAAAACCAGCGGCCAAATGAGCCAAAGTTTTTTATTGCCCCATGTCGGTTTTGCTGCGAGCCAAGGTTTCATGAAGCCGCGCATCATCCAAAGGGTGAAAATAGCAAAGCCTAACGTTGCAAAAATATGCACCTTAAACCCTACCCACAACATACCGAACACTTCATTAGGATATTTTAGGTATTCTACGAATATGCGATTTGGCCTGATGTCGTATTCCATAATAAAACCAGGCGTTGCCACTTCCAAGAACACGAGCAATATGATGGCCAAAATCACCCAACCATAAGTGAATTTCTGCCAGATTTTAAACAGCGGCTTGGTTGCTAAAATGGGCGCTAACATTAAAGGAATCAGTGCGAGCAAACTGAGCTGAATAATATCAACGCGAATACCCTGCAGTAAAATTTCGACTAATTTACCCGTCGATTGCACGCGGTCAAATTTCCAAAATACCAACCCGATGCGCGAAAGCGACAATATAAGTAAACCCAACAACAGCATGGCCAGCAAGGGTGCGAAAGCGCCACTCTTGTTTGCTATTTGCCAGATGAAATGTTTAATTCGATGAATGAATTGCATAAATGATGCGCCTTGTAGTAATCGTTGCCATTATAAAGTGAAAGCCATAGATTGGCGCGGTTGATTAATAGAGGTGCTCTTAAGTCGATTAGAGCGTTGCTGGGTCTAGAGTTGGGGTAAGTCGTAAAAATTCAACTAAAATGCACTAAATTATCCCCGAGCGGAAAACATGCCTCTGGAAGCCACTGTTTACAAGGCTTCCAGAGCATCGAAATAAGATGCGCTTGAATTACTGCTTAAATCAGGAGAATATCTGCATTATTGTTTTAAGAAAATTGACAGATGCATTGATTGTTTTCACAGTGCATACCATCGCTCAACACTGTAGTCTGTTGTTTTAATGGATTTCGGTCAAGTTGTCTTAACCTTTAATCCAGGCCACAAAACTGGTGAAATACTCAGGTTGGCGAAAACACAGGTAAATCATTACCAGCACATTCAGCAATGCAGTTGCTAAAAAAAGCTCTGGGATGCTGAATTTTTGGTCAAATATCAGGATAGAAAAGCCTGCGGAAACCACCATAAATAATGCGTTGATGATGTTATTGGCGGCAATCACACGTGATTGATGGCTAAGCTCAGAACGTGTTTGAATCAGGGCATAAAGCGGCACAATAAATAAGCCGCCAAAGAAGCCAATCAGTGCAATGTCTGCGAGCAGTCGCCAATAAGTGAAAATTAGCTGTCCCTGCGCATCATAATGTTTAGCGATAAACGATAGAAAATCAAAAAAAGCTTTGTTATTCAGGCTGGCGTGAATGCTGGTGCTGGAGCAATATAAATCCACCCCAAATAGCGTTAAGCCAATGGCGCCAAATAGCACCAAACCGAGCTCTACCTTGCCTTTGGAGAGTTTTTCGCACATCAGTGAGCCGATGCCGATGCCGAGCGAGAAAATGGAAAGCAATAAAATAAAGACACTTTCGTCGCCGTACAACACTTCTTTTGCAAAGTTTGGAAATTGCGCGAGTAACGTTGCGCCATAAAACCAAAACCAGGAGATGGCGATAATCGCCAGCCAAATTGGTTGATGTCGCCAAATAAATTGGATACTGCGATACGTTTCTGTGACGGGATTCCAATTGATTTTTAAAGAGGGCGCTGCGGCGGGCGAGTGAGGCACGCCTCGGCTAGTGGCATAGCCCAGCACGGCGATGAGTAAGATGACGAGGCTCGTGATGACTTCATGCTGACTTTGCATGGCGGCCCAAGCGCCTAATACTTGCCCAAGCAAAATTGCGACAAATGTCCCCATTTCGATCATTCCATTGCCGCCAATCAATTCTTTTTTCTTGAGGTGTTGTGGCAAGTAGGAATATTTTATTGGGCCGAAAATGGTCGAATGCATGCCCATCATAAACAGCGCGGTGGCGAGTAACCAGATGTGATGCAGAAAAAACCCCGCGCTGGCAAACAGCATAATGCCGATTTCAAACACTTTGACATAGCGAATCATTTGCGACTTTTCAAACTTATCAGCCAATTGGCCTGCGGTTGCAGAGAACAAAAAGAACGGTAAAATGAACAGGCCTGGCAACATCGTTGCAAGCGTGCCGCCGTCAATGCTGGTGAGGCTGACGGCATGAAACGCCACTAATGTGATTAAAGCGGTTTTAAAGACGTTATCGTTAAACGCCCCTAAAAACTGCGTAAAAAAGAACGGGCGAAAACGTCGCTCGTTCATTAATGTAAATTGGTTTTTCATGCTTTACTTTCTATTAGAATAGCCGCCAATTTACTCTTTCCGCTCAGTTTTTATGAGTGAATAAGCCATGCCAGCTAATAGTAAGACACCTAAAAACAGCCCAGCCCATAGTAGCCAACTTTTGTAATCAGGAGCGGATGTCCAAGCATTCGTTTGCTTTGCTGTCTGGTTGACGTTGTTATTTTTACTTTCTGTTACGCTGAGCGTGGCGTTAGGCAGCTGCAACACTTTCTCTGCTTTGTAATCTGCGATTAAACTGGTGACAGGTACGGTATTCACGATCGTCGGATTTTCGCCTATTTGTAGTGTAAATGGCGCTTGACCACGCGCATTCCAAACGACTGTTTGCGGTAACCAACCTAACATCAAGCTGGGGTTTTCTTGGCCGATACCGCCGCCAGCCTGGTTGAACTGTAGCCGCCAAAAACGCGAAGCGGTCGTGTTGAGTAAAATATCTGGGTTAGTGTAGCTTTTGCCAGACTTGTCCATGCGGTAAAGTGATGTGCTTGCGAGGTATTGCCAAGGCGCATCATTTTTATTTCGCACAAAAATACTAGCGTTGGTAATGGTGTTAGTTTGTGGCAATTTCACTTGTAGATGAGTAGCCGGATAACGGCCAAATGATTCAAAATCGAGATTAATAACGCCTTTTTTTTCGTCTTGCTCACGATTTAAAAGCTGCATATTTTGCCAAAGCATTGCAGGGCTGAGTGAGCGCACACTGCTATATTCGGCGTTGATTTTTGTGACATAGAATGTTGTGTTCTCTGAATAACGTAGTTGCAGATAGCGTGCTTCAGTGGCATTATCTAAGTGAATTTTGTCTTGACTCAAGGCCCTGCCATTTGCCGAGGTTTTGAGCAGCACGCCATGCCCTGCATTTGACCAATTTTTCAGGTCGTCACTGGTCAGAACATCTACCGCCAATAATACGTCCGTGCTGCCTTGCCAATCCAGGCTGATTGTTTGCAATGGCGGATGTTTTTTGCCGACATCCACGAGGTAAATTGTTTTTCCGCCAATGCTCGTATCATTTGGTGCAATGTCGAAGGATTTTGTCGTGATCTTCATCGACGATGCCTCATTGGCAATTTTTTCGATTTGAACCGTTAATTCGCCAGGCTTGCTCAGGTTACTTTCTTTAAGTGGGAAAAAAGAGAGTGATTTTGTATCTTGCGTGGTGGCTGTTTGCGCATGTAATGCATCATAGGGCAATAACGCATAAGGCACTTGCTCACCCGCGACATTGCTAATGGTCATGTCTTGCAAATCATTCGCTCGGCTTTGCTGATAAACCTCTTTGGGTAATGTGCTTTGGTATAGCGGTTCACTACCTGATGCATCTAGTTTAAAGTCGGCGGCAATGGCCGTATTTGCCAAATAAATCGTTGCGGCTAATAATAGATGTGTTAATTTCATACGGAAGCCTCTTCAGTAGTCTCTTGATTCGAGTTGGTTTTAGCTGGCGGCAAGGGCGCAAAATAGCCCATGATCAGCAACATAATGCCTGCACCGATGAATGAAACAATGCGCTCTACCGAGCCTGTTTGTGCTAAATCCAGCAGGAATAATTTGGCCACTACTACCGCCATTAAGCCTGCACCAACAATCCAAATTTGGCGTTGTCCGCGTTTGTGCGCAAGTAGCATCAGCGCAAATGCGGTTAGGCCCCACAAAATGGTGAATGACATTTGCACGGTGGAGTTACTAAATAACGATGTCCACTGAAATGGCGTGCCAGCCCAGTGGTGCAGCGTACGCAGCAACATGCCATTGAGCAAGGTGAATGCCATGATGCCCGCCAATATGGGGTTGATATGTTGTAACTTACCCAAATGTTTACTTAATTCGCGTTGCCAAATGATTAGTAATAAAAAGGCACCTGCAAGCGCAATATCTAAAGGATTCAATAAAGGAATATAGCGTAGCGGTGCGGCATTGCCGCTAGAATTAAGCGACATCAACATATACCAAGCGATTACACATGCCATTAGTGGCAAGCAGCCAACCCAAGCCCAAGTGCGCGCACTGTCTAAGCGGGTAGCATTCAGTTGATTTTTTGCAAATTGCCAGTAAGTAACCGCACCAACAATCAGCATGGGTATAATCCCCCAGCCAATATCACTCCACACATGAGATTCGCTCACATAAGTCCAAAGTCTATGTTGCCATTCAAGTACGCCTATTGCCGCAATCAACCACAATAGTGGTGCGCGTAGCCATGCCTTGTTTGGTACAGCATCACGCGAAATAAGCCAGGCGTAAGTAGCAAACGCAAGCGGCCAAGCGACAAAACCTTCGTATTCAAAAATCGAGTAATGGCTGATAAATAGGGAGTTGACGACTTCCCACAAAACGGCAATTGTCATTGCTGGCAATAACAAAGCAGTGAGTGAAGATAACCGTTGCCAGTTGAGTTTTTTAGCAACCACGGGCAATAACAAACTGGTGAGTGTTACAAAAATGAGCCCCGCATGTGCAAAGGTATTGTTTGGGATAAACTCGTCAATCGCGGTTAAGCCTGCCCCCACCCACCAAGCCCAGCCCCAAAACGCTAAAGGCGTACTTAAGCGGTCAAACTTATTAGGGCGATAGGTATTCAGCAATGAGCCACAAGCCCAGCCTGAAAGCGCTATAAAGCCAACCCCTAAAAATAGGTTTTGATAACCCATGTCGCTATAACCAGTTAAGCCCCAACCCTTAACAAAAGCCATTGCGGCGAATAGTTGCAAGGCTAACCCTGAAAACGCAGGGAATGTACGGTTTTGACGCAAGCCAACCCACAATAAACCCACCCCTTCCACCGCCCAAGCAGCGGATGTCCAGCGACCATCTAAAGCCAGTGGCAAGGTGAGGGTGGCAAAGCCAATGCCGAGCGCTAAAAAACATTCTCCTAAAAATTTCAATGTGTCACGTTTGCGGGTAAGCACCCACCAAGTTAAGCCTAAGTAGAAAATACCTAGCGCTAATGCGCTATAAGCAAGGCCAAATTGTGAGTCTTTAAGTAAGGCGTATTGCAAGCTAAAAGCCACAAGTGGCGTACCAAATACCAGGGTTGCATCCACATAATCGCTCGCTTTGGTGGCTTGGGCGTGCGCATACAGCACGGCAATTGCCGTAAACAGTAAAAAGAAAATCACTAAAAATGGCTCAGTGGTGGCAAAGTGTTCAGGCACATAACTTTTTGCGCCCCATATAGTGCCGATAATAAAAGTGAACGCCCAACCCAGCACGTTAAGCGGACGCCAGCTTTTATGAATCGCTACAAAAGCAATTGCCAAGTTCAACACTAAATAATAGCTGAACAAGCCAACATGGCTACCATGCCCGGTGGAGGTTAATACAGGCGCTAAAAAGCCGCCCGCAAAGCCTAATATCGCCAGTGGCATAGCGGATTGCTTCACTGCAATAAAGGCAGATAAAAGGGCGACTACGGCAAGTAAAGCGAATGCAGGGCCAGCCGGAATGAGTCCATAAAGTTTAAGTGCTGCAAAAATAGTCAAATATAAAACACCAATGCCGCCGCCTTGTAAGGCCCATGAATACTGCGGACGCTTGTAACGCAAGCGCCATCCTACGACCAGCAAGGCGATGCCCCCCAACACAATGCCCATTAAGCGCAATTCAATGGGTACTTGCGTGTGCTCAGCCGCATATTTAATTAAAAAACTAATGCCGATAAACAAAATCACAATACCTGAACGTACTAAAGTGTTACCGCCAAAAAGCCAGTTTTTGGCATAGGCGATGCCGCGCTCTATAAAGTTAGGTTGATGCGGTTTAGGAATGTATTTATAGGGCGCGGGCTTTGCAGCAATTGCTGCTGGTACGTTACTTATATTTTTTACTTCGGCAGAAGAATTTTCCGCAGCCAACGCTTGTATAGTTAAGTCATTATCAGAGTAAGGTATGGTTTGCGCGGCAGGCATTTCATCGAATACTCGCGTCGGCTTTATGGTAGCGCTAGGTTCACCAGCTTTTAATGCTGCTACTTGTGGCGAAGAGGGTTGGCCCTCTATTACTTTTTTAAGTGCATCAAGTCGTGTACTTAAACGCGTGATTTCTAAACTTAGTTTGTTGGTTTCCCGTTCAATTTCACGTATTTTTGTGTCATTGCTACTAGACGAGAAAAGTGAGAAAAAACTCACAATACCGCCGATAGTAACGACCAGCCCTAATAACCCTAGCATTAAAAATAGTGAATCCATGGTAATCCCCTTAAGCACTTTCTAGTTGATACAGTTAGACTTGTTATACAGTACGGCTTGCAAAATTCTTTCGGCTGAAAACTTATTTTTGGAAAAATGCGCGCGTTTCAAATACACTTGCGGGGAACCGCTTGCCTTCAAAGCAGAGTAAGCGTTTTAAGGCAAAATCAAACATAATCGGGTTGTATTTGCGCACTTCTTGCAAAAATGGCACATGCTCTTGTGCCAACATGCCTTCGCGGTAAAATTGTCCGCTGGTGATGAGCGGAAAAACGCCAGGCAGCGGGTAATCCGTGCCGTTGTGCAGGCGGTGATGCCAGTCTGTGCGTTGCAATAGATGTTTGAGTACCCATGAATGGTTAAATAAAGTCGTCGCTGAAATGTCGCCAAACAATAGTTTTTCATAAGCTGGCGTATCCATCATGCGGGCAAATAACTCAAAACTCGTGAGTAGTTTATCGCCATTATCAAAATCTTTGTCATGGCCATCGCTGGCGCAGTGCGCCATTACCACGCGCACACCTTCATCTAGCATGTAGCGTGTTTTTAATGGGTTGTTAAAGTTGAGGTCGCCGCCTGGCACAGCACTTTCACGCCCCACGTGAGTGATAATGGGTATGTTGAGTTGCTGCAGTTTTTGGTAAAACTTTGTACATTTAGCGGATGCTGGGTCTATGCCCATCGACGATGGCAGCCATTTCATCGCAACGGCACCTTGTGCGTGCGCCTGCTCTAGCGCGTCAATTGCATCTGCACGGTATGGGTGAATAGAAGCTACCCACTCAAAGAGCTGTGGATGTTGCCCGACTATTTTCGCTGCGTAATCATTCGGAATATGAAAAATAGAATCCTCTTTGACTTGGCTTCCAGCTTCATCATGCGACCATTCAAAGGCGAATAACATGGTTTTGTAACCCGCAGGCATTTCGCATGATAAGTGTGCCAAGCGTGCTACAAAGCTGGTATCTTCATTGTTGGCATCTAGCCCAGCACCGTTGACGTGAAAAAATTTCTGAATTTTCAATATTGGGTGCAGCCAGCTATCCATTTTTGGCGTCGCCCAAGCGCCACTATGACCGCTATCACCAGAGCCAATAATATGCGCGTGACAATCCCACACTTGAGTGGCGTCTATGCCACCCCAGACTTGGCACATTAGCGGATGATCTTTTAATGTATCTGGCAACCCTGTTAAGGCTGGGTTTTTGTGGCCTGACTCTAACCAAGCTTTAATGCCCGTGTAGGCATTGGCAAGTTGAGAGGTTCCTGAGTAATTGGTTTGCAGAGTCATTTTATAAAAATTCCATTATAAAAACCCAGAAAAAGCCGCACGTTGAGCTGCGCTATGCTCACTTTTGTTGACTTTTTCATCTGGTAACGGAGTACCTTTTACAAGTTTGTCATAGAGCGCTAAACCATTTTCGTCATGCGTTTGATCAAACACCAGCTTGCCATCATGTCCAAATAGCACAAGTTCTAGCGGGTCATCTTCGCTCGCACCAGCGCGTAGCGCAATGTCGTCTGGCGTAATAGCAAAGCTGCCCAACACATTTTTAGTCATAAAATCCACTTGTGGATAAGCGATATAGACCAGTTCCGAACACACAATAGTGTCAGTCGTATTCACGTCAAAGTTAAAATCATATTTTTTGCCCAAATTTCCCAAAGCAAGCTTTACCGCTTCAAGCCGATCTGCAAGCGTGAGGTGTTTGGGGCGCAAAATCACTATGTCATCCACATTCATAAAGTCTTGTAACTTATTCAGTTGCACGCCGTTTCTGAGCGCTTCAACCACGCCGCGACCTTCAGTAATTCTCCTTAGGTTTTTTTGTACGATAGCTAAGTCAAGAGCATTCATTTCACGTAGCTGGTCCACAGATCCTACGTAAATGGCCGCATGGCCAAAGTGCCCGGGAATACTTTTATCTGTGAGGGTGAATGGCGTTTTTTCTAGCAAAATGTCCCCAGGTTGAAGTAGCGCAAGCATTTTTTGCAATATTTCAGCATCATCTTTTAGTTTGCCCGCGCGCCAGCGCACTATGCCCACGGTGTTGCCGACGACTTTTGAGCTGGTAAACTTGATTTTATTTAAACCGCGTCCAGATAGATTGACTGCGCCACCTGCAGCTTTTAATGGCAAGACAATAATTTCTTTAAACACGTTAGCGTCTTTAAAGCTTTTTAACATGGGGCTTTGCGCGAGGTGCTGATACAGCGATTGAATCGAGGCCGAGCTTTGGTTAATCTGCGCCTCAATCATGTCGCGATTATCAGTAAAATAGCGCACTGCATCAGTGAATGTTTTACGGTATTGCGGATTTTTAGAGCGCATGGTTGAAGAGTCGTAAAATCCTTCTGGAATGCCAAACTCAGGGTAACCTTCATTTAATTTTTTACGTAGTAAATGTTGTTTATCAAAAGCGGCTTGCATTGCATTACTGTTTTCAAATAGCGTCACTGCCGAGGACATCGCAATGACGATTTCGGTCACACGTGTTTGGTCGTCAATGTCGTCATCTACCCGATATAAGGCGCCGCGATGCGTTAAAGCTTGCCCAAACAGGCGGTTACGCATCGTGCTAGCCTCAGACAATGCCTTAGCGAGACGTAATGCATGGGCCGAGGGCAACGCACCATTGTGTATAGCGATCGCCTGATTAGATTCTTCAACAAAACTTGGCAATTGCTCGCGTAAACTTACAGCCACTGAAATTAAGGCGAGTACTTCCTGCGCATCTTTTTCGAAAGGGCTGTTTAATGCCACCGTTTGAACATTTTCAGCCGTATGAGTTGATACAAGCTCACCCGCGTGAGCAGCGCCGCTTAATAATAATAAGCTGAGCATGCTAGCGCCAAGTTTTGCTGCGCCTATGTACCATTTATTTTTCATTAGGCAGCTTCTGCCATTTGTTTAAGCGTTACGTAATCCGTTTTACCTGTGCCTAGTAAAGGCAATTCCTCAAGCACAACGATTTTTCGTGCAACGGCAATTTCAGGGAGTTTGAGGTTTTTGGCGACAATTTGCAGGTCTTCGCGCTTGAGTTTGGTGTCCGTACTGAAAAGAATGATACTTTCACCGCGTTGTGCATCGGTTTGAGTGCTGGCTGCGTGTGTACAGTTAGGTGCGGCAGTATTGGCTATTTGCTCCACCACTTCAAGCGACACCATTTCGCCCGCGACTTTGGCAAAGCGTTTTACGCGGCCTTTAATGTGTATAAAGCCTTGTGCATCTACTTCAACAATATCGCCTGTGCTGTACCAGCCTTCTGCGGGTGGGCTGAGTACCCCTGGGTTATCAAATAAGTAATAACCCATCATGATGTTGTCACCACGCACGTGTAGCAAACCGCCTGTCTCTATCCCTGGAATAGTTTCTAATTTGTGCTCCAAGCCAGGTACAAATTGACCCACACTGCCGTTTAGGTTGGCCATTGCCGTATTGGCAGATAGTACTGGCGCACATTCGGTTGCCCCATAACCTTCTAAAATGCGAATGCCGAATTTTTCCTGGTAGGTTTTACGGACTTCTTCATTGAGCTTTTCAGCACCCGCAATGACAATTCTGAGTTTATAGAAATCGTAAGGATGCGCATATTTTGCATAGTTTGCTAAGAAGGTGCTGGTGGCAATAAACACTGTACAACCTCGGTCGTAAATCACTTCAGGAATCACTTTATATTGCAATGGCGACGGGAAAACCACAATTTTCATGCCATTTAAAATGGTTAATAGCGAAGCGGTAAAGCCAAATGCATGAAAAATGGGCAAGACTAACATCCATTTATCGGTCACGTTAAAATCCAGTACCGCCATGATTTGCGAAATGTTCGACAAGATGCTCTTATGGGAATGCACCACGCCTTTGGGTTTGCCTTCAGAGCCAGAGGTGAACAGCACCACGGCAGGCTCATCAGGCTTGTTGACCTCCATCGCGGCACGCGGGTAATGCAAGGCGTAGCCAATCAACCAGGCGCGATCGACTACACCAAAATCAGCACGTAAGTCTTCTAAATATAGAATATTGAGGTCTTTTAGGCCTTCAACCACACTTTCAAGTTTGGCAGTTTCTATAAACTTGTGCGAGGTAATGATAGTTTTTACTTTGGCCGCAATACAAGCGTTTTGCATCCCTGCGGTGCCTGAGGTGTAATTGATCATGGCAGGTACGCGATT
Organism: Methylotenera sp.; assembly: GCA_049643685.1. Classification (GTDB taxonomy): domain Bacteria; phylum Pseudomonadota; class Gammaproteobacteria; order Burkholderiales; family Methylophilaceae; genus Methylotenera. The sequence continues at coordinate 16,133 of JBARQL010000034.1, forward strand.
GAACGCGCTCATGCCCAAAATAAGTGCGACAGTATTGGTGATGTTAGGCATCATGACGCCAACGGTTTCGTTGGCGCTACTTACTTTAGTGACGATGCGGCCAAGCGCAAGACTTTTTTTCAATAAATTTTGGTAGGTCTCTTCGGTCTCATTCATGTCTTCAATGAGTTTGTAGTTGTCACCAAATTTGTCTTTTGCATCTAAAAAAGCTTCAAATAAGGTGCGACTTTTTTGTGCTTGAAACAGCATTTTTTGCATGACGCTACGCATGCCTTCGCCAGCGATGCGGCGACGTTGTTTGCCAGTGGGGAAGCCATGGTGGGTCGCCTTTGGCATAGCGATACTTGTCGTTGGCATGATGGTGAGCGTTACTTTAGGCAGCAATCTTCTGGGATGATGACGCGTCAGGCGTCCGAAGTAAGATTCAGCGGCGCCGTCTATACGGACAGGGAGAATATCTGCCCCTGTTTTGCCGGCCACAAAACCTGGTCCGTCATAAACCTTCATTAAATTGCCCGTTAAGGTAATGCGACCTTCTGGGAAAATCACTACATTTTGCCCAGACTCAAGGAGCTTAATCACTTTTTTCATGGCGAGCGGGCTGCTAGGGTCAACCGCTAAATGCGGTGTTAAGCGCAAAGCTTGTCTAAATGACCATTTTTTGAGCACTGAAGTATGCACCACAAAGGTGGCTTTTTTGGGTAAAAACAAACCTAATAATAAGCCATCTAAAAATGATTCGTGATTGGCGACAATCAGTAATCGGTCTTCATTTGGGACGTTTTCTAATCCTCTAACCTCGACACGAAACAGAATTTTGCATATCCATCTTAATAGCTTAGCCAACATGTTAGCTCCCCGAACTTAGTTTAGATTTCAGTTTCTATGTAATGTAAAACACCGTTAATAGCCGTTGTCATCAAGTGTTTATTCACCCAAAAATAGACTTCTTTACCAACCTTTTCACTTTGCAGTGCCCCACTTTGATGCAGTATTTTTAAGTGATGCGTCACTGCTGTGCGACTTAATGTAGAGGCGGCAGTAATTTGTAAAATGTTCAAACGCTCCCCTTTTTCAAACGCCAACAGAATGCGCTGCCGATGCGCATCGCCTAGCGCGATAAACAGGTGGGCGATGTTTTGCCATTCATCAGGAATCGTTTGAATTATTTTCATAACTATATAATTAGTTATTTAGTTTTAGGTGTCAAGTGTTTTTTTTAATAGTTTAGAATATTTTACAAAGGTCAATAACTTTCGTTGAAAAACAAGCTGCGATTTTTGCATTAAAGACGCTTGATTATATTGTAATGGTGAACAGCAGATAACAATACGGTTTGGTGGTTTTATACATTAACTTATGCTTAAAAATCTGCATATGGAAAGCGATTTTTTGGCGCATCATTATTAATTTAATGCGCCGAGCAAAAAACTACGCCCTGTGAGCCTTTGTTTATAAGGCTCACAGGGCAATGAAATAAAGATGGATGAGATTTATATAAAATATAGGTTTTTATAAGTGGTTTGTAAACAGTCATATCGATGCTGTGATTCGCATACTTTTTTGATCGTCTTCACAAATAAAAACGGGCGCATAAGCGCCCGCTTTTTACAGCAGATTGCTAATTATGCATGATATGCACGTTCACCATGTTCCGTTGTATCTAAGCCTTCACGCTCAGATTCTTCAGATACACGTAAACCAATCACCACATCCACAATTTTGAAAGCAATGAAAGAAACCACTGCTGACACTACAATTGCAGTCACTACAGCATAAACTTGAGCCGTCATTTGCGCTGCAAAATCGTAAGTCCCGACCGCATTTGCAACATAGTCATACACGCCCATGCCACCTAACGCCGGGTTAACAAACACTCCCGTTGCTAGTGCACCAAAGATACCGCCAACAGCATGCACACCAAATACATCAAGTGCATCATCATACCCCATCATGTATTTCACTTTAGCTACAAAAAAGTAGCAGATTGGTGAAACGAGTAAGCCGATGATAATGGCACCCATCGGGCCAACAAAGCCGCAAGCTGGAGTAATCGCGACTAAGCCCGCTACCGCACCAGAAGCAGCACCCAACATGGATGGTTTACCTTTTAGGAACCACTCAGCAAAAGCCCATGATAATGTTGCAGCACCTGTAGCAATCATGGTGTTCACCATGGCTAATGCTGCGTAACCATTCGCTTCAAGGTTAGAACCAGCGTTGAAACCAAACCAACCCACCCATAGTAAAGCTGCGCCTACCATGGTTAAAGTTAAGCTGTGAGGCGCCATGGATTCTTTACCGTATCCAATACGTTTGCCGACCATGAATGCACCTACCAAGCCAGCAACACCCGCGTTGATATGTACAACCGTACCGCCAGCGAAATCTAATGCGCCTTTTGCCCACAACCAACCTGCGTTAGCAAGCACGGTTTCAAGTGATTTAGCATCAGTAATCGCATCAGGGCCGTCCCAATACCAAACCATGTGTGCCATCGGTAGGTATGCAAAGGTGAACCACAACACCATGAAGGCAAGAATTGCAGAGAATTTCATACGCTCAGCAAATGCACCGATAATCAATGCTGGAGTGATGGCCGCAAAAGTCAGTTGGAAAGCTACGAATACTAGTTCAGGAATCACAACGCCTTTACTGAAGGTTGCGCCTACTGAATCAGGCGTAATTCCAGCTAAAAATGCTTTACCGAACCCACCAAAGAATGGACTGCCTCCTGTGAACGCTACGCTATAGCCGTAAATCGCCCACAGCACGCCCATGAGAGAAAAAATCATAAATGTTTGCATGAGTACAGACAGCATATTCTTTTGGCGTACTAAACCACCATAAAATAATGCCAGACCAGGAATGACCATTAAAGTAACCAGTACCGTTGAAATGAGCATCCAAGCGGTATCGCCTTTGTTAGGCACAGGTGCCGGTGCGGCGGCGGCTTCAGTTGGTGCTGCTGCAGCCTCGGCGGCAACTGGCACAGCTTCGGTTGTCGCTGCTTCAGCCACTGGTGCAGCATCTACAACAGCTGCAACATCGGCCATAGGCGCAGCATCTTCAGCAAACGAATTGGCTGTGAAGCCAAACCCTAGCATGGACACTAACGCAAACATCGAGAGTATTTTTTTCATCATGTTCCCCTTATAGTGCTTCAGAGCCAGTTTCACCCGTACGAATACGTGTGACTTGCTCTAGATTAAACACAAAAATTTTGCCATCACCGATTTTGCCTGTCGTGGCTGATTTTTCAATCGTTTCTACCACTTGGTCAAGCAAGTTGTCGTCGATCGCAACTTCTAATTTTACTTTTGGCAAAAAATCTACCACGTACTCAGCCCCGCGATACAACTCAGTGTGGCCTTTTTGGCGACCAAAACCTTTTACTTCTGTCACGGTAATGCCTTGCACGCCAATACCTGACAAAGCTTCTCTCACTTCGTCAAGCTTGAACGGCTTGATAATTGCAGATACAAATTTCATGTGTGCCTCCTAATAGTTTACTAACTCTACAAAATATTCAACAAAAATACAGATTGCAATAAGCAAAGCGCATGCCAACAATAAATATTGTTTATAATCAATATGTTGCATAAACAAAAACTTGAAGTGGCTTTTGTAATTGTTTAATAAAACCTGATAAACTAACTGTCAGTGCTAAAAATACTTAGGAATCATGATGCTTAATACAAATAAATTAAATGAAATATCGAATAAAATCAGAGAGATGGTTAATTCTTCACCACTTTCAGACGTAGATCAAAACATTCATGCACTCATTCGGAGCATGCTCACCAAAATGGAGCTTGTTTCTCGAGAAGAGTTTGATGTGCAAGCTGAAGTGCTACGCAATACACGAGAAAAGCTAGCGGTATTGGAAGCGAAGCTGGCTGAACTAGAGTTTATACAAAAGCATTCACAATGAGTTTGGCGGTTTTATATAGCCGTGCATTAAGTGGCATGGATGCCCCAGAAGTGGTGGTAGAGGTTCATCTAGCCAATGGTTTACCGAGCTTTACGATTGTTGGCCTGCCAGAGGCTGAAGTAAAAGAAAGTAAAGACCGCGTGCGAGCGGCTATTCAAACAGCACAATTTGAGTTTCCCGCGCGGCGTATTACGGTCAATCTTGCACCAGCCGATTTACCTAAAGAAAGTGGCCGCTATGATTTGCCGATTGCTTTAGGTATTTTGGCGGCCAGCGGGCAGATTCCAACCGAACCATTATCACGCTATGAGATTGCGGGTGAATTGGCACTTACAGGTGAATTACGCCCGATTCGCGGCGCGCTTGCAATGACGTATCACATGCAACATAAGACTAAGGGCGCAAAACGTGCTTTTATCCTGCCCCAATTAAGTGCATTAGAAGCTAGCTTGGTTAAAGATGCCATCATTTACCCCGCAAATACATTGTTAGAAGTGTGCGCGCATTTAAGCGGACACACCGCGCTGCATCAATATGTATCAACCACACAAATTCAAAGCATTCACTATCCGGATTTTAATGAAGTAAAAGGCCAAACAGGGGCTAAGCGAGCTTTAGAAATTGCGGCGGCTGGTGGCCATAGCGTACTCATGAGTGGCCCGCCAGGCACAGGTAAAAGTATGCTCGCCAGCCGTTTTGTTGGTATTTTGCCTAGCATGACAGAATCAGAAGCTTTAGAGAGCGCTGCAATACAGTCACTCAATGGGAGCTATAAATTAGAAAATTGGAAGCGCAGACCCTTTAGAAGTCCACATCACACGGCTTCTGGTGTGGCATTAGTGGGGGGTGGTGGCATTCCACGTCCCGGCGAAATTTCATTGGCCCACAATGGCGTTTTATTTTTAGACGAACTGCCAGAATTTGACCGAAAAGTATTGGAAGTATTACGTGAACCATTAGAAAGCGGCCACATAACAATTAGCCGAGCGGCCAGACAGGCAGATTTTCCTGCACAATTTCAGCTGCTAGCTGCCATGAATCCTTGCCCATGCGGTTATTTAGGACATTTTAATAATAAATGCCGCTGTACTCCTGATAATGTAGCACGCTACAAAGCTAAAATTTCAGGGCCATTGCTCGATAGAGTTGATCTACATATTGAGGTACCTGCACTAAAAGAAGATGAACTCACCAGCACAAGTGTGGTAGAAAATAGCGCTACCATTCGCGAGCGTGTTGAAAAGGCGCGTTCATTACAGCTAAAGCGCCAAGGTAAAGCCAATTCAGCGCTTGGTAGTTTAGAAATTGACACAATTTGCCTGCCAGACGAGGCGGGCTTAACAATACTCAAAATGGCTATTTCACGGCTAAACTTATCAGCTCGAGCCTATCACCGTATATTAAAAGTGGCACGCACTATTGCTGATTTGAGTGGTGAAGCAAATATAAAACCCGCGCACATTGCTGAGGCTGTGCAATATCGGCGTGGTGATATAAGTAAATAGCTGAGTCATTAATATCATGGAAAAAATCTTTCATATACTCTCTACGCACCCGTCTGCGCTACTGTTATTTGTGCAGTTGGCGAGCATTCTCATTCACCCTGCATTAGAAAGTGTTAAATATAATCAAGCCATATTTAGCTGTTTTAACGTGGTAGCGCTATCGCTAGCGGTGTGGGTGGTTAATCGTAGCCCTGCGATTAACTGGGTGGCGTGGGTGTTGGCGGTGCCTGCCATTTCACTCACCTTAATCTATGTGTTATCAGGCAATATACAATTTTTTATTTGGGCGCAACTTCTTGAAAGCGCCATGTATTTTTACACGGCGGCAGGTTTGGTGATGTATATGTTTAATGACAACATACTCACGCGAGACGAACTATTTGCTGCAGCGGCAACCTTTACAGTATTAGCTTGGGGTTTTGCGTTAATCTATTCAGTATGTCAGTATTTTTACCCAGGCAGCATTACTGGCAGTGCTAACCCTGGCGAGCCGCGCACTTGGTTGGACTTAATGTTTTTAAGTTTTTCTATACTATCAAGCACAGGTTATGGTGATGTGATGATTGTGCATCCTGTGGCCAAAATTATAGGTATTTTCCAAATGTTTATCGGTTTAATGTATATGGCGCTGATTGTATCTCGGCTGGTATCGCTTACTTCCGCTAACCGTAAAGTTTAGCGTGGTAAAATGCGAGTTATCCAATTCAGCAAAAAAGAAAATAGAACATTTATGTCAGCGCTAGAACAATCACCTTTAGAACTTAAACTTCGCGAGCTACTTAGGCAACGCATCCTCATTTTGGATGGCGCGATGGGCACGATGATTCAGCAATATAAACTGACCGAGGCGGATTATCGCAGCGAGCGTTTTAAGGATTTTGCCGCGCCAGCAGGCGAGCGTGAACTGTTTGTAAAAGGCAACAACGAGTTATTAAGCCTGACAAAGCCACAAATTATTCAAGAAATTCACGAAAAATATTTGGCAGCAGGCGCGGATATTATTGAAACTAACACCTTTGGCGCAACCTCAGTCGCGCAAGATGATTACCACATGGCGCATTTGGTGCATGAAATGAATGTGGAAAGTGCCAAGCTCGCCCGCGCTGCTTGCGATAAATACAGCACACCTGATAAACCGCGCTTTGTAGCAGGTACGCTTGGCCCAACACCCAAAACCGCCAGCATTTCGCCAGATGTAAACGACCCCGCCGCGCGTAATGTCACTTTTGATCAGTTGGTGAATGCTTACTTGGAGCAAGCGCGAGCAATGGTTGAAGGTGGCGCAGACATTTTAATGGTTGAAACCATTTTTGATACGCTCAATTGCAAAGCGGCCTTATTCGCCATTGATACGTTTTTTGAAGAAGTAGGTTACCGCCTACCGATTATGATTTCAGGCACAGTGACGGATGCTTCAGGGCGTATTTTGTCAGGTCAAACTGTCACGGCTTTTTGGCATTCCGTGCGCCACGCTAAGCCGCTCACCATCGGCCTAAACTGTGCGCTAGGCGCTACTTTAATGCGCCCGTATGCGGAAGAACTTTCAAAAATCGCAGATACCTTGGTGTGTATTTACCCCAACGCGGGCTTGCCCAACCCCATGAGCGACACTGGCTTTGATGAAACGCCTGATGTCACGTCAAGCTTGGTAAAAGAATTCGCTACCAGCGGCTTTGTGAATATTGCGGGCGGCTGTTGCGGTACTACACCGCTGCACATTAACGCCATTTACGAGGCGATTAAAGATATTCCGCCACGCGTTGTGCCTAAGCAAGAACTCGTCACCAAACTTTCAGGTTTAGAGCCGTTTATCATTGATGAAAACTCTCTATTTGTAAACGTCGGCGAGCGCACCAATGTAACGGGTAGCAAGGCTTTTGCCCGCATGATTATCAACGGCCAGTTTGAAGAAGCCTTGAGTGTGGCGCGCCAGCAGGTAGAAAACGGCGCGCAAGTCATTGACATCAACATGGATGAAGGTATGTTAGATGCCGTGCAAGCCATGATGCACTTTTTGAATCTGATTGCCAGCGAGCCTGATATTGCCCGCGTGCCTATTATGATTGATTCAAGTAAATGGAGCGTGATTGAAGCAGGCTTAAAATGCGTGCAAGGTAAGTCCATCGTCAATTCTATTTCAATGAAAGAAGGCGAAGCAGAATTTTTACGTCAAGCCAAATTGTGCCGCCGTTATGGTGCGGCCGTTATTGTAATGGCCTTTGATGAAAAAGGTCAGGCCGATACTTACGCCCGTAAAATTGAAATTTGCAAACGCGCTTATGATTTACTTGTTTCACAAGATTTTCCGCCTGAAGATATTATCTTTGACCCGAATATTTTTGCCATTGCCACTGGCATTGAAGAACATAACAACTACGCAGTGGACTTTATTGAAGCCACGCGCTGGATTAAGCAAAACCTGCCACATGCCAAAATTTCAGGCGGTGTTTCAAATGTAAGTTTCAGCTTTCGAGGTAACGACCCCGCGCGTGAGGCCATTCACACGGTGTTTTTATACCACGCGATTCAAGCGGGCATGACCATGGGCATTGTCAACGCAGGCATGATGGGCGTGTATGACGACTTAGCACCTGAGCTAAAAGAACGCGTTGAAGACGTGGTGCTAAACCGCATAATTGACCCCAACAATTTACTCGCGCCAACTGAGCGCCTCATTGAAATCGCTGGCACACTGGTAGCAGGCGGCAAAAAAGAAGCTGCGACCCTAGAGTGGCGAGGTACGCCAGACGTGCCTGTGCCTGTTGAAAAACGCCTAGCACACGCCATGGTGCATGGTATTACAGAGTTTATAGTGGAAGACACTGAAGAAGCTCGCGCGGCGGTTGAAAAAAGTGGCGGCCGCCCAATCCACGTGATTGAAGGCCCTCTGATGGACGGCATGAACGTAGTGGGCGATTTATTTGGCCAAGGCAAAATGTTTTTACCGCAGGTAGTGAAGTCTGCCCGCGTGATGAAGCAAGCTGTGGCGCATTTAATTCCCTTTATTGAAGCCGAAAAATTGCTGGAGCAAGAACGCACAGGCGTGGTCGCCAAGCCTAAAGGTAAAGTGGTGATTGCCACGGTAAAAGGCGATGTGCATGACATCGGCAAAAACATTGTATCTGTGGTGTTGCAATGCAATAACTTTGAAGTGGTGAATATGGGCGTGATGGTGCCAGCGGCCGAGATTTTAGCCATGGCCAAAGCGGAGAATGCCGA
>JBARQL010000035.1:0-3078 GCA_049643685.1 Methylotenera sp.
CGGCGTTAGACGCCATCATGTGGAGCTTAAAGTTTAGGTATTTTGCTTGGAAAAATAGCCCAAAAGTCGCGGTTAAACCTAAAATCAGGATGTATTTAATGTATTACGACCCAATAACAAACACTAGACTTTCGCACTCTACCGCACTTAGCAAAGGGCGCGTTGGCTATGTCAATCTGTTTGGCAGTCAGTCTTACCACAAACAAAATATGGTGGTTTTGTCGCATGAAATGTTGCATACATTAGGCGCAACTGATAAATATGATTTAAGCACCACACTACCAGCATATCCAGACGGTTTTGCTGAACCCAATAAATCGCCCCGTTATCCGCAAGATTTTGCCGAGTTGATGGGTGGGCGCGTGCCCGTGAGCGTGACGAAGGCGGACATTCCAAAAAGCCTAGCGCAGACATTGATTGGCGATAAAACTGCCAACGAAATTGGCTGGCTTAGGTGATGAAGTTGCAATTATAAGTAACGCAGGAGTGCGCAAATAAATATGGCTTTTGTCATTTCTCGCTCTGTTCGAAATGACAAGGTTGAGGTTGCGTTGTATTAGCGGGTAAACTAATTTAAAAAGGAGTAATTCATGGCAATCACTGACTGGCCGGCCGCGGAACGCCCGCGTGAAAAGCTCATAGAGTTCGGCGCAGAAGCATTATCTGATGCAGAATTGCTAGCCATTTTTTTACGGGTAGGCGTGGTGGGTAAAAGTGCGGTGGATTTAGCTCGCGATTTACTCACGCAATTTGGTAGTCTTAACGGCATTTTTGCGGCAACCGAGCATGAGCTTAGCCAAGTCCATGGGATTGGCGCGAGCAAATACGTGCAGTTGCAGGCGATTTTTGAAATGAGCCGTCGTGCATTGAGTGAACAATTGCAGCAGCGTGACGTGTTTACCTCGCCTCAGCAGGTACGTGATTTTCTCGTGTTAAAACTGGCTAGCCTTGCGCGCGAAGTCTTCTTAGTACTTTTTCTAGACACGCAAAATCGTCTACTCGCCAGCGAAGAGCTATTTAGCGGCACGCTCAGTCAAACCAGCGTATATCCGCGCGAGGTGCTTAAACGCGCATTGCACCACAACGCTGCCAGTGTAATTTTTGCGCACAATCATCCATCAGGCGTTGCCCAGCAAAGTTCAGCCGACGAACTGTTGACGAAACAACTTAAGGAGGCGCTCTTGCTTGTTGATGTGCGGGTGCTGGATCATTTTATTGTGGCGGGTAATCAAACCTTATCGTTTAAGGAGCGGGGTTTGTTGTAAACTTCAATGTAATCGTTGGTTGTGGGCTTTAAATTATGATGAACAAACATTTCAAAACATTGCTTTGGGTTGCGGTTGGGTTATTAGGCACCTTTGCTTTGTCAGGTATTGCCTTAAATCGTGGTGAGAGCATCAATGCGCTATGGTTAATTACCGCGGCGATATGCATTTATGCGATTGCCTATCGCTTTTATGCAGCGTGGATTGCCGCAAAGGTATTAATGGTTGATGAAACGCGTGCGACGCCCGCCGAACGCTTGGACAACGGGCGCGATTATATTCCCACCAACAAATGGATTGTTTTTGGCCACCATTTTGCGGCCATTGCGGGGCCCGGGCCGTTGGTAGGCCCAACACTGGCTGCGCAATTTGGCTATTTACCGGGTACATTGTGGATTTTAATTGGCGCAGTATTAGGCGGCGCCGTGCAAGATATGGTGACACTATTTTTCTCAATGCGCCGCGATGGACGCAGTCTGGGGCAAATGGCACGCGATGAAATTGGCGCGGTAGGCGGTACAGCGGCGCTGGTAGGCACATTCTTGATTATGATTATTCTTATCGCGGTGCTGGGTTTAGTGGTAGTCAATGCCATGAAACACAGCCCATGGGCGACCTCAACCGTCGCGGCGACGATTCCTATCGCGATGATTGTCGGTTTTTACATGCGTAATATTCGCCCCGGGCGGGTGTTAGAGGCTTCAAGTATCGGTGTGGCCTTATTGTTGCTATCAGTATTTGCAGGTGGCTGGATAGACCACAATGAAACTTTACGCACCTACTTTGACCACGAAGGTTTGCCGCTTGCCTACGCCATTATTGTCTATGGTTTTGCAGCCGCCGTGTTGCCTGTTTGGTTGTTACTCGCGCCTCGCGATTATTTATCCACTTTTATGAAACTCGGTACGATTACCTTATTAGCCGTGGCGATTGTGATTTTGCGCCCCGATATTCACATGCCAGCCCTTACACAATTTACCGATGGCACAGGCCCAATCTTTGGCGGCAAACTGTTTCCATTCGTGTTCATTACGATTGCTTGCGGTGCAATTTCTGGTTTTCATGCGCTCATTTCATCTGGTACCACACCAAAATTACTGATGAATGAACGTGACATTCGCATGATCGGATACGGCGCGATGTTGCTGGAAAGCTTTGTGGCAATTATGGCGATGATAGCCGCGACCGTGCTGGAACCAGGCGTATTCTTTGCCATCAACAGCCCAGCGGGCGTGGTGGGCAAAGAGGCAATTGATGCCGTGGCTAAAATCAATAGCTGGGGCTTTGCGGTGACCGTTGAGCAAATGAATCAACTCGCCAAAGATATGGGTGAAAGCAGTTTATTTGCCCGTACAGGCGGCGCGCCGAGTTTGGCGGTGGGCATGGCAAGCATATTCGGCAGCGCTTTTGGCAAGCACTTGCTGGCGCTGTGGTATCACTTTGCCATTATGTTTGAGGCGATTTTTATTCTCACCACGCTCGATGCGGGCACACGCGTAGGGCGTTTTATGTTGCAGGATATGCTCGGTAACATCAACAAAAAACTGGGTGAAACTTCCTACATGCCTTCGGTTATTTTAACCAGCGCCATTGTTGTGGCAGGCTGGGGTTACTTTTTATATATCGGCGTGATTGACCCTAATGGCGGGGTAAATATCTTATGGCCTTTATTCGGCATTGCGAACCAAATGCTGGCAGCCATTGCCTTATGTGTAGCGACAGGCATTTTGGTGAAATCGGGAAAATTGAAGTATGCTTGGGTGACGGGCTTGCCGTTGTTTTGGCTGGTTATCATCACTACGACTGCGGCGTA
>JBARQL010000036.1:0-2131 GCA_049643685.1 Methylotenera sp.
GGCAGCGGCGGTAGGAATAAAGCAAGGGTTGAGCTAAACCGCTCACGCGTCACCCTAACGACTTGCAAATATCATGCACCAGCTTAGGCCCTTTATAAATCAGGCCGCTATACACTTGCACTAGATCGGCCCCAGCAGCAATTTTTTCAACCGCATCCGCACCACTTAAAATGCCGCCCACGCCGATAATCGGCACAGCGCCTTGTAAGCGTTGTGATAACTGCTGAATCACCAAAGTGGACTTTTCACGCACAGGTGCGCCAGACAAACCGCCCGTTTCTTCCGCATGCTCCATGCCCTTCACCATATCACGCGCCAAGGTTGTATTGGTAGCAATTACGCTATCGATTTTATGTTCCATTAGCAAATCCGCAATTTCATTGATTTGCTCACGCTCCAAGTCTGGCGCTATTTTTAAGGCAACTGGCACATATTGTCCATGCTGATTTGCCAGCTTGGTTTGCTCTAATTTAAGCGTAGCCAGCAAGCTGGAAAGTGCATCTTTTTCTTGTAAAGCCCGTAGATTTTTAGTATTTGGCGATGAAATATTCACCGTGATATAACTCGCATACGCATACACTTTACGCATGCAAATCAAATAATCATCCACCGCGTTTTCCATTGGCGTATCAAAGTTTTTACCAATGTTAATGCCCAGCACGCCTTTATATTCAGCCGCTTTTACATTCTCGATTAAATTATCAACGCCCAAATTATTAAAGCCAAAGCGATTCACAATGCCCTGCGCTTCCTTCACGCGGAATAAGCGGGGCTTAGGGTTACCAGGTTGCGGGCGGGGAGTTACCGTACCAACCTCAATAAAACCAAAGCCTAAAGCCGCCATACCATCAATCACCGCGGCATTTTTATCTAACCCCGCAGCTAAACCAACGGGATTAGGAAACGTAATCCCCATCACCTGCCGAGGGCGACAAACAGGTGGCGCAGGATACAAGTTTAAAACGCCCAAGCGCTCAGCGATTTTTAGGCTTTTTATAGTAATGTCATGAGCAATTTCAGGGTCAAACTGAAAAAGGAAAGGTTTTGCAAGTGAGTAAATATTCATCATGTAATTTTACTTCATTCTGCAACTTACCCAAAGTTAGTGGAGCAAGATACTTGCCGTGGGTAGCCCGACGGCTTCTCTGCGCCGCTCATTGGTTTTGACCTTAAATCCCCTGCTACCGCGCCTGAGATTTGCATGATGATGGGGAGAATTCGGCAAGCGGCTGTTTGAGCCAATCGATTTTATTGGCGAGTTTCCGCTTGCCGCCCCATTATTATGTAAATCTCAGGAAACAAGCGGTAGGGGATAGCCTTTTCTTTGGTATCTTTCTTTTGGCTAAGCAAAAGAAAGATACTCGCTAGTCGCGCGAAAGCGACAATGCTTCACATCTCTAAATATTGTTGATTAAGTTGCGATCAACAATTAGCTAACAAAATGAATTAGAATAAATCTCTATGCTCTTACCATCCACATAGATTAGGCAATATGACAAAATTTATTAGTATTATCTTGTTCTTTCTCATCACCATAGTTTCAGGTTGCAGCTCGGACATTGAGACCTTTACGCTCTATCTCAATAGTGTTACAGACGAAAACATGCGAGTTCATGTTGCAAGTTTCAACACCGCAGATGGTGAAGCCTATAACAAAGGCAACTGCGAACAAGCACAACAATTGTTCCAAGCCCAGCCTGATATAAAGACGAAGTTTTGGTGTGAAAAAGGCACCTTCAAAAAATGAGTCTTTGCGTGTTATTCGCCCAAAGCCACTTCCACCAAATTATCACTAAACGTCGTCGAATGCCCCATATCCCCAAACTCCGCTGAACTAATACAATTCACCGTCCCATTATTCAACTGCCGCCAGTAGCCTAACGTTGCCACAATAATCCCCGCATTCACATCATCAGAGATTTTCGCCACACCAGAAAATGCACCTCGGCCATTAAACACTTTCACCACATTGCCTTCTTTAATGTTGCGAGCTTTGGCATCTAGCTGATTAATCAACACAAACTGCTCGCCCTGCCCTTTGATTTTCTCTTCCACATTGGCGTAGCATGAGTTTAAAAAACCATGACTTTTGGGCGAAATAATATTGAGCGGATATTTTGCGGCCAACTCA
>JBARQL010000037.1:0-2164 GCA_049643685.1 Methylotenera sp.
AAGTGATTGGTGCAGTGAAAATCCTGCTGAGCGCAGCCTAACACCCAACTGCATGAATGCCTTGCAGGCTTTACATGAATTACAAGCAAACGCCACGCTAGAGGATAGAGGAAAACCTACCTCTGCACCTCAACCAATAGCTAATTTTAACTAAGCACAATTTTAGATAAAAAATGAAATCTTATTTTAATCAAGCGACCGCTATAAGTGCTTCTGGATTAAGCTCCGCTATTTTAAGTAGCGCTTTAGCTGCGCCAGAGGGCTTGGCGCGACCTTGCTCCCAATCTTGCAAGGTGCGTACAGACACGCCTAATAAATCAGAAAATTTGCTTTGGCTTAAGTGCATTTTATTGCGGATATTAGCAATTGGTGACAATGCTACGCGCACTTTACCAGCTTTCATTTGCTCAACAGAAAGTAATAAATCTCTTTCAAATGTCGCCATTTCAGGATCTTCAATTTTACTCATTTTAGGTGCCCTCGTTCAATTAATTCAGTTAAATCATGGCGTGAGGCTTAATACCAAACGCACAACAGAATTAAGCCGCCTCTGCCAACTCAATACGTACACTATGTCCAGCGCGCGTGGCAAGTTGTATCAGCGTATCCAAACTAAATTTATCAAATTTACCGCGCACCAAGTCAGAAACGCGGGCTTGAGATACACCAAAGCGTTTTGCAGCCTCGCTTTGTGTCCACTGATGCTTGTCTATTTGCTTTGCGATATCGCACATCAATTGCGCGCGCATTGCCAAAATAGTTGCTTCAGCATCACTAAAACCCAAATCAGCGAACACGTTGCCGCTAGATTCGGTAATCGTCAAATCAGGGTCAGTCGTTTTCATGGTTTACTCTCCAATCAATTTATTACGTTTAATCGCCAAGTCAATATCTTCTTTGCGTGTTGCTTGAGTTTTCTTTTGAAAGCTATGCAACACATAAATAAAGTCTTCGTGTTTGGCAATATAAATGACACGAAACTCACCAAGCTCGTGTACACGAATTTCATAAACGCCTCTGCCTATACTTGGCATGGGCTTAAAATCCGTGGGCATCAATCCATCTTGAACGCGGCGCAGTTCAAAACCACACTGACTACGCGCCTCTTGCGGAAAATCACGCAGGTCGTCAAGGCTGCTACCCACAAATTTAATTGGCTTCATGTACATTATTATATAAATACTTATATAAAAAATCAAGCACAATTTACCCCACCACAAATAAAAGTACACCATGTTTAACTATATCGGCGGAACATTTTTCTCTTATGTAGACCACTTTGTGAATCAGGTGTCAGCGCAGTTAAGCGTATATGTGGCTGCAATAGCCTTATCTGCTTTAACGCTGTACTACCTATTTGTAGGTTTTGCCGTTATGCGTGGCGAAGTACGCGAGCCGATCAGTACTATCGTATGGCGTTCAGCCAAAATGGCTATGATTCTATTTATCGCTTGTGGTGCGGGCATCTATCAGGCTGAAGTCATCGGTACCGTCAAAACGGTCAGCGCGAACTTAATGAGTTCGGTTGCTGTTTCGACGACTGGCGGCGGTGCTTGTCCTGTCACAGGGACTGGTGATGCAGCAATGTTCAATGCGCTAGATTGCAACTTTAACCAACTACTAACACCTTTCAATGACCTTGTCGCAGCGAGAATGAAACTAAATATTCTTGATGTGGCAAGTGGTATCTCGCTCAGTATCGTGGCTAATTTGTATTTAATTTGCGTGCTTATTTTGTTCGGTGCGGTTGGGATTATCTTTTTCACTAACCTGCTAACGCTCAGTTTAGTGTTAGCAGTCGGTCCACTATTCATCGGTGCATTAGCGTTTGAACCCAGCAAGAACTTCTTTGATGGTTGGAAAAACAAGATTGTTTACATCTTGCTTTTGCAACTCTTCATGATGATATTTTTGGGATTGGTGTTTGTGATTGTCAACGGTTACATCGTTCACCTAGGCTTTAATACGGATCAATCAGCCACATTCGTTGGCGCGAAACAAGCGGCAGCACTGAAAGCAATATTCAGTCTGATGGTGGTGATGTGTCTGTTTGCCTACTTGTTTACTAAGCTAGACAACATTGCCAATAGCTTAGTGGGGGGTGGCGATAATGCCAGCGGCTTAGGTTTGGCCTTAGCCACCGCACAAATCGCAAAAATGACCT
>JBARQL010000038.1:0-15736 GCA_049643685.1 Methylotenera sp.
TTGCCCATTTACGCGATAAAAACGCTACGATTTCTGCGCGGCCGCGTGGAAATTCAGCACGATTACGCCATTGTGAATCTGGCGTATACACCATTGAAACGCGTTGCGGATCGCGGCTATTCCAGCCATCTTCTGCCATGCGGATTTTCTGGACTGCCGTTTCGCGGGTAAATGGAGGGATCGGGGGGCGAGTTTCTGTACTAGAATTCACAGCTTATCCTTAAAAAATTAAACCATCAAATTAAATTTCCTTGTTGCGCGACTGACTAATGATGACTGAAAATTCAACACGAACACCAGGCAAAATAACTGCTCAATCAACCATAGCAAAACTCACAATGAGTTAATAATAAGAATTCAAACAATCTAACCATGTAGAAAATAAACAATATGAAAAATAATCAAAAAAATAGTTGCAATATTGGAAATTATATGCCATCGTAATGCCTACATTGTTGTAAATTTCTGTAAAGTCATATGGGCTGTTTTAGTATATGTTCCGTTCTGTATTCACTACCTGAATAAGCAATTATTCAGGCTTACTAAAGAAGGGTATTACAATGAAAAAACTAATTCTATCAGCAGTTCTAGCTACGTTGCCCGTTTTATCTCATGCAGCAGTTTTTACCGATAACTTCAATACTGACGTACTTGCACTCAACCAAACTACTTTTCTTGGCGGCTGGACGCTTGTTGGCGGCGCACCTTTGGGGACGGTAGACTTGATAGGCAACTCAGGTTTCTTCGACTTACTACCAGGTAATGGCCGTTATGTGGACTTGGATGGATCCAGCGATAAAGCTGGCTTTTTCGAGAAAAACCTGACTTTGGTGGGCGGAATGGAACACACCCTATCATTTGACTTGGCTGGTAGCCAACGTGGTGACACAAATACAGTAGAGGTTGTTTTCGGCTCTACGATGGCAAGCTATACAGTGTCCAGCTTAGACCCGTTCTCGCTTAGAACAATGACTTTTACCCCTGCTTCTACTACTACTTATCAAATTCTATTTCACAATCTCGGCGGTGATAACTTTGGTGCATTACTGGATAACGTGAATGTCACCGCAGTGCCAGAACCTTCCACTTATATGCTGATGCTTGGTGGTTTAGGCTTGGTGGGTTTTGTGGCACGGCGAAGAAAAACTGCTGATTTAGCTTAATTTGCTTTACTTTTAATTTGTTAACCCCGCCCATGTGGCGGGGTTTGTTTTTTTAGGCAATGAATCTAGCCTGAGTAGCCTCGATGCAACAAAGTGGAATCGAGGGGAAATTGAACTGAGTATTTCTCGATTCCACTTTATTGCATCGAGGCTACGATTGCTAAACAATCCGATCACCTAGTTCGTCATTCCGTGTTTGGCATGGAATCCTGTGTCTTAAACAACGCTAGACACCGACTTTCGTCGGTATGTCTTATGTGAGCAATTAGTTCAGCATTGGATTGTATAGTGGACTAGCAATATATTAGTCATCCCCTAAAAAACCACCACTTTGATGCGCCCACAAGCTAGCATACAAGCCATTCTGTTTCAGTAACTCGGCATGGTTGCCTTCTTCGATAATTCGACCGTCATCCAGCACAATTAATCTATCCATAGCAGCGATAGTAGAAAGCCGATGTGCGATGGCAATGACTGTTTTACCTTCCATCAATTGGTAGAGACTGCTTTGGATGACCGCTTCCACTTCACTATCCAATGCGCTGGTGGCTTCATCCAGCAGCAATATTGGCGCATCTTTTAACATGACGCGCGCAATGGCGATGCGTTGGCGTTGCCCGCCAGAAAGCTTAACGCCACGCTCGCCCACATGCGCATCGTAACCTGTGCGGGCTTTGGCATCGCGCAAATTCAAGATAAATTCATGCGCCTCTGCGCGCCTTGCGGCGGCAATCATTTCAGCTTCGGTCGCATCTGGCCTGCCATATAAAATATTGTCACGCACGCTACGATGTAGCAATGAAGTATCTTGTGTCACCATGCCAATGCCTTCGCGCAGGCTGTTTTGCGTGACATCATTGATGTTTTGCCCGTCGATTAAAATGCTGCCAGATTCAACTTCGTAAAACCGTAGCAGCAAATTGACTATCGTAGATTTACCCGCACCAGAGCGCCCTACTAGGCCGATTTTTTCACCTGGCTTGATCGTTAAGCTGAGACCTTTTAACACCTCTTTTTTATTGCCTAACATCTTCTCGGTGTTGTAACCAAAATCAACTTTATCAAGTCTAATTTCGCCTTGATTCACTTGCAATGGCTTAGCATCAGGCGCATCTACAATATTATGCGGCAGCGATAGCGTATTGATGCCATCATGTACCGTACCAATTTGCTCGTAAAGTGAAGTCATTTCCCACATCACCCAGTGCGAAATTCCGTTGAGCCGCAGTGACATGGCGGTAATTGCCGCAACCGCGCCCACGCCCACTTGCCCCTTACTCCAAAGCCATAGCGCAACGCCACCACTGCCGATGATTAACAACATATTCAACAAATGGTTAATCGTTTCTACACCGCTTACCATGCGCATTTGCTGTTTAACTGTGTGTAAAAATTCCTGCATGGCTGATTTTGCATAATTCGCTTCGCGCCCTGCGTGTGAAAATAATTTCACAGTACTAATGTTGGTATAAGCATCGGTAATGCGGCCCGTCATCAGCGCGCGCGCATCGGCCTGCTGTTGCGAAACCTTTGCCAACCTTGGAATAAAATAGCGCAATGCACAGATATACAACACAAGCCAAACTAAAAACGGCCATATCATCATCAAGTTAAAACTGCCGACAACCGTCACAATAGTCACAAAATAAATCACCACGTACACCATAATATCCGTGACAATAAACCACACGTCTCGCACAGCCAGTGCGGTTTGCATCACTTTGGCGGAGACACGGCCTGCGAATTCATCCTGATAAAAACTCATGCTCTGGCCAAGCATTAAGCGATGAAAATTCCAACGTAGCCGCATGGGAATATTGCCGCCCAAGGTTTGATGTTTCAGCATAGTTTGCAGTGCAATCAATATCGTGCTTGCAATCAACACAGTCGCCAGCAGCATCAAGTCTGTTTTGTGATAATTCCAAAGCACAGCCGGTACAATGGCCCCAAGCCTATCTACTACTCTGCCCATCATGGCGAACAATAAGGCTTCGAACGCACCGATAGAAGCCGTGAGCAAAGTCATGCCAAGAATGTAAGGACGCATGCCCTCAGTACATGACCAAACAAAAGGCCAAAAACTTTTTGGTGGCGTGCTGATTGCTTGATCAGGGAATGGGTTGACTAGGTTTTCGAACCAGCGGAACATGAGTAGCCTTATGTAAATCCTTCTTAAACCGTTCGTGCCAATGCCATGAGCCTGTCGAAGGGTGGTAATTGATTCTAAAATAATGCTTCGACCATTCGACAGGCTCAGGGCGAGCGGGTGTTATACTTTATGCGGTAATTATAAAGACTGAATAATACAAACCGCCTCAGCTGCAATGCCCTCGCCGCGCCCAGTAAACCCCAGCCTCTCAGTCGTGGTGGCTTTAACATTGATTTGCGCAACATCTGCATTACAATCCGCTGCAATGTTGGCACACATTTGCGCGGTATATGGTGAAAGCTTCGGCGCTTCGCAAATCACCGTCGCATCTATGTTGCCAATGACAAAACCTTTATCTTTCAACAAGCTCAGCACATGGCGCAATAATGCGCGTGAATCAATGCCTTTATAGCGATTGTCACTTGGCGGAAAATGCTTGCCAATATCGCCTAGCGCTGCTGCGCCCAACAAGGCATCGCATATCGCGTGCAGTAAAACATCGGCATCGGAGTGTCCTTCCAGGCCTTTATCATGGGCGATTTCTACGCCGCCGATAATACATTTGCGCCCTGTAACCAAAGCATGAACATCAAAGCCGTGGCCGATTCTTATTGTCATATTTTTCTCAATTCCTTGTTCTTAACTATGGTTAAGTAACGCGGAAAGTACCGCTAAATCCTGCGGATAAGTTACTTTAAGGTTACGTAATTCGCCTGTGACAAGTTTTGGCTTTAAACCTAGCGCTTCAATGGCTTCAGCCTCATCGGTAGGTGTGCCAACAAATTCCGTGAGTGCTTTCTTGAGCGTGGCATATTTAAACATTTGTGGCGTTTGAGCTTGCCATAAATCATTACGTGGCACGGTTGCTGAAACGCGTTGCTCAGAATCTGCACGCTTTAACGTATCCGCCAGTGGCATTGCTAGTAAGCCACCTACTTCGTCATTTTCCAGTGCGCCTAATAGCTGATTCAAAAGCAGATTACTTAACCCAGGTCGCGCGGCATCATGTACCAAAATCCAGTCGCTCTCGTCCACTTGACCTTGAATCGCATTCAAACCATTTAGCACAGTCTCTGCTCGCGTATCGCCACCGCAATAATGCACCTGTGCTTTATCACTTAAATTTAAGTAAGTACTACGCCAATGCGCATCGCCCGCGCTAAGAATAATATGAATACTATTGATTTTAGTCGCAAGGTCAAACACCTTAATCACATGCTGAATCAGTGACTTGCCATTTAAACTCAAATATTGCTTTGGTGCGTCTGTCCCCATACGGCTTCCGCTACCTGCGGCTGGAATAATCACGTGGAAACGCATCATGCTAAATTTTATACCTGCATAAAAACATGCTTGGATTTTAACATAGCACGGGTATTGGCGTTTCTATAAATTCACTGGGGAAACGTCAATTAAATCCGTTCGTGGTGAGCCTGTCGAACCATGCAACATTTTTATGTTAAAAACACCATCTGACAAGCTCAGGGCAAACAGCTGAATAAATCAGCTTTCACCCACCACAAATAATAACGGGAGCCGAAGCTCCCGTTATTAATATTACTTAAGATGATTTGTCTTAAATTAAACTTGCTCTTCTTTCCTGCGACGTGCCACAAAGCCCATCAAACCCAAACCTGCCAACATCATGGCGTAGGTTTCTGGCTCTGGTACTTCAGGGATAATCTGACCTGCTATACCAAACCGCAAATTATCAATCGCAAAACCTGCTGGTTCTGCCCCGACTAAAGAAAACTGCAAACCAGCAATGCCCGCCAAACCATCCGTCGTCGTCAAGCCTAAAAATTCTATACCTGTCCCAGCATTCAGCACCGACCCAAGTAAACTTCCATTTCGCCCAAATGCAGTGATAGCTGTCCCACCAATCGCATTAAAAAAGCCGCCTGAAAGGCCTACCCCTGCTACATCCACATCAAACAAGATAGACACGGGGCCGTTGAATGTTGGCGTACCAGATAGAACAGGCGATGTAGGATTAGCACCATCTGAAACAATGCGCGTGGTTGGTGAAGCACCATCCAATGTCAATGCCCCTGTTGGAGAGCCCAGCACGCAACCACTGACAGCTGCCCCAGCGGGGCAAGATCCAGCTACTCCCGCAGATTGACCCACAAACCACCCACCAAAGTTCACCGTAGGTGCACCTACACCACCACCATAACTAGCTGGTACATACGTAGGATTTAGAGTATTAATTGGAAACTCAGAAAACGTAATCAAGCCCGCTGCTGGCGTGAATGAGCCCTCGGTAATCCTAACTACAGCTGCATTAGCATTCAAAGAAAACACAGTGAATAGAGACACAAGAATAAGCTTTTTCATATTGAACCTCTTAAGTTTAGTAAAAAATCGTAAGGATAAAACTCTAAAATCAACAGCAATCAATTATTTGTAATCAATTAATGGCGTTGGACTCCATTGATACTATATTTTGCAAGAAACACTAATCTCGAGTCCGCACACACTACCAACACCGTTACTGAAACAGTATTCTTTTAAACTTAAAATGTAAAGAGATGTAAAGCATTTTTTATACTAAAACTATTCACCCATTTGGGTAGTGCAGAAAACAAACGTGCGGCATGAAAAAACGGGAGCCAAAGCTCCCGTCAAAATTACCTTAAATGATTAACCCAATTAAACTAGGTTTCTTTTCTGCGACGTGCCACAAAACCCATCAAACCCAAACCTGCCAACAACATAGCGTAGGTTTCAGGTTCAGGTACGGCTGGTGGCGGTACAAAAGGGCCAGCTGTCACATTAAATTGTGTTGAACCAGGTCTAAAAGAGAGTCCTTGCAAGTTTACAAATAAGTTGTTGGCATCAAATGTAAGCACCGGGCTTCCAATTAAGCCGGTATTCGTACCCAATGTAAAAGTGGCAAATGGCCCAATGGTTTCATTAATATCTGTGATTCGAAAACCACTAAACACGCTAGGAGCAAAACTTGTAGGTCCTAAAGTAAAATTAATCGTAAATCCATCACTCTGAAAGTCTAAGTTTCCTATATTTGACCCCAATGCATTATTGATAATGATTGGAACTTCAATACCCGGGCCAACAGTATAAGTGCCATTTGACGACACAATTCTAGGTGACGATAAGTCAGGGAAAAAGTATTGCAGTTGCAAACTTTTTCCATCGAATATCCCTGCATTTGCATTTGAAGCAAATATCAAGAACATGGATATTAAAAGAAATTTTTTCATATTGAACTCATGTAATTAAAAATCATAATGCTGAGCATTATATTTGATTATTTAGTTTAAAAATTAATCTCAACCAATTGAATTATAAAGATACACTTCTTCTGATATAAATTCAATCACCTATATGAGCTAACTAACCATTAAGTTAACCCTATCAATCATCCGCAGTCGATACAATTTTATGAATACTTAAATCTGCACCATCGAATTCTTCTTCTTGACCCATGCGTATGCCCACCAATTTTTTTAGTAATCCATAAACGATTGCGCCGCCAGTAAGCGCAATCATCACGCCTAAGCCTGTGCCTAGAAGTTGCGACATAAAACTCACGCCACCTCTGCCGCCCATTTGTTGCAAACCAAATATCCCTGCTGCAATACCACCCCAAGTGCCGCATAGGCCGTGTAATGGCCATACACCTAATACATCATCAATTTTCAGGCGGTTTTGTGTTTGGTTGAATGCCCAAACAAACAATACACCAGCTACTATGCCTGTGGCCAACGCACCTAACGGATGCATGACATCAGAGCCTGCACACACCGCTACCAAGCCCGCTAACGGTCCGTTGTGTACAAAGCCAGGGTCATTTTTGCCCATGACCAATGCGGCTAAAGTACCGCCAACCAATGCCATCAAGGAGTTAACCGCTACTAAGCCAGAAATACCTTGGATGCTTTGAGCGGACATTACGTTAAAGCCGAACCAGCCGACCGTGAGTATCCAAGCACCTAATGCCAAAAAGGGAATATTTGAAGGAGGATATGCATGCAGACGACCGTCTTTGCTGTATCGCCCATTACGCGCACCCAGTAAAATGACGGCTGCTAAAGCAATCCAACCACCCATGGCATGTACCACCACTGAACCCGCAAAATCATGAAACTCCGCGCCGAAGTTTGTCTTTAGCCAGTCTTGAATGCCGTAATGATGATTCCAGGCAATGCCTTCAAAAAACGGGTACACAAATCCGACCAATACAAATGTAGCAGCAAGTTGCGGGTTGAATTTCGCACGCTCTGCGATACCACCAGACACAATCGCGGGAATCGCCGCGGCGAAGGTCAATAGAAAAAAGAACTTCACTAAACCATAGCCATTTTTAGCCGCTAACACTTCTGCGCCACTAAAGAAATTGACACCATAAGCGATACTATAACCAATAAAAAAGTAGGCAATGGTCGATACTGAAAAATCGACCATAATTTTAACTAACGCATTGACCTGATTTTTTTTACGGACGGTACCCACTTCTAAAAACGCAAAACCCGCATGCATGGCAAGCACCATAATGGCGCCTAATAATACAAACAACACATCATTTGATGAGACTAACGCTTCCATTTGATTACGACTCCCTGACTTTTATACGAAATACTACTTGGAAATGACTTAAAGCGAACAATTAAGCAAATAACACGCCAAGACATAAGTGATTGATTTATATAAAAGGTTATTCTAATTAGATGGCAACAATGCACTTTAATGGTGCTATGCGCCGTGCATAGCACCATTAAAGTGCATTGTTATAAAATTAGGTTGTCGGAAATATATTTTGTGCTGATAACAAAGTATTGAAATGACAGCGTGTGTAATGTTTAAACAATCTTTCCCTAAAATAGCATGTTGCCTGAACCATCCTTAAGTACTTTGCTGGCCGCATCTGGGTTACCAATCCAGAAGTGATAAAACTCGCGCACCACCACTAAAAACAAACGCCTGCTACTTTTGTTGCTAAACAAGGGTAAAGTAAGATCGACCGCAATACGAAAAATCTTATGGTTTCTTTCAGGTGCGCCTCTTAAGCGTATCAGCATGATTTTAGCCAACTTGATGCGCGTGTCCACTAAAGACAACTCAGCCCCTTCATAACGTAAGGCTTGGGTGTAGGCCTTCAGCGGCCAAGTTTCTGAAGTTTCGAATTTCTCGGTTTCTAAGCTATCAGTCAAGGCTTTAAGCGTAGTTGGCACAGGCCGCCATTGGTCTGGCGGAATATCAAACCCTGGAAAACGATTGTGTGCAGCAATCGCCTTAATATCCTGCAACCAGAACGGAAAATATTCGCGGGCAGTGGATAAACAGGGATGCCATTCTTCTGCCGGAATCGTTTCCATCAGCGATTCAATGGCTTCTCGATATTCAGCACCGTTGACCTGTCTGTCGGCTAAATAAGTACTCAATTGCTCTAAGAATAAAACGCGTTTTTTTAAAGTGGCTTTATCTGCGCCCTTGGCCTGCACCAGCTTGAAATAGGCGTCTATCGCTTCTTTTTCTCTCATTTGACTCATTAATTTTATATTTTTCCTAATAACGGCATAATGCTATCGTTGATAACTCATTCACTTCGCGAATCACTCTGTATCATAATGATGATTATGCTTTACAATTTGCCTATAAGAAATGTTTTATGATGCTATTTTAACATTGCGACTCCCTTTCTAGGCAAATCAAGTGTTGCACTAGTAAGCGTTAAGCAAAATCTAAGCAATCTCAACGTATGGAGTTTTATTGAATGACCAATGAACAAGCCTTAGCTTACATGCATAACCTGTTACGCGGCATGTTAGAAAAAAAAGCCTCCGATTTATTTATCTCTGCCGACTTTCCCCCAGCGATGAAAATTGATGGGAAAATGACGCCTGTTACGCAACAAAAGCTGAATGGTGAACTCACCAAAGCCTTTGCTGACGCGCTGATGAATGAAAAGCAACGCGCTGATTTTGTCACGGAAAAAGAATGTAATTTTGCGATTTACCCTGCTGGCATTGGGCGTTTCCGTGTCAATGTGTTTGTGCAGCAGGAAAAAGTAGGCATGGTGTTGCGAACCATCACCACGCAAATTCCTAATATTGACGACCTTGGTTTACCTGAAGTGCTCAAAGAGGTGATGATGACCAAGCGAGGTTTGGTGATTTTAGTCGGTGGTACGGGTTCTGGTAAATCCACCACCTTGGCAGCTCTCATTGATTATCGCAACGAGAAAAGTTATGGGCATATCATTACCGTTGAAGATCCTGTGGAATATGTACATACCAGCAAAAATTGTTTAATCACCCACCGCGAGGTGGGGCGCGATACCAACGGTTGGTTTAACGCGTTAAAAAATACCCTGCGCCAAGCGCCCGATGTCATTTTAATTGGCGAAATCCGCGATCGTGAAACCATGGAATTTGCCCTTGCCTTCGCTGAAACTGGCCACCTGTGCATGGCCACTTTACATGCCAATAGCTCAAACCAAGCACTTGACCGTATTGTCAACTTCTTCCCGGAAGAACGTCATGCACAATTGCACATGGATTTATCGCTGAATATGAAGGCCTTTATTTCACAACGTCTGGTTTCACGTACGGGCGGTGGGCGCTGTGCCGCCATTGAAATATTGCTGAATTCGCCTTTGGTTGCTGATTTGATTCTCAAAGGCGAAACCAATATGGTCAAAGAAGCGATGGCCAAATCGGTTGAAATTGGCATGCAAACCTTTGACCAAGCCTTATTCAAACTCTCTGAAGAAGGCCGCATCACGCAGGAAGACGCATTAAGAAACGCCGACTCGATTAATGAACTCCGTCTACGCTTTAAATTGCACAGTAAAAACGCAGGTGGAAAAACAAGCACGCTTGAAAAACCGAGCTTATCTCTACACGTTGATGAACCTGAAATACCAGAAGAAGCTGATCCGCTTTCTAAGCTCTAAAATACAGCATGGAATTAATTCTTTTACTTATTTTAGTAGTCGTTATTTGGTTCTGGTCAGATAGCTTGGCGAAGCGCGAACGCGCCATTTTACTGGGACGAGAGCTGGCGGCACGCTTTCAATTACAACTCTTAGATGAATCCGTTGCTTGCAGTAAGCTCTGGCTAGGCCGCAATGCACGGGGCCATGCACAGCTGTTACGCACTTATGAGTTTGATGTCAGCGCCAATGGTGCAGACCGCCTACCATGCCAGCTGATATTACTTGGGAATCAGCTGAGCACTTGGCATATTCCGCCCTATTTGCAACCCTTACATTAAAGGGTACCACTCATCATTGAAACGAATCATTATTAATGAGACCTTCGCACGAAGCGATTTTCAAACTAAAAAAATGTTCAAATTGTACGCCAGCGTACCCTCCCTTTTCACTACGTGAAAATTTACCTTGTCATTCCGAACGAATAGAGGAATCTTTGCAAGGGATTGGATTGAATTGATTAGATTTCCCTCTTCGTTCAAAATGAAATTTTTTTGATGTTTTTGATAAAAAATGGTCTTTTTATGCCACGTGTAAAAGCCTCAAATTTACCCGCATTTTCGCATGTCTTTGTTTGCGCTGCCATGCGAGCCTTTATTTACAAGGCTCGCATGGCAACGTTTTTCGCTCGATGGGCTTTAAACCGTTATTTACAGAAATTTTGAACTCCCGCATTTACGCTTCAAACACCCCGACTTCCCCTGGTTTACGTAACATTTTATTCACTTCTCCCAAATGCAGTTCTTCCGCATAAATCATCTCTCTGGCGTATTCTTCGAGCATTACGGACTTGCCTTCTACTTCGCATAACAAGGCGTTATAACAATCCAGCGCAGCACCTTCATGGGCTAATGATTCACGTAAAATATCGCCAATATCGTGGTTATGTGTTTCTAATAATGGACCAATGCCAAGTGAGGGATGGCCGCCCAAATGGGTAATCAATTCACCCGCTTTTTGTGCATGCATTAGTGATTCCGTCGCCTGCCCGCGTAGCCAATCAATAATGGGGATGCGGTTGTAGCCAAATACCATGAGCGAGTAATGCGTGTAACGCACCACGCCGGCTAATTCAAATTCCATAATTTTGTTGAGTAAACCAACGGTTTTTGATGAAATATTTTCTGAAATATTGTGTTGTGCCATCACCGACTCCCTATCTAAATTCATTAAAAATAAACCCGCAATTATTTGCGTCTCCAATTATTTCCTTCTCACGGCACGCCAATAAATCCATACGCCTGACAATGACAATAAGGTGAGTACTAATGCCGCTAAATCCATCAATAACACGCCATAACGACCCAAAATGCGTCCGCTATGGACATCTAAAATAATACGCTCTAAAGGTAGGGCAGGCGCAAATTTTTTCACTAGTTGCGTGGTGATAACCTTTGGTAATGCTTGGCTTTTCGACCATTCTGGCTGTTTGCTCGCTTTACTTTCTAGCGGGCTCCACGCCAAACCATCATAGCTAACATAGTTACCCTGTGCCGTTGCTATTGCCAGCGCATTTTCCACCAAGCCTAGCCGCTGTATGGTTTTATTGGGCAAGGCATCGCCTGATAACTTATCGACCAATTGCCCCTCAAGCGTATATAAATAAAGCGACTCTGCACAGGCAATCGCGCGCATTTCACCCCAAGTGATTGCGCCGATGACTGGTTGTTGATTATGCTGTTGTAGTGTTTTGTCATCCATCACCCATCGCCCTTCGGCCGCAGCAAAATAGCCATCTTTGAACAAATAACCCGTGTTTGGCATGGTTGCTTTTAAGCCATACCAACGCATCAACCAGTTGGTACTCACGGCTTGTTTATCTAGATTTAATGCATCGGTATGGTTTAACGCCACGCCACTGATGGCCAAAAAAAGAAAAAATAACGCCGCCAGCACGCCAATACGCGCATGCCAATGACGGATAAAGCGTATCATTTTTGTTTTCAGACTCATTCTTGACTCAAACGATCGTAATACAGTGCCAACCGCGCCATACGGTTCATGGCATTAACTGATAGCGTTGCACCAGAAATGCCATCAATATGACGATTCAAAAAATAATCAGCCTGCAATGTAATGCCTTGAAATTGCTTAAGAAAAGCGGGGTAACGCACTTCACCACCACGACTTTCACGATAAGTCAAAATACGTACTTGCGAAATCCTACCCTCAGTCACGACAAAACCAGTCGTAATTGGCTCTTCTTTGCCGATTTCTTCTAAAATCCAGGCACTGGTATTTCCGTTCTTCCAATAGCGTTGGCGTAGTTGATGCGGCGCATGGCCTAATATTTTATCCACTTGCTTAGCGACTTCTTTATTGATCCATAACACACTTGGTTTAGGTGCATTTGCACCAAAAACCTCGGCAACAAACTGTTCAGATGTCAGATATTGTTCAAATGCCTGCGCCGGAATGGCGAGCAAGCCAGCCATTAAACCCAGGTGCAAACACAACATCATGACTAATTTATTCTTCATCATATTTATGGTTATTCTTTAATCTCATCAAGCGATGAAAGCGAGGCTTATCAGCCATCGCTTCTATACTAAGTTTAATGCTCTTACTCTGCAAGTTAGAACATATAACCTAAACCTAAATTCAAACGCTTATCCCCTTTATCGCCATCAGGCTTGTCGAACTTTTGGTAATCCGCTTTGAATACCACTTGTGGATGCGGCCAGTAGTTTGCACCGATGGTCCAAACATCGTTCTCACTCCCTGTTTTGCGTACAGTATTGCTCGCTAAACCAGCTTGCGTATCCCACTTTTCATAGCGGATAAACGGTGCTAAATCGTGGTCGCCATTTTTTAACACATGATACGCAGCTTCTGCATACCAACCATAGAAGCGACTTGCCACTTCATCAAACCCAAAAGCTGTATTGATTTTTGCCGCATCATTTAAATGCCCTTGTGCATATAAAGCACGTATATCCAGCTTGTCTATATTGTAACGTGCATGTAAATCCCACAGGGTTAAGCGCGCATCTGCGCCATTGAGCGCGTCGTTATCTTGCCCTGTGTTGCCGCTAAACACACTCGCACCCACGGTTAAACCAGGTAAACCTGTGTAATCTAAACGCCCATGTACGCCAAAATCTTCGGCAGGGGCTTCAGACACATTGCGCCTTGCTTCACGCACGCCTTTGGTAGAAAATTTCTCAAAATGTTCCGCCGCCATGCTAGAAGTTACACCTGCTTGGTATTTCAAGCCTGGAGTAATTTCACCATATATGCTCGCCCCCGCCTCCCACCACGTGCTGGGGATAATGCGTGTTTCTACAAAATTACGTTCTACGCCATAAAACGTAGGTGGCTCATGGGTTTCATTCAAAAAACCTAGTGGTAACAAGAAAATACCTGCTTTAGCATTCACCCGCTCACTGAAATTAAAATCTAAATATGCTTGCTCTAATTCTACTTGGCCTTCATTCTCGGTATTGGAATGCTCTAACTCCAACTCAGATTTAAAGCTGATCCAATCATTGAAGCGATGACCAAAAAACAACACAAAACGATGAAAGTCTATCTCATCCTTGGCCCGTGTTTCACCTGCTGGCACTTTGCCTTGAAAATTATTATAGTGCAACTCACCATAACCACCCACCGTGGTTTTATCCACAAAAGACTGAATGCCACCCGCTTTATGACTGCTTTCTGACTTAGCCACTTGGTCTTTCAGCGCCTCGATTTCTTGTTGCAAAATTTCAATTTTTTCTTCAACACTGGTCGCCGCCATCGCGTTACCTGATGCTAACGCTGCCGCCACAGCCAACCCTACTAACGATGTTATTTTACGCATTTTTAAAAGCCTCCTGATTTTTTTAAATGAGAATAATTATCAATTACGTTCAACTATACATGATAACAATTCTCATTACAATAATATTTGTGCCGAGTTATTTCCCAGCTAAATTACTATTTCGGATACTTATAAACCCCAATTTTGTGACGCCTGCATTCTGTGCATATGCCATCACCTCTGCCTAAATTTGGTAGCGCGTTTCTTTAATTTGCACGAATATTCAATTCTGGCTGTGGTTTTTGCTTTGAAATTTGCTGTAATTTCACTTTTAGCTCTCCTTGCATGTTAATGTTTTTAATCTAATAACTTAGTGCGAGGTGTCATTAAGTGGCATCGTCATTGCCATAACTTCTATTTGGTCTTTCAAAATCACATCCCACTGGCATTGTAGCTGACGCGCAATTTGTGGTATTAAATGTGACTCTGCGTATTGCAGAGCAGAGAGCTTGTTTGCCAAACTGGCCAGCCTTGCCATTTCAAATGAAGGGTTAATCACATATTGCACGCTTACACAGCTAATGGTTGCAAGTACAGCACTGGCATTGGTAAATCTGGGTCAGATAAATCATATGATTGCGCTAGTGAAGCATCAAATCCGCAGGTGTAGCTTGCATGAATTTTTGTTTTTCATTTTGATATATGTTTAGGCGGCAATCTGCATCTTTAAGCAATCTACCCAGTAGGGCCAAGGTGTTTTCATCTACTCGTATACTAATTGCGCTAATCTCAAGCTCAACCACATGGCATGTTTCACAATATCCAACTATGCCTGCCTGATTTTCCACAAGTAAGATATGCGCATGTTGTTTTTTAGTATTCATTGAATTATTTAAGCCCATTATTAAATTTCAGTTTGCATCACTATGCGTGCGGCAGCTTTTCTGAGTATTTCGTGCATCACATAAAAGCTATTGGCTTGAAATTTAAGAGATGTGCCACCCATCTCTATTTCCACCACATCCATCACCTTGTTATTAAAGTACTTTGCATTCGGTGTGGCTAGGCAGAGTGGTTTACCCAATGACCATTAGTTTTCCCATGATATTCACCTTTTAAATAATCAATATATTAAATAATAATCATTATGGTTTTCATTACCATTTGAAGCGTCAACATATTTATGTCATGTTGGGTAAAATATATGGGCAAAATGTTAAAATACCGTTCTATGAACAGCTCACAAGACCAACTCACCCGCTTCATTTTTGACAACACCGCCGTACGCGGAAACCACGTCAACCTAACCCAGACCATCGCGCAAGCATTGCAACACCATCACTACCCTGCTGTGCTAAAAAGTGCACTCAGTGAACTCATGGTAGCAAGCGCACTACTAGCCGCCACCCTAAAAATGCATGGTGCGCTGGTCTTACAGATTCAAAGCAAAGGTGCGCTAAAACTATTAGTGGTGGAATGCAACACTGATGCGGACTCAAACTTAAAAATACGCGCCACCGCAAAATGGAGCGGTGAAGTCTCTGACAGCCAAAATTTATTTGAACTCATTGACCATGGCCAATTTATGATTACGCTAGACCCTCAAGATGGCCAAACCTACCAAGGCATCGTGCCGCTTGAAGGCGATAGTATTAGCGCAATATTAGAAAACTACATGATGCGCTCTGAGCAAATTGACACCAGAATTTGGTTATGTT
>JBARQL010000039.1:0-2117 GCA_049643685.1 Methylotenera sp.
TCAATATCAGATTCAATTCGCTGCACCATTTGCTCAATCTCAATGGTTTCACCCCTTAGCCCTCGCACTTGTGCTAGGCCGGTAATGCCCGGTTTAATGTGATGTCTTGCAAAGTAGTCAAAAATCCTTTGAGAGTATTCTTTATCATGTTGTATCGCATGTGGGCGTGGCCCGACCAATGACATGTCCCCAGTGAGCACATTAAATATTTGCGGCAGTTCATCCAGACTAGTTTTGCGAATAAATGCGCCTACCCGTGTGATTCGGCTATCCCCTTTAGAAGCTTGCTTTAGTTTACCGGTTTCTTCTTGATGCACATACATACTGCGGAATTTCCAAATTTTGAAAGATTTTCCACTCCAGCCGGCACGATTTTGCCTGAAGAATACGGGTCCAGGGCTATCTAGCTTCACGGCTATTGCCACTAAAATGAGGATGGGGAAAATGAGTAATAAAATTAGAAATGACAATACTTTATCTTCGATTGATTTTAACAGTAGACGCATACCGATAAGTGGCGTTTCTGAGAGCGTTAGTACTGGTATGCCGGATATTTCTTTAACACTGTGATTGACTAAGCGCAACGCAAAAATATCAGGAATCCAATGAATAGAGACATGTTTGTCAATGACGCTCATGTAGATGTCTTCCAGGGCTTTAGATGACTTGAGTGGCGTCACAATATACACCATGCTAATGTCATGCTGATCAATTAAAGACGGTAGGTCTTCAATATTTCCCAGTATTTCCGGGTCGTTTTTTCTTCCAGCAGCTTTTCTGCCGGAGGCTATTTCATTATCATTAGGCAGCCGGACAAAACCGACCACTTGCTCGCCCACCCATGGGTTATCAGAGATTTTATGTTGTAGATAATAGGCTAGGCGGCTCAGCCCTACAATCAACACCTTTTCATTTTGCTGTGAATGCAAAATAATCTGTTTATAGATAATTCTAAATAGCACATGCATGATTAATTGAACAATATAGCCCATCACATACAATTGTAAAATTAGATTTCTGGAGTATACGGAACTCACTTTTGTTAAGAAAGCCAGCACGACGAGCACTAAAAAGGTGAGCGTCCATGCTTTTAGCAAGTTGAGTGCTTTATCTATGCTATGACCATTACTTCTATAGATGGCAAATTTGTCATAAGTCAGTGCCATGACCACGATTAGTACTAATATAAAATTGACATATGGCGAATATAGTCCGCCCATATGTCTAGTAATATGAAACCAGGAAAGGCCAATGACCGCAGCGCCATCGAGCAATTGCTGGATCATATTGCTCAGGCTACTGCGTCTTTGTAAAAGTGTTTTTGAACCCGTTTGTCTGTATGCCATTTAGTCTTGCCAATAAATCTAATTTACCTAATTGTGTATTATGACAGCTTTATATAATCATCGTCTAATTCAGTTTAGGTGGAACATAAGTAGCCACTGCTTGCGCTCTGCAAGAAACATCCAATTTACTGAAAATCCGTTTTAAATGATTTTTGACTGTATTTGGGCTAATACTGAGAATCATGCTGATTTCAAAGTTGGTTTTCCCTAATCTTACCCAATGAATAATCTCATGTTCTCGATCGCTTAAGCCTTGTACATGGTATTCAGATAAATCATCCTCTTCACTATCTGCTGACTCTAAACTTTCAATTCTACGTAAAGCGGCATCTAAATGCGGCATTAGCATCCCTAGCACAGAAGAGGTAATTGGAAATTCAGCTTGTTTGTCCATGAAAATGTATAAACAGTCATTGCTGCCGCGAATGTCACGTACACCATAAACTAAAAGTGAATTGATCACAGACAGTTGATTGTTAAAGAATGCTGGTAAATCATCACCTTCAGCCTCAACCGAAAAATTGTTGATTCTGTACCAGCGCTCACTGTTCGCAAGCCATCTTTGGTAAAGATCTGACATCAGGTGGTCAATGTGCCCGGGGGATTCACGTAAAGACTGGGTGCGGATGCCTGGAATATTAGAACTCACGTCGTAGTTCAGAACGCCTTTATTAAAATCTCCCCACACAGCAATTAAAACATCATGCGGGAAAATTCTAGTCAGATCATCTTGCTGCCATCTGAAAAAATCAACATGCTTGTTAATTTTAT
>JBARQL010000040.1:0-32973 GCA_049643685.1 Methylotenera sp.
TTTGCAATACATCCACCACCGCCGCCACATGTGGCACTTGTTCTTCTGTGTGCACATCCGTCAAAATCGGCACACCGATTTGAGCGCGCACATCATCCAAAATCCGCAAGCCTTCTTCCATGCCGAAACCGCGAAAAGTACTGTTCGAGCTGCGATTAGCTTTGTCGTAGGATGACTTGTAAATAAACGAGATGCCCAGTGAGCCCGCAATTTCTTTAAGCGCTCCAGCCGTATCAATCGCCATTTGTTTTGATTCAATCACACACGGCCCTGCGATTAAAAATAACGGATGCTCAAGTCCAACCTCAAAATTACATAACTTCATACTTAACGCCTTATTGATTAAGTCTTTTGATTCGCAAGCGCCGCTTTCACGTAAGCAATAAATAACGGATGGCCTGTGCGTGGGTTAGAGGTAAACTCTGGGTGAAACTGGCATGCGACAAACCACGGATGCGTGGCTATTGGCAATTCAATGATCTCACACAAATTTTCAGTCGGTGTTCTGGCAGAAATCACCAAGCCTGCGGCTTTCAACTGCTCGACGTAATGATTATTCACCTCATAACGATGGCGATGACGCTCATTCACTTGTGTGCCATAAATGCTTGCTGCAATGGTATTTGGCACAATCGGGCATGCTTGCGCCCCCAGTCTCATTGTTCCGCCCAGGTCAGAATTTTCGTCACGGGTTTCCACCTTTCCTGAAGCATCTTGCCACTCATTGATTAAACCAATCAACTTATGCGGTGCTTGCGGATTAAATTCAGTGCTGTTAGCCCCTGTTAAACCGGCCACATTGCGTGCAAACTCAATCACTGCTAATTGCATGCCCAAACAAATGCCCAAGTAAGGAATTTTGTGTTCACGGGCATATTGAATCGCGGTAATTTTACCTTCTGTGCCCCGTACACCAAACCCGCCAGGAATAAGAATAGCATCCATTCCTGCAAGTTTATCAGTACCACTCAGTTCAATTTCCTCACTGTCAATATAGTGAATTTTCACTTTAGCTTCAGTATGTATGCCCGCATGGATTAAGGCTTCAGTCAGCGATTTATACGAATCGGCTAAATCCACATATTTACCGACAAAGGCAATACTGACCGCATATTTAGGGTTCGCTAATTTTTGCGTAATACTTTTCCAACTCGATAAATCAGCTGCTTTTGCCAAAATATCCAATTTATGGCAGACAATCTCATCCATCATTTGATCATGTAAAAGGCCAGGGATTTTATAGATGGAATCACTATCAATCGCGCTGATTACGGCCTCGTAAGCCACATTGGTAAACAAGGCGATTTTACGTTTTTCTTCTTCAGGAATTTCACGCTCTGCACGACAAAGCAAAATATCCGGCTGAATACCAATCTCGCGCAACTCTTTTACGGAGTGCTGCGTAGGTTTGGTTTTCAGTTCGCCTGCGGTTGGAATCCATGGGAGTAGCGTGAGGTGTACATAACAGGCGTTGTTACGCCCTTCCTCAAAACCCATTTGACGAATAGCTTCTAAAAACGGTAGCGATTCAATATCACCCACCGTTCCACCCACCTCTACAATCGCCACATCCGCGCCTTCTGCGCCGCGTTTGATGTGCGCTTTGATTTCATCGGTAATGTGCGGAATGACCTGTACGGTTTTGCCTAAATACTCGCCACGACGTTCTTTTTTAATGACGGTTTCGTAAATTTGACCCGTCGTAAAATTATTACGCTTAGCCATGCGCTGGCTAATAAAACGCTCGTAGTGGCCTAAATCCAAGTCCGTTTCTGCGCCATCATCCGTCACAAACACTTCACCGTGCTGGAAAGGCGACATGGTGCCAGGGTCAACGTTAATGTAAGGGTCAAGCTTGAGCATGGTCACTTTAATACCACGCGATTCAAGGATTGCGCCAAGGCTGGCGGCTGCGATGCCTTTACCAAGAGAAGAAACTACACCGCCGGTTACGAATACATATTTGGTCATGGAAAGGCACTTAATTATTTGTTGCAGACGGGAACAAATTTTACCGCAAAGGCCATATATTCACCAGCAAAATCGCGTACCATTTTGCACTGAATGATTGCAACAGTCCTACTCCAAATTGAATTGCACCCACTCTGGCCGCATGTTAAACCGCACGGGCAATATGCTTACCCCTAGGCCACTGGTCACATACATATTGTGGTGATTGTGTTGCACCCAGCCATACGCCCACTCTCTAGGTGCTGCGCTAGGCACTACTGGCGCGCCGTACCAAGGCAAATACACTTGGCCACCGTGGGTATGCCCTGCCAAAAATAGTGCATTTGGGTTTTGCCAACTTTCCGACACTTTTAACAAGCTGCCAGGGTCATGCACGGTCACAATAACAGACGCATCACTTGGTATGTTTTTTAGCGCATCGTCTGACATAGCATGCGCCGTTGTTTCATCGCCAATGCCTGCCAGCCACAGATTTAAGTTTTCCAGTTTGATGGATTCGTTTTCCAGCACGGTGATATGATGCCGCCGCAGCGCTTGGGTAAACTTGACGCCATCAAACCACCAGTCATGATTACCTAGTGTTGCATACACACCATGCTTCGCTTTTAGTTCACCTAAAACCATGGCGATTTCTTCTTCTGCCGTATCCGCAATTTCTGGATGATAATCTTGATCAGCAATAAAATCACCTGCCAGAATAATGATATCTGGCTGGCTGGCGTTGATTTCTTTGACGATTTCACGCGCCCGATTGATTGTCATCACACGCCATAGCGGGTGTTTGGTCAAGTGCCAATCTGAAGATAGTACTATTTTCAGACCCTTTAACTCGCTAGTTTTAGTAAGTTTGAACGACATTTCTCGCTGTGCTACCCAGCGTGGCTCAATCATCACCGTCCACAAAAAAGCGAATGCAATCAATGCATAAAACAGTGTGCTAAACGATGGTTTTCTTTTTAAATGGTAAGTAAATGACGGGTGCATTGCTTGCTCTTAAAATAAACTGAGCAAGTAGCATAAAGTACCAAGGTGAATTGCTGATGCGCTTGTGTGAAGCTGGTGTGAAGTCTTAGGTCAATATTACACCTTCCATTGACCATAGCCTTTAAACTGCTGAAATACTTCACGCATTTCAACTTCGGTTAATAGTTGCGGCTCGCCTATTTGTAAAGCCCGCCAATACTGCTCGCACAGGTTTTCTACTTCTAACGTCACCGCCAGTGCATCGTCTAAATCAACGCCCAAAGCAATCATGCCATGATTCGCTAACAAGCAGGCTTTACTGTGGTACAAGGCCGACAGTGCGTGATCTGACAGCACTTGCGTGCCAAATAGCGCATACGGCGCGCAGCGAATGGTATCAGCACCCGTCACGGCTATCATGTAATGAAACGGTGGAATATCTAGCTGCAAGCACGCCAACGTGGTGGCAAACATACTATGGGTGTGAATCACCGCGTTGATTTCAGGTCTGGCTGATAAAATATCACAATGAAATCGCCATTCGGATGAAGGCTTTTTACCAGCATCGCATAGTGCTACGTTGCCATCAAAATGCATTTGCACAATATTTGCTGCGGTCATTTCTTCAACCAGCATGCCAGAAGGCGTGACCAAAAAACTATCACCAACACGCACACTCGCATTGCCTGAGGTGCCCTTATTGAGTCCTAATGCTGCCAATTTTTGTGTGGTCGATAATAGTTTTTCAGCTAAAAACTGCATGTTAAATCCTTACTCAATATTAAACATTTTAGTTGATAAAAATATATCAAAAACACGCTAAAAAACACCTCATCTTATTTCGACGCTCTGAAAGCGGACTAGAATGAGGCTTCCAGAGGCGTTTTATTTCCTCGTACGTATTTTGTACTATTTTTTTGTAATTTTTAAAGCCATTTTTCAAGTACCGTTTAAGAGCCATACTCTATGATTTTTCATGCATTAAAAACCAGTAGAAATCTGCAACCACAATTGATTTTTATTGCTTTCGCCTTCACTGTCTTTTCCGTTTGCATCTAAGCCGCGGTTGCCAGAGAGTTGTCTGGCGTAACTGAGTTTGGCATCCACGTATTGATTGGTGAAGTTGATGCCCAACCCTGCACTAGCAAGTTGGTAGCAGTTATGCAGATTTGAATTGCCCGCATTCCAGCCTACCCACGTGTTTTTATATAGGCAAACGCCACCTGCATCCGCCATAATGCTAGCGCTCAGATATTGGTTGATGCCGTGGCGGCCTTCTAAATTGAGCATCCAACCTTGGTCTGCTGCGGCTTCACCCACGGTAAATCCGCTCACGCCCATCGGTCCGCCGAGCGAAAATTTTTCAAATCCACCTAAGTTTTTATCGGCCAACTGTGCTGAGAATAAGACTTTTGCCGTTAATTTATCTGCCAACATTTGTTGCCGTCCCACATAAAAATTCAGCTTATTGTAATGGCCGTCTGTGCGGGCACTTAATTGGTCAGCCGCTAAATCACCGCGATTACCAGATAAATCTAAGTGACCTGTTGTAAAACTGGCGCCGCCCCAAAACATACCACCTTGGCCCAAGTTATCGCTATAATCACCGTTTAAACCTAAGGTCAATGTGCGGTAGTCTTTATTAGCAATTTGTAAGCCTAATGCATTATCTTTAGCATTCATATCTTCAATACTTGCGCGAAATGTTAAGTTTTCATTGCGGCTACGCACTATCGGATGTTGCATGCCCAGCCGCATGTGAGTTGACTCGCCGTTAGCATTCAACTGCGCAAAACCAGCACCATTAACTTGATAGTTAGAAACCGCGCCGCCTAAATTAACGCGCGTACCACTGTAACCAATGGGGAACTCAAAACCGCCCTGCACAAACTCTAAACCGCTACTGACCAGTGCTTGCATAGTGAGTCTATCACCCCAACCTGTGAGATCATTAAACGAGACCAAACCATTGAGCCGCGCCTTGCCGATTAAGCGCGAGCCATTATTATCAGCCCAAATTTTTGCGTTAAAAATGGGTCGATCCGCCAAATTGAGCGTGACATCTGTTTCACCCGTTTGTGCGCCTGGTGATAACGTGGCTTGCCCAGCGAAACCTGGGGTATCGTTAATGATTAGCATGGCGCGTTCTAGCGCTTTACTGCTTAGCGGTTCACCTTTGTGTTGACCATTTTCGAGCACTTTACTGGCATATTGTGGCTTTAGTCTAGCTGAAGCAGCCGTTTGTAAGCGTACTTCGCCCAGTTTAGCTTCGTTAATCTCTATGGTCACCGTGCCGTTTTGCAATTCTTGTGGTGGTAAAAACACTTTCGCCAACCAACCTTTGTTTTGATATAGCTGACTAATGGCTTTGGTGGCCTTATTGAGGTCGTTGTAATCAAGCGTTTGATTTAAAAATGGCCGCATTTCAGCCTTTAACTCGGCTTGTGATAATAAATGCGCACCCACAAAATGAAACGCGGTAACCAACACTTTAACCTCGCCACTCGATGTAGCATTGGTATTTTCTGTTTCTATTGGCGGCACAGCTGTTGGTTGGTTTGACCGATTAAGCTGTTGAATATCGCGTTGAATACTACCTGCATCCACCGCTGGCGCAGCGTAAGTGGTTTGTACACTCAATATGACTAACAGAACAACAAAGCGAGTTACTTGCTTGAAATTGTTCATATTATTGTGTGTTTAAGCAAGCTAGGCTAGTAGTTGTATTCGCGACCACTTCACCCACTAAGGGTTGGTTAAATGTGGCTTTGTAATGCATATCATCAACACCAAAATAACTGAGCCCATTGATTATCCATTCGCTAGAACCTAAGTTGGCATTGCACTCAAGCACCGCATGGTCAGGCCGCGTTAAGGCATTTTTGTTGATAGGATTTGCTAATGTCGAGGTCACTGGCGGCGATATTTCGGGCGTTATGTTTAATAGCCCATCTACATAAGCAATTGTATAGTTGCCTGATGTTAGCCCAAATGGCGAAATAGCATAAGTGCCAACGGGCGAAGATAACGTTGCTGGCGTGTTGTATGCCAACGTGCCAGTCAATGCAGCAAGCGTTTCACCATTCATAAAGCCAATAGCTGTACTCGTAAACGCAGGATTATTGCTGCCTAGTATTTTGCTTTGGTTATTGGCGGTAATGGTCAATGTAGCAGGCGTAATGGCCAAGCTGCCGTTGACATAGCTGATGGTGTAGTTACCCGCATTAAATGTGCCGCCCGTGGCATTGCTAGCCGTGATGGCATAAGGGCTGCCAGCCACATTAGCTGTGTTGATTGCACCAGCACTGCTGAAGCTTGCGCTGCCGATGGCTTCGGTACCAACCAAGCCTGCACTGGTAAATTCACTGCCTGCAAAAACAAACGTCTGCCCGTAGCTTTTTGTTTGATTAGTGGTGGTCACCGTCAGTGCTTTTGGGGTGATCGTGCCTGTTGCAGTATTGCTCGCCACAGCGTAGTTGTTACCAGCGTTGCCGTCATTTACCGTGTAACCCGCATTCACACTAAGCGTACTACCGTTTGTACCGAGTACGTTTTTGTTAGAGTAGCTTTGTGTTAAGCCCGTTACGCTGTCTGTGCTGCCTTGCAAACCCGCGGTCGTCACGGCTGCGGTGGAATTGGTCGTGCCATCATAACCTTTAGTGTCAGTGGCGGCATTTAAGGTGAGATTAGCCTTATTGATGGTGCTGGTGGTGTTATCGACATAACTCACATTGTAGTTGCCGCCGCTATTGCCATCATTGATGGTGACACCAGCCACTGTGACGGTTTTATTACCAAGGCCAAAATTTTTGTCTGTAAAGGCAAAAATACCGCCAGACAGACTATCTAGCGCGCCACCATTGCTGGCATTATTGAAGAGTGTACCGCTCGTAACGTTGGTAGTGCCTGTTGCGCTGGTCGTTGCATCATAAGTTTTAACCACATCTGATGTGCTAATGGTGAGATTGGCTTTGCTGATAGCCCCCGTATGTGTGCCACCCGTAAATGTGTAATTGCTTGCTGTGCCAGTGCCGTTAGCCAAAGCCAAGGTGCCTAGTGTTACAGGCTGTGCCGCACCTGCATTAGCGCTTGTTACTGAACCTGTACCTGTTAGTGCGAGCGTTTGACCTAGCACACCGTTAATGGGGCCAAAAGTGCTCGCATTAAAAGCAGTGGTGCTGTCGTAGGTTCGACCGCCACTTAAGTTGGTAATAGCAGGGTTCACCGTCATGTTGCCATTGACATAGCTAATAGTGTAATTGCCCGCATTAAATGTACCGCCCGTGGCGGCGCTAGTGGCAATACCATAGGCCGCCACATTGGCGGCATTCACAGCACCTGCGCTGCTAAATACTACCGTGTCTATTGTTTCTGCATTTTGCAAGCCTGTGCTACTGAATTCTGTACCAGCAAAGTTAAACGTTTGACCGTAGGTTTTTGTTTGGTTATTAGCGGTGATGGTGAGCGTGGCAGGGTTTACAGTTAAATTACCTGCGTTTGATTTAGTGAGTGTATAGCCAGTCGTTGCTGTTATTGGTGTCACATCAACCGCATAACTACCCACATTAGCCGTTGCAACTGCGCCACTAGAAGATGCTGAACCTGTCAAACTATTGGCAATAACATCTTGCGTAAACACGCTACCAAAGGTTGCCGCGTTTACAAAGCCTGCTACCGTATACGCATTGGCAACAGTAGGCGCGCCATTTTGACCATATGTTTTAGTTTGATTGGTTGAGGTAACAGTGAGCGTTGGGCTAGTTGTAAACACATAACGATTACCTGTTTGTGCAATCGCAGTCGGGTAATTCGTATTCCAAATCGCTTGATTGCCGCTGAGTAACCCACCAAAAGTATCCGTTGCTGGCGCGGTAGAGTACACCAACCAACGACCACGGGCTGATAGCGCCGATACGCCTGCATTATTGATAAAATTCACGCCCGCTAACGTAATATCGCCGCCGGTTGTGCTAATGGCGTTAGTTAGTGTGACATTACCAAGCGCTTGCGCGGTCAAATTACCCGTTAAAGCAGATGTTGTAAAAGCAATGTTATTCGCATCCACTAACGATACATTGTTAGCACCCGTGATGCCAACCGAGCCAAAATCATTCGTTGCGTTAATGGCGATTACATCGCCAAGCCCGGCTATATTCACGTCATTTGCCGCTGATGAGATTGCGCCTCTCAGAGTTAATGTGGATGCAGCAGAGGTTGCGGCAACTCTACTGGCTGCCGCAGTTCTCACACTACCACTAACCGTTGCCGCGCCCGTTCCTGTGAGGGCACCAAAACTGCCTACACCATTACCACTCATGGTGATGGGTTCTGCGGCTAAAGTCACATTATTCACATTCAAAGTGGCACCGCTAGTTACCGTTGTGCCAGTGCCTGTGCCGCCAAGCGCATTGGCACTGGCTGCAGAAAGCGACCCTGCTTGCACTTGAGTTAAGCCTGTGTAGGTATTGTTACCAGAAAGAGTGAGTGTGCCTCTGCCAGCCTTGTTAAAATTGCCGCCCGTGCCGCCTATATTGCCGGAAAATATGGTGGATAAATCATTAGCACCAGAAGTTAAATTGCCAGTACCCATGACAATATTGCCTGCGCCAGCTATTGAACCGACAATTTCAGATTGATTGTTTAAATCTAACGTTGCGCCTGCAACTATATTGACCGCACTGCCATTGGGAATAGCTGAGTTATCCACCAATGTACCCGCATTAATATTAGTATCGCCCGTATAACTATTACCGCCGCTAATCGTCACACTGCCTGCCGTGGTTTTAGTCAACGCGCCTGTGCCGCCTAAATTAGCGCTAATTGTACCGCTACTTACATCGTATCCAGCCGTTGAAGTTAACACCGCTGTGAGCGCTGCAACACCGGATATCGCGCCAGAAATAAGTTGCACATTGGCTACGGTATCAGCATTAGTGCTTATGCTAAACGTACCGCCATTGACAACCACGCTGGTTGAATCAGCCAAAACGTTACTCGCCCCCAGTGCCAATATGCCAGAATTAACAGTGGTTGCACCAGTGTAAGTATTAGCTAGCGATAGTGTAGCCGACCCTGTGCCATTTTTTGTTAAACCACCTGCCCCTGCAATAATGCCTAATCCGCTTTGTGTAACACTACCCGCTGCATTCAATATCAATGCAGATGCAGCATTGCCAGTGGTGATGGCAGCATTAATGGCAATGCTGCTATTTGCGGTCAGTGTGAGTGTGTTGGCAGACGCCCAAGTGATGGGGTTGGACACAGTAATTGTGCCGGCACTCGCTGCTGCAGATGCCGTTGTGACATTCACGTTATTTAAGGCTAGCGCGTTCTGTAGTGTGGTTGTGTTTAAAATAGAGGTTGCCGTGGTTGCTTCTTGAAAAGTAGTAGCCCCTGACGACTCAATGGAGTTGGCGCCAGTCGAGATAGTAATATTAGTTGGGTCTAACAATAACGTACCCGCAACGCCAGATAACGCCGAGGTATCGACCAAGCCATTAAAATCTAGGTGGTTTTTACCCGAAACTTCTACAAAACCGCCATTACCGCTGAGTGCGCCACCTTTGGCGCTAGCCAAACCGTCAAACTGTGTCTCATTATTCGCCCAAGTTATTATTTTGCCGCCGTCTCCCGCCTGGGTCGCATCTGCAATCAGTTTGGCTTCAGAGTTAATATAGGTTTTATTGGCATTTTGAATTTGCGTGTTTTTACCTTGCAAATCACCGCCAACTAATAGGGTGCCGCCGCCCGTTTTGCCAGAAACATTGACACTGCCATTGCCCAAAACACCGACGTTTTCGCCCAGCAAGTGCACCGTTCCGCCCTTGCCCATGCTTGATTGTGCGGAGATTTCACCGCTATTCGTGACCTGCTTTGCACCTGATAAACGTATGGTCCCACCATCGTTCACCATGGCATTGGCTTCAATTTTTCCGCTATTATTGACAACCGAAGTGATTAAGCCATCGGCCGCTTTACTACTCATCAGTACTTGGCCGCCACCGACTTGAATAAGATGTTTATTTTCCACCAGTGTGTTGATGTTAGCGCTATCTACCTGCACATTCACCAACCCTGCGCCGTTAAAATCCAGCGTGATGGCACCACCCGCCGACATCGCCACCGTGCCTTGCATGGCAGAAACCACACCTTCATTGCGCACTTCTGGCGCCAGCATAGCGACATAACCGCCATTATTAGCAACAATATTACCTTGATTAACGATACTGCCTGAATTGCCAGAAAACTGGTAATAACCACTTAAAAAATTATCGTCAGTAATATTCAGTGTTGAAGCCAAAATGCCACCCACATTCACCTGTGCGCCCTGCCCAAACAGCACACCATTGGGGTTGATCAGCCACACTTGGCCATTGGCAGTTAAATGCCCAAATAGATAAGACGGGTCAGCCGACAGCACGCGGTTAAGCGAAATAGCGCTGGTATTTGGCTGCACAAAATTGACTTGTGCTTGCGCGCCAATGTTGAAGGTATTCCAATTGATAATGGATTGTTGCGTACTCTGCATCACATTGAGTTGATTGCCGCTTTGTGA
Source organism: Methylotenera sp. (assembly GCA_049643685.1). Taxonomy (GTDB): domain Bacteria; phylum Pseudomonadota; class Gammaproteobacteria; order Burkholderiales; family Methylophilaceae; genus Methylotenera. The sequence continues at coordinate 10,490 of JBARQL010000040.1, forward strand.
AATAGCAGATTGTCCAGCGACTACTTGCCCACCCGTAGGCAAAGCACTCGCAGGTAAAGTATCCAGTGCTGGCGCGGCATGCACCACTGCGTTTATTAACAAAAAACCAATAAATGAACTTAGGCATAACAAAGGCAACACCGCGATTGGTTTACTCTGCGGCGATTGAATGTGGGATTTGGCGGTTTCAGCAACAGCTTGCCAAGCCTGAGAGCAGGCATTAAACACTATGCGGTAACAATGATGTATCTGTATAGGCACTAAATATTTGCGTTCAGTAAATCTACGGTTGATACTAACACAAGTAGAAAACTACAATTGATTTAAAAACCCTATACCCGGATATTACATCAAGCATGTTTTACGTTTTATAGAGATGTCTTAATTGGTTTGGCGTATAGACACCCTGCTCAGTAATAATGCCCGTCACCAGTTTTGCTGGCGTCACATCAAACGCCGGATTTAGCACTTTGGCATCTGCATGCAAAATGCGTACGTTTTGCACCTTACCTGCTGCGTCTAGCCCTTGCATGACGGCGAGTTCATCCCCATGACGATGTTCAATTTCAATTTGTGTGGGGTCTGTGATTGACCAGTCAATGGTAGGTGTGGGCACCGCTGCATAAAAGGGAATACCATTATCATAAGCCGCCAGCGCTTTTAAATAGGTGCCGATTTTATTGCATACATCACCCTTGCTTGTGACACGATCAGCACCAACAATCACCAACTCTACCAAGCCTTGCTGCATTAAATGACCGCCTGCGTTATCAGTGATTACCGTATGCGGTACGCCATGTTGTGCTAACTCCCATGCCGTGAGTGCGGCGCCTTGGTTACGCGGGCGCGTTTCGCTGACCCACACATGGATATTCAAACCCGCATCATGCGCCGCGTAAACGGGCGCTAGCGCAGTGCCGTAATCCACCGTCGCTAACCAGCCTGCGTTGCAATGTGTCATGATATTCAGTGGCTTATTTGGGTTAGCCCTGTTTTTATAAATATTTTTGATTAAATTTAAGCCGTGTTCGCCGATTTTCTGATTTTGCGCAACATCTTCTTCTGCCATGCGCGCCGCTTCATACCAAGCTTGTAAAGCACGTTTATTCAAAGGCATGCCCTGCAAGCAAGCAATCATGCGGCTTACAGCCCATGTTAAATTTACCGCAGTTGGGCGACTGGCTATTAACAGGTTTGCAGCATGCCGTAAATGTGCGTCAGTCGCATCTTTTTGCATCGCCAAAGCCATGCCAAAGGCCGCCGCTACACCGATTAAAGGCGCACCACGCACTTGCATGGTTTTAATGGCCGTCACCATCGTTTCTAGATTATCAATCGCTTCAACTGCGAATGCATGAGGAAGTAAAATTTGGTTAATAATATTGACATTTTGGCTATTGTCATTAGTCCAAATGGTACGCATATTTTGACCGTTAATTTTCATTTGACATTCTCATTTTTTTAGGGCTATTTTCGCGCCTATTCACCCGAACGGGCTATCCACATTATCTGTGGATAACTCTGTGAATAATTGTGACTTCAAAATGTAACATACCAGTTTTAAAGGGTTTTTTTAAAACGCCTAAAAATTGAACTTTTATTAAGTTATTATAAATCAATAGGTTATAAATAAACTCACGATTGCTAAGGGTTAACTGCCATTGTTAAAGTAGCACTTGAGGTGGTGTGCATAAGTGGCCTAATTTGGGCAAAACTTTGAGCGCATTGGCACTAGTTATATCAAGGACTTGCGACAAATTTACTTGCCTCAAATCTGCCAAAAACTGTGCAATTTTAACCGTCTGAGCAGGGGTATTTCTGCCATTTTTTCCTACCCATTCTGGTGGAATATCGGGTGCATCGGTTTCTAATACAATGGCTTCTATCGGTAGTTTTGTTGCAAGCTCACGAATATGTAAGGCGCGGCTATACGTAATCGCACCACCAAAGCCTAATTTAAAGCCCAATGCAATCAACTGTTCAGCTTGCTGAAAGCTGCCGTTAAACGCATGTGCAATGCCGCCGCTAATTTCATAACGACGCAAATACTTTAAAACGTCATCAATCGCATTTCGCACATGCAGAATCACAGGCAAATTGTGCTGTTTGGCAATTTTGAGTTGCTCGATAAAAAAGTTTGTTTGTTGCTCAATGTTACTTTTAGTCACATAGTAATCCAGGCCGATTTCACCAATTGCCACCGGATTATTTTCATACACATAAATTTTTAATGATTCTAAATCTTCGATAGTGGCATCATCCACAAACATAGGATGAATGCCAAGCGCGTAGGCACAATGTTTATGCTGACGACATAGCGCAATCACCCTATCAAAATTATTACGTGCTACAGCGGGAATAACGATGTTGGTAACGCCTTGTTGCAAGGCTAAGAAGGCAAGATTGTCTCGATCAGCGTCAAATTCAGCTGCATCTAGGTGACAATGGGTGTCAATTAACATGGTTTAAGCCAGCTAGATTTAGGTATATGGATTAGGTTTAGCACGTATACGAACATCTTGCCCAAATTGCCTAACATCAAAAATCTGCAGGTCAAGCACCTGCTGCATTTGAGTTAATTCAGTAATCGCAAACATGGATTTTGCATCAGCACCCATGAGTTTTGGGGCATAATAAAAAATAAATTCATCAATTAAATTGGCCTGCAAAAACGCACCATTCAAGCCTTGACCAGCTTCCAGTAGCACCTCATTGATACCACGCTGAGCTAAAAGTGATAATAAATCGTTTAAATCTACACGTCCATTAGCGTCAGGAATATGCAGCAATTCAGCGCCAGCTGCACTTAAACCAGAGGCTTGATTATGTGCATCACTCGCGTAAGCAATTAGCACAGGGCTGGTTTGCAGCGTTATAGTATCTAGCATCTTGCAATTCAAAGGCGTTTGCAGCTTGCTATCTACAATCACGCGTATTGGCTGGCGATTAATATTGTCTAAACGCACATTCAACCTTGGGTTATCCGTTAAAACCGTGCCGACACCCGTGATAATCGCGCAGGACTGTGCGCGCCAACGTTGCACATCTAACCTTGCAGCTTCACCCGTAATCCACTGGCTTTTGCCATTGTTAAGTGCCGTTTTACCATCCAAACTTGTTGCGATTTTAGTGCGCAGGTAAGGCATGTTGTGCGTCATACGTGAGATAAACCCTGGATTCAAAGCATGCACTTCACTTTCCAACAAACCTGTTTCAACCTCTATACCATGCGCTTGTAGGCGTTTGATGCCATTGCCAGCAACTAAAGAGTTTGGGTCTTGCATAGCTACGACCACGCGCTTCACACCCGCAGCAATCAACGCCTCTACACAAGGTGGCGTGCGTCCGTAATGGTTGCATGGTTCTAACGTGACATACACGTCTGCATCTTTAGCCTCTGCGCCAGCTTCAGCTAAAGCATAAACTTCCGCGTGCGGTTCGCCTGCTTTTAAATGGGCGCCTTGCCCTATTATTTGACTCTTTTTAACAATCACGCAGCCAACGCGAGGGTTGGGCTGAGTGCTATATAAGCCCTGCTCTGCAAGCCGCAGTGCATGGGTCATATAAGTGTGGTCAGCGATTGAGAACAAAGTATTGACGCAAATAAAATAGCGATAAATATGTAGTTAGTGCGATGAAATGCGACTATTGATTAAACGATTATTTTCATCAAAAAATAGCAACAGGCCATGGTACACATGCATACATTTACCTAAATCATATTCCATGGCGTTACCATCCTCATAACTGGGGCGCCCTAGCAGAATACCTACAGCCTCCTTCGCTGTGCCTTTTGCCAATACATGTTGTTGCAAATCATAAGCCATATCGCCACGTTTACAGTCTTTTTCTATCGTGGCAGCACTTTGCATCCATTTTACTTGGTCAAATTGTTCACTACCAAACATCAGACTGTCTTTCATCATCCACCAAGCAAAAAACACTATGGTAACAATCACCGTAAAAACCGTGAATACTATCGTTGCCCATTTAATAACTTTCATCAGTGATTATCCTTATTCGCTATCAGTGCTGCGACGTTTAGCATTGACCAAAGGCAAATCTAAATCACGAATCGCGTCATTAAAATCGTCTACATCTGAAAAGCTGCGGTAGACCGAAGCGAAGCGAATATAAGCCACTTTATCCATGAGTTTCAATTCATGCATTACACTTTCACCTAACGCACGCGCTGGAATCTCGCGTTCTCCTAAACTTAGTAATTTTTGCGAGATTCTATCTAAAGCTCTGTCTACATATTCCGTAGGCACAGGGCGTTTATGCAAAGCGCGTGAAAAAGATAACCGTAATTTTTCTCGGTTAAATTCCTCGCGTGTGCCGTTGGTCTTCACCACCTGCGGCATGTGCAACTCCGCAGTTTCATAGGTGGTAAACCGTTTGTCGCAAGCGCCACATTTACGGCGACGGCGGATAGAATCGCCTTCTTCATTGACGCGTGAATCGATTACCTGAGTGTCATCCGCACCGCAAAAAGGGCATTTCATTGACTCGTTATCTTCCTGATGTTGATAAACCGACTAGTGTTGATAAACAGGAAAACGCGCAGTTAAAGCATGTACTTTAACCTTAACCGCCGCGATTACAACTTCATCAGTTGGGTTATCCAGCACATCTGCAATCAGATTAGCCACTAGTCTTGCTTCATCCTCTTTAAAGCCGCGTGTGGTGATCGCTGGTGCGCCAATACGAATGCCTGAAGTCACAAATGGGCTTTCAGGGTCATTTGGAATCGAATTTTTGTTCACGGTAATATGCGCTAAACCAAGCGCTGCATCTGCCACTTTACCCGTTAAGCCTTTCGGACGTAAATCAACTAAGAACATGTGCGATTCTGTGCGGCCAGAAATAATGCGTAAGCCGCGCGTAGTTAAAGCTTCAGCCATTGCTTGTGCATTTTTAATCACTTGCACTTGATAAGTTTTGAATTCAGGTTGTGATGCCTCCAAAAATGCCGCCGCTTTTGCCGCAATCACGTGCATCAGCGGCCCGCCTTGCAAAGCTGGAAACACGCTAGCATTGAGAGATTTTTCAAATTCCGCTTTCGCTAAAATAATACCGCCGCGTGGGCCACGCAATGTTTTGTGTGTCGTTGAAGTCACGAAATCTGCATGTGGCACTGGGTTCGGATATACACCAGCAGCGATTAAACCTGAGTAATGCGCCATATCAACCATAAAATACGCGCCGACTTTTTTAGCGATTTCCGCCATGCGTGCCCAATCAAAACGCAAGGCATAAGCAGATGCACCACCGATGAGCAATTTCGGTTTGCATTCAATGGCAATGCGCTCCATTTCATCATAATCAATCTCTTCTTTTTCATTCAAACCATAAGGCACGATATTAAACAGTTTGCCTGATAAGTTGGCAGGAGAACCATGCGTTAAATGCCCGCCATGGCCTAGATTCATGCCCATCACGGTATCGCCAGGTTTGAGAATGCTGAAATAAACCGCTTGGTTGGCTTGCGAGCCAGAATGCGGTTGCACATTGGCATATTCCGCGCCATATAAGGCTTTCAGGCGATCTATGGCTAATTGCTCTACTTGGTCCACAAATTCACATCCGCCATAAAAACGTTTGCCAGGATAACCTTCCGCATACTTATTGGTGAGCTGCGAACCTTGCGCTTGCATCACCGCTGGACTGGTATAATTTTCAGAAGCAATCAACTCAATATGCTCATGCTGACGCACCACCTCGCTATTAATCATAGCGTCTAACGCAGGGTCGACTTGGTTTAAAGTTTTGCTATAGTTAAAAGGGGCTTTATTTGAAGTGGCTTGTGACATACTGGTGAGCTTTCTGAATACTTGAATAATTTAATGCGGTATTTTACCATGCCCTTAGATGAAGATTAAAGCCAAAAAGAAGAAACCTATCGTTTTGTCGGCACTTCAAGCCAAGCTATAATGAAGTTAATTAACCTCCACAGGAATTGCTGATATGAAATGGACTGATAGCTTGAAGATTGCAGAATCACTCTACGATCAATATCCTGAGATTGACCCTAGCACTATCCGCTTTACCGATTTAATGGCGTGGGTCTTGGCATTAGATGGATTTGATGATGCGCCTGAGCATTGTGGTGAGAAAATTTTAGAAGCGATACAACTGGCCTGGATAGATGAAGCGGCATAATACAAAGCCACATAGTACAAACCCAGCAGGCAAATACAATGTTTGAAGCCTTACTATGGTTGTTCATTAAGCACTTTATTTGCGATTTTCCGTTGCAGGCTTTTGCCTGGTTGTATCGCCATAAAGGTACATACGGTCACGCGGGCGGTTTAGTGCATGCGATCTTACATGGCATCGGCACATTGGCAGTATTAGCTTTTTGGCTGGGGTCGCACGCCTGGGTTTATGCATTGGCGGATGCAGTGATTCATTACCATATTGATTGGGCAAAAATGAATGTGAATAAGCGCCTCCATCTTAAACCCGATAACAGTGAGTGGTTTTGGATATTGCTTGGCTTTGACCAATTACTGCATCATCTCACCTACTTTGGCATCGTTGCCTTGGCGTTCAAAATAGTCTAACGATTAATAAAGTTAACTCTTATGACCAAGCATACTTTTATTTTCGTCTGGCTCGCACTCGCTGGGCTGATTTTCTATTTGGCCGATGGCATTCAAAACCCCAATAAAATTAAAAAGTTAGGGGAATCCAGCACCGTGGTGCTCAAGCGTGGTCTGGATGGGCATTACCGCACCGAAGCGTTGATTAACGGACAAAAAGTGGATGTGCTGGTAGATACGGGTGCCACCGGAGTGGCGATTTCACAAAATGTGGCAGATAAGCTTAAGCTATCAAGCATTGATGCCATCCGCACCAATACCGCCAATGGCGACAGCGTGGGCTATATGGTACGTTTACAGTCAGTAAAAATCGGCGGGGTCACCGCAGAAAACGTTTCAGCCATGATTGCGCCTGGGTTAGATGGCGACGTACTGCTCGGCATGTCATTTTTAGGGCGTATGGATGTAAGATTGTATAAAGGGGAAATGACGATCAAAGAAGTTCAGGAGTAATATAACGAACCGCGCATTATAAGCCAATTGCCTTCACGGTTCGATTTCTACCTTGTTTCTTCGCCTCATACAATGCTGCGTCTGCAAATTGCAGTAGTGAGTCAAATTTACTGATATTCATCCCAGTAAAGGCGACTAAACCAATACTTACCGTAAAATGAATTGGCATCCCCTTATAATTAACAGAGGCTTGTCTAATGGCCGTATGCAAACGATTCACGAAGTTTTCAGCTTCATCTATCGTCGTATTGGGTAAGAAAAATGAAAACTCTTCACCCCCCACTCGGCCAAATATATCGCTCTCTCGCGATGTTTGCTGGGTTATTTGACCGAACAAGGCTAACACCTCATCTCCAGTAGCATGTCCATATTGATCATTAATCAGCTTGAATAAATCCAAGTCGACCGCAAGAATGCAGAAGTTTTGCTTTTCTCGTTTGGCCACATTGTAGGCAAATTCAGCGCGCTCTAAAAATGCGCGCCGGTTCAATAACTTAGTCAGCGCATCATAAGTAGCGAGCTCCCGCATTTCCATTTCAAGGAAATTAAGTTGAAACAGCATCTTCACAAATGGCAAACTCACTAATGGTGCAATCACTAGCGGTATAATGGCCGATGTAAGCAATGAAGGCTTCATGGAGAACGTGGGTAATAGCGACCCGACGACGGCCGCAATAGCCATAGAAATTAAGACCGAAACCCCCGTGATTATCAACACGGTTTTCTTTGCTCCGGTTCTTAGAATAAATTGCTTCAGCTGTATAAGCACTTAAATCATCACTTTAAGTAATTACCGTTGGCGTATCGCGCCCTGTTTTCTCTGTTAGCTGTGAAATTTGTATGGCAATTTGTATCATCTCTGCCAGCGCTACCTGCGCATCCAAGTGGTGATTTTTCACATCAGGGTCAAACGCTTCTAGGTAAATACGAATGGTTGCGCCCTCAGTACCAGTGCCTGACAGCCTGAACACAATACGCGAACCATCGGTGAACAAAATGCGGATGCCTTGGTTATTGCTGATGGAGCCGTCAATCGGGTCGTGGTAACTAAAATCATCACAGGTTTTCACGGTGTATGAACCCAGCTTTTGGTTGGGCAGGCTGGTGAATTGCGATTTAATGTGCGCAATCACACTATTGGCAGCGTCCGTTGGGATAGACTCATAATCATGGCGTGAATACACATTACGGCCAAATTCTGCCCAATGCGCCATTAAAATTTGCTCTACGCTCATTTTTTTTGCGGCAATAATATTTAACCAAAACAACACCGCCCACAGCCCATCTTTTTCGCGCACATGGCTGGAACTGGTGCCAAAACTTTCTTCACCACACAGCGTCACTTTACCTGCATCCATCAAGTTGCCGAAAAATTTCCAACCAGTGGGGGTTTCATAACAAGGAATATTCAATTTGGCCGCCACGCGGTCTGCCGCGCCGCTAGTCGGCATCGAGCGTGCCACACCGGCAATGCCGTTTTTATAGGCTGGCACAAGTGTGGCATTGGCAGCCAGCACCGCTAAACTATCAGAAGGGGTGACAAAAAAGTTTTTACCTAAAATCATATTACGGTCGCCGTCACCATCGGAAGCCGCACCAAAATCTGGTGAGCTTTCTCCCGCAAACATGATTTTCACCAAATCTTCCGCATAAGTTAAATTCGGGTCTGGGTGGCCGCCGCCGAAATCTTCTGAGGGCACGCAATTCATTAAACTACTGGCAGACGCACCTAAGCGGTTGACAAAAATCTCTTGCGCGTAAGGGCCAGTCACGGCATGCATGGCATCAAACTGCACTTTAAAACCACTTGCCAATAGTTTTTTAATGGCAGAAAAATCAAATAATTCTTGCATTAAGTCCGCATAGTCTTGCACCGCATCAATCACTTCCACGGTAAATTTTCCATCTTCGAACACGGTTTTGCCGATAGTATCGACATCTACCTCAGGCAGTTTTGCAATTTTATAAGTTGCAATGACTTTGCTTTTTTCAAAAATAGTATCCGTGATTTTTTCTGGCGCTGGCCCGCCATTGCTCATGTTGTACTTAATACCAAAATCACCCTGCGGACCACCTTGGTTATGGCTGGCTGAGAGCACTAAGCCACCAAATGTTTGGTATTGACGAATAATATGTGAGGCCGCTGGTGTAGACAAAATACCCGCCTGCCCGACTAACACGCGCGCGAAGCCATTGGCCGCCGCCATTTGGATAATCGTTTGAATCGCCTGACGATTATGATAACGCCCATCGCCACCTAAGGCCAAAGTCGCCCCCGCCGGAATGGCTGACTGTGCATGCAATGTATCAAAAATACTTTGCACAAAATTTTCTAAATAGTGTGCTTGTTGAAACACTTTCACCTTTTTGCGTAAGCCAGAAGTGCCTGGTTTTTGATCATTAAAAGGTTGAGTGTTGATGGTTTGAATTTGCATACAATGCCCTTAAAAAAGCGTTATAGGAATAGGTGATATTATAACGCCGTCTATGCAAAATAAGCATATCTTTGTTCGCATCGGCCTGCGAGCCTTTTAAATAAAGGCTCGCAAGGCAGCTTTTTTTGCTCGGGGATTTTATGTCTTAGTTTTAACGCTACAATGCGTGAATACCCAGCATTAATACACAAAGCTCTTCACCAATGTTAGCTCACCCGCTTTACGAAGCGGCACAATAAAGTTTTGCTGTTTTTCATTGGGCGTATTTTCATCGCTGATGATGGCGATTTTACAACGGGTAATCACTTGTTCATCACTATTGCCGCCGTAATAATTAGCATAAATTTGATAGTTGCCGTGTATGGCGTTGGGCGTGGCGAAAATCTCTGGGCCGTAACCATCGGTGGCATCAATATCAATCGAGCCGCCGCTGGGAATGGTGCGCTCGCCATACCAGGCATGCTCGCCGTTGGGCGTGACTACATGCAAATCCACATCGGTATGGTCGCTATCCCATGCTAAAACGATTCTTAATTTTGCGGGCGCTTTGCCAGCATTGGCTTCATAAAATTGCCGTTTCAATACACTTTCACCATGCGGGTTTTTAATTTCAACACTATTACTACCGGCGCCAAATGCATAAGGGCGCGCATAATGACCAGATTCATCCACGGCGAGCGGCATGTTAGCACCATTAACGACTAACTGGTACGGCACTTTGCTGTCTTTTGGCGTGGACTTAATATCCCCCATAATAAGCGTGCTTAAGGCATGGCCGCCGCTGTTGGTGTGTGTTGCAGGGTAATTCACCGTTTGAGAAAAACTCGATTGCTCAGACGGGCTATAGCGCCAACCGCCCATGGGGCGGCTAGGTTCAATGCTTGTTTCTGTGTGCGCCTGCAGGCCAAAGATTGCTACAAAAACAGCTGAAGCCAACGGTATGTTTTTCATTTATCTGCCTTAAGTTTAAAGATTGCTTTATCTATATTTACTTGCCTATTATTGAGCACGATGGGGGGCTTTTGCAGTTTGATTATTTGCGTCTCCACCTATCGATAAAGACTGTGCTAATAAGCGTGCGGCCTGCTCAATATACGTTTCATTCTTTCCATTCGGGTGAAAACGTAAGGCTAGATGCAAATATTCATGCCACAGCGTAATTCTATCGTTTTCATTTCGCCAATCTCGTAGATAAATGCTCATCGTTTGTTGATCTGCATACGGATTACCGTAATCCAGTTGACACACTTTCAACACTTTCACTGGCTCAAAGCCCGCTGTATCCGCCAATTGTCGCTGTGCGGCAGACGCATTTTGCTGGACATATTGTTCGGCGCTGGGCATACGCTGGCATTGCTGCGCATGTTGATTCAAACGCCAACTGGCATTGGGATAGGCTGCAAGCAAAATCGCTAAATAATTAGCGCCCTGCGCAGCGCTGCTAACTGCAGCTTGCCAATTCAGCGCATTAGCACTCGTTTTATTTTGATGGTAATAAATCGGGCTGCCTGTCAAACTTAAACCTTCCGTCAACGCCACAACTTGACTTGCCGCAACACTTGCTGGGTTGGGTGAAACGCGTTGTTTACGGCTTTCATCCTCCATTTGCCAACAACCTTGGTGAAACCGACCATTTTGATACACATAACTACGTGCGGCGATACTCAGCGCCTTTGCCGCTTCAGTTTTTGTGGCATCTGCCTCACGGTCTAGTACGCGTGCCAGATACTCCTGCATACCCAACTTACCCCAAATCTGCAATTTTCTATCGCTATTACTTAACGTTAGCTCGCCATTACTAACGAGATGAATCGCATTGCCATTATTAAATTGAACAATATACTGGCCTCGCAGTGTACCGCTAGCTACCTGCGAGTTCGATTGTAGGTTCTGCTGTGTGTTTGCTTGCGCCTTTACTGGGGCTAACAGCGCAACTTGCTGAATGGGGTAACGCTTAAAATAACGCACGGCCACGCATTCTTCATCAAAAGCTTGGCGATAATGTGCTCTCACTGGAATTAATTCTGCCAATTTAGGCGCTGCCTTGAACAGCACTTCTTTACTGCTTCCCGCACCGCCCAGCCAGAACGACGTGCCATCGGCCAACCAGCCTGCAGCTCCACCAAAATAGGCCCCAGCATACTGCGGGTGCTGCCAAGTAAACGTTTTAAAGCGATACGCCCCACCCAAGTGAGGTAATAAAGAACTCCACTGCGGTTGTAGCAAACGTCCGAGTAATGCCTGCCGACTTTGTGCAACACTGCTTGACGAAAGACTGTTGAGCGATGTCAGTAATTCTTGCACCGATATTTGTGTTTGAGGTTGCATGTCGCTGATTGCATGCAACCATTTCACATCAGGCGCTTTTTTTTGCCAATATTGTTGCCAATTGGCAGCATCAATTTGCAGACGTTTCGGTGCAAAGTAAGCACCACATGAGCGTGCCAGGGCGGTATCGCGGCTGATACTTTCATTTTGGCTACAGCAATATTCGTCGCCCACCGTCGCCGCTTTACCTGCATGACATTGATAAGGCTTTTCTGGCAGACCTTGGTCAACGAGAAAGTTATATACGTATAACTTCCATAAACTACCTAACGGTACCTTGGTTGGTAGTTTTTTTACATCACCCACTAGCCAGTTTGCAGATTGTTGTTGCGGGTTTTGGCTGGCCATCCACCAATCCTGCCGCCATACGCTTGCTTGATTATCGAGAGTAGTCAGCGCTACCGCACTATTGCTGGCAATCAAGAAAGATAACAAGCACCACCGCACCATTATTTCACCTGAATACTTTTCCGTGCTGCTGTTTCTAACACAATCGCGTCAGGGCGATACATATTGTAAGCACGTGCTGGAGGCAACACATAAGTGCCGCGCTGGCTAAACCGAATCAAATGTTGTATGACCACTTCCTTGTCGACATCGCCTACTGGCGCTGCATAACGCCCTGGTAGCTCTTGAAAATTGGCTTTAGGCATTACACTCTGGTTTTTAATGTTAATGCCCCAAGTGCCAACTTCCACCTGCGCACCTGCTGCTAACGGCGCCTCAATCATCATATAGCGCATTGGTTTGGTCGGAGTTAGCGTGAGTGTTTCTAAATACAGTGCATCTGTTTTCACCGCATCGCCAACATCAACCAATACCGATTGAAAACTACCATCCTGTTGTTTTTCTAGTAAAAACAACTGACGAACCAAACTCGCTGGCAACGTACTTTTGCTCGCGACGGTATTGCTGTCATAGCTCACAACCGCATTATTAGTCGTGGAGATAGATTCAGGCAGCGTTATTGCCTGATTCAGTGGCCAAGCATAGACAATGCTGCCTGTGTTCGTGGTTTTAAAATACCAAGGTTTAGGCGGCACCTCTGTCTTCACCGCTTGATTTGAAGCACCGACTTTCGTACCATCGACCCAGATCAGCATCAGTGCGCGATCTATTGTGGCATTCTCAGCACTCGCTAAAGAAAGCAACACATCCACATCGGCTTTTTCATGCTCAGTCGCATGTAGCAATGCTTTAGCCACCAAGCTTTCTTGCATTTTTACACGCTCCACTGCGGCGCTTACATTTTCACTAAAACCATCAACATTAGATGTGAGCAATTTGCTAGTTAAAACCGTGGCTAAATCTCGTGTTTGCTGGCTCTCTTCACTAAGCACCCAACTATCATGATGACCATATTGACGGTCAATAGCTGATGATTTTTCACCATTAACTAAATCGTTGGCTAAGCTGGTCACCATTGACTGTGTGGGCAAGCCCATTTGACCCATCCAATCAAGCATCAGTGCGCGCTGCCAGACAGGCTGTTCAAAACCGCTTTCACTGTACAATTTAGTTAGACGCTCCCAGTGCTCACCAGGCATATTAAGCTTAAGCACCTGAGCAGTGCGCCAATCAGCAAAATAGGCATAAGTGGTGATAAACGGGTCTGCAGTCATATCAGCGCCCCACCAGCCAAATTTTGCCTCTGGTCCAGCCATGCTCGCTAAGCGCAAACGATGCGTGTAAAGCTGACGCATCATCACGTTTTTACGCGGATCATCTTCCGATAATGATTGATACGCCAATGCAAGTGGAATTAAACGACTGGAAGTTTGCTCAACGCAGCCATATGGCTGGTCGACTAAATCATCCACCACTCGGTAAAACGCTGCACGTGAGCTATCCATCCAACGTAAACTGATATTGCTCGCATCGGCTGGTAAGCCCAACTTCAGCGCCCCTTCTTGCGGACTAATGAGCTTGTGATAACGCGTTAACCAGCCATCGGGACGGCTACTCAGGTTAATCGTTAAACGATCAACCACTTTTTCAGTTTGCGATAATGTGAGCATCAACTCGCCACTTTGCGCACCTTTGCGCGGTACGTCTACAAAGTTAATGCCGGGTTTTAACGTGACGTTTTCAACCTGTACCAGCGCACCTTGTAGCGACACCTTTACTTTTTGCTCTTGATTGGTTTGGTTGAAAATGGCGATATTGCCTGTCGCAGTGTCTTGATTACGCAACCATTTTGGACTCGTCCATTTAATGTAAAAATCTTTATAACTCAAAATATCGCTTGTGCTTTGCCCTACAATACCGTCAGCGGTCATAGCGCGCGCCGTCATGCGCCAGCGCGTGAGTGAATCTGGCATTTTAAAGCTGATTTCCGCGTGACCATTGGCATCCGTCATGATTTTTGGTGCCCATAAAGCGGTGTCTACATCATCACGGCGAGGACGTTCCAATAGCTTAGTAGCGCGCTCGTGCGTGCTGTGAGAGTTTGGCGATTTGCCAAGTTGGTTGGTCGATAAATCATAACCAATGAATGATTGGCTATATTGCGTGCGCACGTTATTGCGTCTTGGGTGGTAGAAAAAGTCGACAATATTCGGCGCAATTTCAGGTTGCAGCACGTAAATCATTTCATCCACCACGCCCAAACTCACCTGCGCAGGTACCGCATGATTGGTGGCTTTGCCATCAGCGGCAATCATAGAAGTATCAATCGCCAACTTCACCATTTCGCCTGGTGCATATTGCTTTTTATCTGGTGTTACACGCACATTTACTTTGGCGTTGGTCACCAAAATGCCTGCGTTTTCAAACACAAATTCATTATTTTTAACGTAAGCCACAGAAAGCGTTAAATTCGGTGCAAAGTTTTCAGTCACTGCCACATTCACACGCCATTGCTGTGGTGCTACTCGTGTACTTTTTAGCCAAGCATCAGGCTGATTAAGCAAACTACTTTGATCAATATTTTCACGCTCTAAAGTCACTAAAGCATGGTCAATTGGTTCAGAAAAGCTCATCAACGCACTGGCAGTTTCGCCCACTTGGTAGCTGGTTTTATCCCACACCACTTCAATATGACCGACGGGCACTTTTAAATCTGCGCCGCTCACCCAATGGCTGGTGGCGCCAAGCAAAATGCCATCTTCACTGATTAAGCTCACGGTATATGAACCAGATTTTGCAAATTTCACATCAAAACCTTTGCCAACATCTTGAATTACACCAGCATCATGGCTTTGATCTTCCAAACGCACCCATTTCCATTGGCTTGGTGTCGTTGATTTTAATACTTGAGGTTTTTCTGTTTGTTTTTTTACGTCAACACTTAACGCAAAATGCACTGATTGGTCAGGCATGGTAAAGCGGCTTGGCGCATCGACATGCCAGATGCTAACTGCACGTTCTATCAATAATTCTTGTGTATGCCGTACACGATAAGCCGCGCCATCAGTCGCTAAAGTCGATAAAATATAGCGACTAGGTTCTTTTACTTCAGGCAAGCTGATTTTTACATTGCCACTGCCGTCTGTTTGGTATTTTTGACTAGAGAGCTTAATCGGGAATTGTCCGCTGTAACCTAAATCGCCCTCCACCATACTGAGCGCTTGGGCTTTAAGATCAATATCCACCTCTGCATTTTTGACGGGTTTGCCATCAGGGTAGCGCAACTGCACTTGCACAGGAATCACCTGCCTTGTTTTTAAGTCGCCACTATCCACGTTCACGTTGATTTCAAAATGCGGCTTTTGGAAGTCTGCCACCCTAAATGCCGCGCTATAGACTTCACCCAAATAAGTCATTTGAATATCGTAGCCACCAGCTGTGCTGGTTGCTGGTAATTTAATACTGGTATCGCCACCTGCGCTACCAGTAAATTGCAACGTTTGGTTAGCCACAGGCAAGCCATTTGGGTCTAGCACGGTGACTTGAATCGGTGCATCTGCCAAAGGTTTGGAATCACGTGCATTGATAAATTCACGGCCGACCACTTTAATATTCACTGTGTCACCTGGTCGATAAAGCGGATGATCAGTAGTGGCGTACAGTTTGGTGTTATAAATTTCGCTATTGTAGTAATAGTTTTCTGAAATCAACACGCCGCCTTTCACGTCCAACGCGTACAAATAGGTTTGCTCAGGCGCGGCGTGGTTAAGCTGCACCCATCCTTGCGCATTACTGACACCAGAGGCTAACTCACCCACGCCATCGCTCCAATGGCTAGTGACATCAGCTACAGGTGCGCCTGTGATGCGGTCTACTGTCCAAACAAACAGGCCTGTAGTTGAAGTTTTAGTTACGGCGACCGTATCACCCACAAACATCATCGTGACGGCGCGCTGCTCGTCTAACATGGCTTCTACAATGTACAAACCTGGTTGCAATTTGCCGATAGGCACATACACATTCCCATTGCTAAACGGCTCTGACGGTGCTTCTTGCTTATCGGCTGGACTAAGCCCAGTATTACTGCCATCGGTTTGAAATCCTTCAATATTGCCTTCAACATTGGCGCCGTCTAATATCGCTTGGGCTGGTTTAACATCTTTACCATATTGCAGCGGGTAGCGAAAACGCGTGGTCATTTCATAGCCTTCAAGCGGCTTGTAAGCGCTGTTTTTAACTAGTGGATGACTAATTTTTTCTATATGTAAATCCGGCGCTGCAGTCACGGTACTTTGACGCGCATCTTCGGAAAAAAACTTTCTAGCAAGGTCGCGTGCGCTACGTGCCACATAATCCCAAATGGCCACAATTGAATTCCAAACGCCCTCTTGTGCAGATTGTGCTTTGGTATTGATACGGTGAAGGTTACTTTGTCTTTGTAAAAACTCAATCGGGTTTGGCACTTTGTACACAGCAATATCAATGCCCGCATTGTTGTGCACGGCGTTCACGTCTTGCACTTCCAACCGAATTTGCGCTTGCTCTTGCGTGCTGTAACTTCTATCAGAAAGGATAAAAAAGCCCGCATTACTGCTGCCTTCATCGGCATGTGCAACATTTAAACTGAGTAAGATAAAACTAGCCGTAATTATTTTGAATGCTATTTTTATTAAACTATTTAATTTCATAATATGCTCAAAATGTATCATTTAAGTTGTTAAATTCAAGATGCTATATTCAAAAAATAAAGACGAAAAATGCCAATAAAATTGGGATTGCCTGCATGCGGTTGCCAACGCGTATCTTTCCAAGCCATCAACTGGGCTAAGGGATATGCACGCAAACCATTATCTTGCAGAGTGACAGTGCCTGTGTGATAAGCCATATATTGGCCCATCCAAATCATCAAATGCTGATCTTGGCCTTGGTCAAACAGCAACACATCGGCAACTTCAACATGCGCTATATCACGCCCGATAGGCTGAGTGTTGTTTTGCACCAGTTCCAGCGCACTTACAAATGCCCCTTGGCTGCCATCTGAGCGTAACCAAACATGCCTTAATCCGGTCAATTGCTCGGCAGATAAATTGAGTTCAGGCGGTAATTTTTTACCTAAGAAACCATTGGCTTTGAGCCAGGCATGATCGTGATTGCGTAAGGCTTCGGCACTGGCAAAGCGCATCAGGCCAGCACAATCGCGTTGCTGCCAACGCGGCGTTGGTCCGCGATTCAATTGCTGATGCACGATGAGTTGCAACCAACTCCGGAAAGCTTGCGCTTGCTGCTTAGTAAGGTGTAGTTTAGTGATTGCGTTATTGATACTTAAGCCATCGGGCATCAAAGCCGAGGCGCTCAGCGATTTTGTTGCAATCAAAAGCAACACAGCAAGTTGACTTAATACACGCCTACGCACCAGTATTGGCGAGCAAGCTTGCGTAGGCTTCATGTTTAAAGTTTGCATGAACATTCGCTAAAATGATTGCGCGGTATGCCATGTGAGCGTTTGCCAAAGGTCTGTATTATCAGTGCTGCCAGTTCTTGGTTTTTGCTTTCCATCTTCTAAATCCAAGGCCAAACTAAATGGCGCTTGTTTAGCCAAAGCTTGTAATCGCGCGGGCATGTGGTAATCAAAAGCGGCACGCAAGCGATTTTTAGTTTCTTGCGGCAATGCTTCATGTCCCGTATTTATCAGCAGGGTGGAAAGTTTTTTCGGATTCACAAATAGAAATTGCTGTGACGATGCAGTTAAAACTTTTGTAGACTCTTGTAAGTTAGGATGCTTTCTCTGCCCAACCGCCACTGCGCGCGCTATCAAAGCCTGGTTGGTAGAAAAATAAACCACCTCTTGATCAAAAGCCAGCCTTGGGCTATTTTTTGATTCCGAATCAATCGCAAGTTTGCGTGACAATATAGTGAACTCACCATCTTTTTCCACCGTTTTTTCTTTCGCTATCAATGCCGGCGCCTTTGCGGCCTCTTTCGCTGCGCTAATTTTCGGGGCAATCGCCTCCAGTTCTTTTTCCACAACCTCTACGGCGGCCTTTGCAGCCACCTTACGTGCATCAATGGCCGCTTCTTCAGCTACTTTCTGTTCCTTATCTAATTTAGGGTCAACTTTTTCTTGCCTTGCTTGCTCAAGATTGTATTGAGCACTTTCTAGTTGGCTGTTCAAATTACGTTTTTGCCTGCTCAATACAAGCACCTCTTTTAGATAATCCTGATTAGTCGCTACGCCCCAATCAAATAAACTAGCAAATGGCTCAGGTGCGCTTTTGCCTGATTGACGTAACGCCACAAACAATGGCTGAGATATAACATCGCCCTCTTCAGCATACCAGCAAACGGCGCCTGTAGAAGCTAGTTCAGCGGTTAGTTTTGGTGCCTTACCTAAAGCTTTTGCGCCATCTAAAGCTTTTTGCACTTGCCCCCAATCGATCGGCGTACTTACGCAAAAAGCTGCGTTGGCTGGTAGATGCGTCCATATTTTTGGGTCAAATGCGGTCGGGATTATATTGGCTTGAGTCTGCCAAGTCTTGCCATCGTAATCAAAACGAAGCGCGCGCATGCTAGGCACAAAAGCAGCATAGCCCTGAGCAAATAAGCGGTTAGACAGTAAAATGGTTTGTTTGGACTCAATCACTGAGTTGGCTTTATTAGACACTTGCCATTCTGAAACCACTTGCGCGCGCGTTGCAGCGTCGTCAGCAAGCAAACGCTTTATCAAAGCTTCGGCTTGATTGTCTAACTCTTCACCTTCAAGACTCGCCATCACAGCATCTGACAGCAGCACCATTCTATTTTTGTGTGAAGCTAGCACCATTTGGCGGCGTGGAGATAATGACACTTGAAGCACCGGCACCCTGTCACCGCCCATGTTAATCGTCCCAATTTCATGCAATTGCCTATCTGCAGTGAGTTTTAAAGTCGCCAGTTTTTGCGCGATGGTGGTGAATTGGTCGCGCTCTAAACTCAGCGCCCAATAGCGTAGTGCATGGCTATCATCGTGCCACATATACAAATCAGCTGGTGCATTGGCAATGTTTTTCAGTAACTCATCCGACCAATTCAAGTCATGCTCAAAACTGATGCGACGCATCGCGCCTTGCAAACTCAGCCAATCTTCGTCCTGCGCATAAAAATAAACGAAATCCTCCGTTAGTAAACTTTTGAGCAGTGGCACTTGCAGTAAATCATGCGGTAATAATGAAAAATTCTGGCTGTGAATCCATACATCTGGTTGCTCAAGCTTGATGGCATTTTGATTGTTTTGCACGTGTGGAATACGAAAAATAATAGCAGAGAAAACCGCACAAGCCAGCAAAAAAGCCCCGATAAGCCACGTTTTTTTGCTTTGCAATAATGACGTTTTTATCGTATCAACAAGTCCAGCAGATGTTTTAAAAATCGAATCACTTGAAGGTGAATTATTAAGAGTCATGGTTATGATTGTCAGTGATGATTTTGTATAATAAATTGATTATAGACGGCAATGACGATGAATTGCCATGACAGCTTTATCATCGTACGGTTGATAAAGCATGGTCAATGATATCCAGCGCTTCATCGAATACTGTATCTTCTATCGTGAGTGGATATAAAAAACGCAACGCGTTGACATAGACCCCACAACTTAGCAGGATCAAACCTTCTTCGAGCGCGGCGGCTTGCACGCGTTTCATTGCCTCAGTAGAGGGTTCTCCTGTTTTAGGGTCAAAGAACTCTGCGGCTATCATCGAACCTAACCCACGCACCTCTTTTAAACTGGGTGTTTTAGCTTGCGCGGCTTTTAAGCGTTTGGTAAGTTTTTCACCTAAAACATTCGCCCGAGCCACTAATTGCTCTTCTTCTATAATATCAATCACTGCATGAGCAGCGGCGATAGCAAGCGGATTACCCGCATAAGTTCCGCCTAAACCGCCTGGCGCGGGGCCATCCATCACATCAGCTTTGCCGCACACGGCAGATAAAGTAGTACCACCCGCCATGCTTTTTGCCAGCGTGATGATGTCTGGTGTGACATCGTAATGTTCTGCGGCAAACATTTTTCCTGTACGACCGAAGCCTGTTTGTACCTCATCATAAATCAGCAACATACCATGCTCATCACATAAGGCACGTAACTCGCGCATAAAAGCGGGTGGCGTCACATAAAAACCGCCTTCACCTTGCACTGGCTCTAAGATAATCGCGGCAACGCGCTTGGGGTCAATATCCGATTTAAAAAGCGTATGAATCGCTTTAATCGAATCTTCAACACTTACCCCATGCAAATCCACAGGGAAAGGCGCATGGTAAATCTCCGCAGGAAAAGGGCCAAAACCAATTTTATACGGTGCAACTTTGCCTGTCAGCGCACAGCCCATCATAGTACGGCCGTGAAATGCGCCAGAAAATGCAATCACGCCTGGGCGGCCGGTATAAGCACGGGCGATTTTGATTGCATTTTCAACGGCTTCTGCCCCACTTGAAAAAAAACAGGTTTTTTTAGCATGGTTACCAGGCGTAAGTTTGTTGATGCGCTCGGCTAAAGTAACATAACTTTCGTAAGGCAACACTTGGTAGCAGGTATGGGTAAATTGTTGCAATTGCGCTTCAATCGCCGCCACCATTTTTGGGTGCCTGTGGCCAGTATTCAGCACTGCAATACCACCTGCAAAATCAATGTAACGCTTACCTTCTACATCCCACACTTCAGCGTTTAAGGCACGCGCAATAAAAAAATTTGCCATCACTCCGATGCCGCGCGGAGTGGCGGCGAGACGGCGTTCATGTAAGTGTTTATTGGTAATCATGTTACTTTTCCTAAATAGATGAATGCATAAACGCACTCATGAACGATGCATTGAAATTAGCCACACACATTTCTGCAGAGTGCGATATTGCCTATTTTTTCCCCATTTTTGATAAAAAAACAGAACTAAATTCCTCCGAGCGAAAATCATTGCCCTGCGAGCCTTGTAAATAAAGGCTCACAGAGCAGTACTCGGAAAGACCGATTTAAATGAATAAAAATTCGCATTTATTGCAATCGTATCCAAGTCGTTTTAAGTTCTGTGTATTTCTCCAGCGCATGCAACGATTTATCGCGACCATTGCCGCTTTGTTTAAAGCCGCCAAAGGGCACCGTGATGTCATCTTCATCGTAACTATTCACATGCACCGTGCCAGCCCGCAAACGCTTTGCGACCAGATGTGCGCGGCTTAAATTTTGCGTCCACACGGCGGCTGCCAGGCCATATTCTGTGTCATTTGCAATTTTGATGGCTTCTTCTTCCGTATCAAATGCAATAATCGAAAGCACTGGACCAAATATTTCTTCGGCCGCGATGGACATGTCATTTGTGACCGCATCAAACACCGTTGGGCTAACGTAAAAACCACCTGTTTCTGTACGCACTTGTTCGCCACCCGCCAGCAAATTCGCGCCTTGCGCTTTACCACTGGCGATGTATTTCAATACATTTTGCATTTGCCCGCAATCAACCAGCGCACCCATGCTAGTGTTAGCATCTAGCGGGTCACCCGGCTGATAGCTTTTGAGTTCTGCGAGTATTTTTTGTACGAATACGTCTTTAATTGAACGCTCAACCAAAAGCCTGGAAGGCGCATTGCAGCTTTCACCTTGGTTGTAAAAAACCGACCCTGCACTTGCCGCAGCGGCTTTATCTAAATCTTTACAATCCGCAAATACGATATTGGGCGATTTTCCGCCCAGCTCGCACCAGGCACGTTTTAGGTTGCTTTGCCCAGCCATGATTTGAATTTTTTTACCTACGCCGGTTGAGCCTGTAAAAGCAATGCAATCCACATCCATATGCATCGCCAGTGGCGTGCCTGCTTGCTCGCCAAAACCTGGGATGATATTGAGCACCCCTGCAGGAATGCCCGCTTCCAGCGCTAAATCGCCTAGCCTTAATGCGGTTAGCGGCGATTTTTCTGAGGGTTTTAACACCACGCTGTTGCCTGAAGCTAAGGCGGGCGCAATCTTCCAGCACGCCATCAATATCGGGTAATTCCACGGCACGATGGCGCCGACTACGCCAATCGGCTCGCGCGTAATCATGGCCAGTGTGTTGTCTGCTGTGGGAGCGATTTCGTCATAGACTTTATCTATCGCTTCACCAAACCAGCGCAACGAATTTGCGGCTGAATTCACATCCACACTTAGACTGGCAGAAATCGGCTTTCCCATATCTAGCGTTTCCAACAGTGCCAACTCATCTTTATTCGCGATGAGTAAATCGGCAAAGCGAATCATGGTTTGCTTACGCTCACGCGGACTTAAACCAGCCCAGCGGCGGTCGTTAAACGCGGT
>JBARQL010000041.1:0-7651 GCA_049643685.1 Methylotenera sp.
ACTACATGCCGTATTTTTTACGGAATTTATCAACACGGCCAGCCGTGTCTAGAATCATTTGTTTACCTGTGTAAAATGGATGTGATTTTGAAGAAACTTCAATTTTAACTAACGGATATTCTTTACCGTCTGTCCATTTGATTTTGTCTCGCGCCACGATAGTAGAACGTGTCATAAAACTAAAGTCTGCACCGATGTCTTGAAAAACAACGTCGCGGTATTCTGGGTGAATTCCATCTTTCATAATTTGAGCCTCAATTTTGCCGAATGATACGGCATTTAGTAGTTTGCTTCGCCAATAGCGGCGCGTGAATTTGTAATAGCCGAGCATTATATTTACATTCGGCTTGCAATGCAAGGTTGATAGCTAAGATTAGCCCCTGCGCATACTGTCAAAAAAGTCAGCATTGTTTTTTGTGGCTTTGATTTTGTCTAGCAAGAACTCCATCGCCTCAATATCATCCATTGGGTAAAGCAGTTTACGAAGTACCCAAATTTTCTGCAATACGTCTTTTTCAATCAATAACTCTTCACGTCGCGTACCAGATTTATTCACGTTGATTGCAGGGTACTGGCGTTTTTCGGCCATTTTACGATCAAGATGAATTTCCATATTGCCCGTACCTTTAAACTCCTCATAGATCACATCATCCATACGTGAGCCTGTATCTACTAGGGCTGTAGCGATAATGGTGAGTGAGCCACCTTCTTCAATATTACGTGCGGCACCAAAAAAGCGTTTAGGGCGTTGCAATGCATTTGCATCCACACCGCCAGTCAATACTTTGCCTGATGAAGGGATGACAGTATTGTAAGCGCGGGCTAAACGAGTGATTGAATCTAGCAGAATCACCACATCTTTTTTGTGCTCAACTAAGCGTTTGGCTTTTTCAAGCACCATTTCGGCCACTTGCACGTGTCGAGTGGCAGGTTCATCAAAGGTTGATGCAACGACTTCGCCTTTGACTGAGCGGGTCATTTCCGTCACTTCTTCTGGGCGTTCATCGATGAGCAGCACAATCAATATCACGTCAGGATGATTCGCAGTAATCGCGTGAGCAATATTTTGCATCATCACTGTTTTTCCGCTTTTCGGGCTGGCGACTAACAAACCACGTTGGCCACGACCAATCGGCGCAATCATATCAATCACCCGGCTGGTGATGTTTTCTACGCCTTTAATATCGCGCTCTAATGTGAGCGGAATAGTAGGGAAAAGTGGCGTTAAGTTTTCAAATAGTATTTTATGCTTGGTGTTTTCTGGCGCATCACCGTTCACGACATCGACTTTAACTAATGCAAAATAACGCTCACCGTCTTTCGGGATGCGAATTTCCCCTTGTATGCTGTCTCCCGTATGCAGGTTAAATCGGCGAATTTGTGAAGGGGACACGTATATATCATCGGGGCCAGCTAGATAAGAAGTGTCAGGCGAGCGCAAAAAGCCAAAACCATCTTGTAAAACCTCTAAGGTACCGTCGCCAAAAATGCTTTCGCCTTTTTTAGCTTTATTTTTTAAGATTGCAAAAATTAAATCCTGCTTGCGCATACGGCTTGCATTGTCAATTTCGCTGGCAAGCGCCATTTCTACTAATTCAGTAACGGGAAGGTGTTTAAGGTCGGATAAGTGCATGAAGGCTCACTAAAGCAAGGGTGTGTGGGGTATTGAAATACAGATTAATATAAATGGGTGGGACTAAAAATGCTTGGTTTAATTAACGCTTTTGAAGTGAATCAAAAACCAAGCATCGTAAGATATGTGTAGCGTAATGGGTTTAGATGTTACTGTCAATAAAAGCGGTTAATTGAGATTTTGATAACGCGCCGACTTTGGTGGCTTCAACATTGCCATTTTTAAATAACATGAGCGTGGGAATGCCGCGTATGCCATATTTTGGCGGTGTCAATTGGTTGTCATCGATGTTCAGTTTACCTACTTTAAGGCGACCTGCATATTCTTTGGAAATTTCATCTAATATCGGTGCAATCATTTTGCACGGTCCACACCATTCCGCCCAGTAGTCTACTAAAACAGGAAGTTGAGATTGTAGAACATCTTGTTCAAAACTCGCGTCGTTCAGGTGGGTAATATGTTCGCTCATGGAAAACCTCTAATTAAGTAATACTTTAAAGTAAACGCCTATCGTAACGAAAAATTAGGCTTTAGTGAAGCGCTTAATGCTTATATTATTTTCTAAATGATGAAATATCTCGATTTGAGAAGCGCATCAATCGGCAATTCACCTTACAATGAAATCGGGTTAATCAATCACGCTGTATTGCACTCGTTCAAAATGTGGTGAACGATCGATGAGCTTAGTCAGCATAGCGTGCTTGATTTCATTGTTGTATTTTAAGGCAAACTGGCGTGCAGGTGCATAAGTGCCTCTAGGAACAATTATGCTGGCATTTTGTTTTGTCGCAATATTTTCCGGGATGAGCAACACCGTTTCATCGATGTCACTTTTATCCATACGCACTGCGATGCTTTGTGCTTGTGGTGCAATCAACTGTACGCCTATATCCAACTTATCTCGGCTTTTACAATTGGCCCAACGTACCACACCCAATGACCAATGTGGTTCAGTTTTTGTTTTAATTCCGAGCAGACTGCCAATCTGAATGTTTTTTTCGGCGGTTGGGTGGCGACGAATCGATATACCTGTAGCGCTAATATTAAGTATTTGCCAGCGTGACGGCATTAAGCGTTTTAATGGCACGCTTTCTTTGCTGACCACGGGAATGCCTTGGTTGGTCATTTGATGAATCTCAGAGATTCCATTCACTAATTCTAAGTCTCCATTTTTGGCTAAACGGTTGAATAAGCGCTTTGGGCTGATTCCCCAATGTTTGATCAGGTAAGTGAGCAGGTCAACTTCGTTGTCGCGGCTCGTGCTGACGAGTTGATTGTTTTGTAAGTGACTTAATTGCAAATGCAGTGCGCGCACCAGATCAATGGTGAGCAATAGAATATCAGTCACAGGATTGGGTGCGGATTGCTGTTTGCTGTAAGGGGCTGGCGGCTCATTCGACTTGAGGTTAATGACAAAAGCTCCTGCTGCAGAATCTAATGGTGCGACAGAAGAAATGTGCGCTTGTTTAAGATGGTTTGCCAAGAATGTTGCAGTCAGTCGAATATTTTTTTGCGTCAGGTGCTGAGTATCGGCAAGCGACATCAGTAATGCATGGATATAGGTATTTTCAATGGTTGTTTGAGCGATTCCATTTTCAGCAATTTGTGTATTTGGTTCTTGAAGACTCAGATTATGAACCCCTAGCTGAACAGCGCAAAAATAAAGCTGATGTAAATCGCCCCAAATGTGGCTGGGTGGCATCACGTAGGTTTGATAATAGACCAAGGCATGCTCAGCAATCGCATGCATGGCTCGCTGTATGCAAATGGCGGAGTTTTTGCCAACTTTAATGAGTTGATTTTGTAAATCCACCAAAGCCAGTTTGTAGCCGTAACCCAACTCCAACCATAGTGACTCAGCGGCTGAAGCCGCAGATTTTGCTTGATTTTGTAAGGGCAAAGCGGCATCGCTGTATTGTTCAGCCAGCGCCTGGCATGCGCTTATCAACATTGGGCGATAAGTATCTAAGGCTTGAATTCGGTTTGCTGGAGATACTTTTTGACGATTGAGGTTGTTAAGCTCGCTCAGCAAGTAAGACGACAACTCCAGCGGGTTTTGCGCCCGCAAGTTAGTCAAGTAAAGATTAATTTTTTGCGGGCGTGTCTCCGCAATAATAATGGGATTTTCTTTAAGAATCGGTAAGTTGAGTATTAATGCCATTTTTAATTTTTACGCATACAAGCAATGATATGATTGTATGATAATGTTGATGTTTAGACTAGTTTATTTCATCTTTCAACATGTTGAGGGTTTCTATGCGGCAACTTTTTCTTAACTTACTTTTTGGCTTAACGTTCGCCTTGAGTAGCCAATACGTTGGAGCGGAAGCGGTAACCAAGCAAAATTTTGTGCTGAAAGACATGGCAGGGAAACAGCACAAACTTTCTGACTATCAAGGCAAGTGGGTGCTGGTCAATTATTGGGCAACGTGGTGCCCGCCCTGCCTGGAAGAAGTGCCTGATTTAGTGAATTTATACGACAATCGCAGAAAAAAAGATTTGATGGTATTGGGAGTGGTGTTTGATTATGAAAGCGTATCATCGGTCAAAACGTTTGTGGATGACATGTTGATGTCATACCCCGTCATCCTTGGCGACGATAAAGTTTCAGCACAAATTGGAGCGGCAGATTCGTTACCGACTACTTATATTTACAACCCAAAAGGTGAACTGGTTAAAATTAAACGCGGCTTGGTTTCCAAGCAATACATTGAAGGGATTATCGGTTCTGGAAAGTAAGGTCTGATGCATCAATTTTTACGCTTCTAACGCATAATATGAAGTGTCATTATTGGCACTGCCCTGCAAGCCTTTATTTATAAGGCTTGCAGGGCAGTGTTTTTCTCTCGAGAGATATTGATTGGCGAGTAAGGAGCTTCTAAAACTACACACTCGCCGCACATTTTAAGGTGAGCTAGCTTGGCACCGCGATGCTTTTTCCTTCGCTATCCAGCACATTCAGCTGATTTTCGTCCGCAAAGTGCATGAGTTGCGCAAACCCTTCCGGATTAATGGCTTTTAGTTTTAAATCTACCGCCAGGCATCTGACGCCATTCAGCACTTTTGGTTTTAAGTAGGGTGAATATTTTAATTTACGGTCTTCGCCAAAAGTGGCGTAAGTGCTGCACATACGATCCACCCAATCACTCGGGCGAAATTGCTTGCCTGCACGGGTCATGCTTTCAATCACAATTTCACCTTGTGTTTGCGTTGCTACTGCTGCTTTTTCCATTTTGTGGTACCTGTTTGATTCGTTAAATTGATGATAAAGGTCATGGTGTATTTACGGCAAGTATTCGAAAACCTTAACGACTTTAGTCACGCCATCAGTATTGCTGGCAATTTCTGCGGCCGCATCACCTTCTGCTTTTGTGACAATGCCTAATAAATAGACCACGCTGTTTTCTGTGACAACTTTAACGTAATTCGCGGGGAATTTATTTTCAGTGATGAAATTGGTTTTAACTTTTGAAGTGATATAGGTATCGTTACTACGTGAGCCGAGTGACGATTTTGGTCCAACGGCAATTTCATTGGTAATCGCTCGTGTATTTTCAATTTTTTTCACGAATGATTCTGCTTGTGCTTTAGATTCTGCTGCGGGTACTTCACCCGTTAATAACACGTTGCGATTATAGCTCGTCACATTCACGTGGGCTTCTTGACCTAAATTCGTTTCTATGTCTTTAAAGGCTTTTAGCTCGATATTTTCATCTTCCACAAAAATGCCTGAAGTGCGTCTATCGGCCGCCATTGCGCCGCCAGCCACCGCACCGCCCACAACAACAGGCGCGCAGGCCGTGAATTGTGAAATTAATGCTGCAGAGAAAATAAGTTTGAGGACAGTTTGTTTAGTGTTGATATGCATTCAGGACTCCTTAAAATTGAGAGCAATTGAAAAACTCACGTTGAATTTTGCGAATGATACGCCTTTTATGCATCAAATGCATTACGTATCCATTCTATGCGACTTGCTTCCGTTTGGTCCATTAGAATCGCGTCGAAACGGCACAGGGCATCGCCATGTTGTTGCAAATAATGTTGCGCGGTTAAAATAAGCTTTTGTTGCTTTTGCGGTGTAATGCTAGTAGCAGCGCACCCGAATTGGCTATTTGATCTCAGCCTCACCTCAACAAACACCAGCGTTTTGGCCTCTTTCATAATCAAATCGATTTCACCATATTTGCAGTGGTAGTTTTGTGTCACCAACTTAAGGCCGTGGTTCACCAAGAAAGTTGCAGCTAATTTTTCTGCGGCGAGGCCAGCATTGTTTTTATTCATTTTCATAGGCGATACATTCTCAAAGTTGTAAACTCTCGGTTATGAATGATTTTAGATTAAATGGTCGGGGTATATAAGTTTGGGTACATTATATGTGGTCGCAACGCCAATCGGAAATTTGGGCGATATTACTCTACGTGCGCTTGAAACGCTCAAAAGTGTAGACGCGATTGCAGCTGAAGATACACGCCATACTTCTGGGTTGTTGTCGCATTTTGGCATCAGCAAAAAACTCATTGCCGTGCATGAGCATAACGAGCATCAATCAGCTGAAAAATTATTAATACAGCTTAACAATGGCGAAAATATTGCCTTGGTGACCGATGCAGGCACGCCAGGTATTAGTGATCCAGGTGCGGTGGTGGTCGATTTAGTGCGCAAAGCGGGCGTAAAAGTGGTGCCGATTCCCGGGGTAAGTGCGGTGATTGCCGCACTTTCTGCCAGCGGTATCACGCAAAGTGGTTTTTTATTTCACGGTTTTTTACCAGCGAGCGGCGCGGCGCGGCGAAAAGTATTAGAAACGCTCAAACCGCAAACGGTCACGCTGGTGTTTTATGAAGCACCCCATCGTATTATAGAAAGTGTTGAGGATATTGCAAAAGTGCTAGGCGAAGATCGAACCATCACCTTTGCGCGTGAACTCACCAAGACTTTTGAAACCATTTACACCTGCTCTGCAGGCCAAGCCAGTGCTTGGTTGCAGGCGGATACGAATCAACAGCGTGGCGAGTTTGTGTTGCTGGTTGAAGCGGCTGTAATTAAAGAGGCGGAAGAAATACCAGAAGAAGCGGTTCGCGTATTAAAATTGTTATTGGCAGAATTGCCGCTCAAGCAAGCGGTAAAAATAGCCGCCGAAATTAGCCATGAAAAGAAAAATGTTTTATACGAATTTGCCTTAAGCTTAAAAAACGCAACTTAAACAGTAATCACCTGACACTATTCACTGTCATTTCGAGACCGTAAAGGTCTTGAAATGACAAGATATAGTTAATGGCAGTAACTATTTAAATATAATATACATTATGATGACAAAACAAACCCTTACAATCACTAGACCTGACGATTGGCATTTGCATTTACGTGACGGCGCTGCGCTTAAAGCGGTGCTGCCAGATACCGCAAGGCAATTTGCGCGTGCTATTGTCATGCCAAACTTGCGCCCGCCTGTCACCACCACTGCGTTGGCAATTGCTTACCGCCAGCGTATTTTAGAGGCATTGCCAACGGGCATGAATTTTGAACCGCTCATGACCTTGTACCTCACTGATAACACTAGCGCAGAAGATATCGCTAAAGCAAAAGCGAGTGGTTTAATCCATGGTGTAAAGCTTTACCCGGCAGGTGCTACCACCAATAGTGATTCTGGCGTCACGAGTTTGCTTAAGTGTGCAAGCGCACTGGAGGCGACGGAAAGGCTGGGTGTACCACTATTAGTTCACGCCGAAGTAACAGATAGCGACGTAGATGTGTTTGATCGCGAGCGTGTGTTTATTGAGCGCAACATGATTCCGCTGTTGAAAAGTTTTCCTGCTTTGAAAATAGTGTTTGAGCATATCACCACTAAAGATGCGGCAGATTTTGTGATGACTTCGCCAAACAATGTAGCCGCTACCATTACCGCGCACCACTTGTTGATGAACCGTAATGATATGTTCAGGGGCGGCATACAGCCGCACCATTACTGTTTACCTATTTTAAAACGCGAAGAGCATCGCTTGGCATTGGTGAAAGCGGCAA
>JBARQL010000042.1:0-4266 GCA_049643685.1 Methylotenera sp.
CGCTTGCCTTTGATTTGAAAAAATATACTGGATTGTTGCTCGTTGACTGCGATGCGTAATTCATCTTCAAGCGCATTGATTTGTGCAAGCAATTGCTGAATACGGTCGTTCATCGATGCTCCAATTATTATAATTTGATAGAGCTTAGCATAAGGGCACCCTTACCCTCATCGTTACTGAGCGAAACATGACCTCGAATGGGTGTTTAGTCTATATGTTACCAACTTCGCAGTCGGCCTATATCCACATGTACAAAATTGGAACCAGGATAATAGCCTACACCACCACCTTGTAATGATAGCGCGGCTTGGCGCAGGTCTTTTAAAGCGGTTCCTTCAACGCGCAGGTCAATGGCTTTGCCCTGCATGTGTAAACTTTTCTTAGCAACACCATCAGAATTTGCGGCTAGATTTGCATTGGTGGCGGGTGAACGATAGCCAGAAATAATTTGAAACGGTTGATTTGTCCCCAGCGTACTCCGTAAGTTATGCAACAAATCGAGTAGTTGCGGATCAATGGGTAGCACTTGATTGGTACGAAAATCGCGCAAAATATGGTCAATACCAGCCAGTGCATCAGGCAAATAACCACCTTCAGACCAGTATTCTGCCTTAAGATTTTCGCCAGTATGCAGGTTATGAAAAGCGAGTTCTCGTACGACTGTTTCTTTGGCTTGCGCTTCCACACTCTGCGGTTGAAAAGCAGCGAAAGTAGGGCGGCTTAAGCTCGCCAGCGCTAACGCCATGCTGCCTTTAAGCAGATTGCGTCTATAGTTACAGATTGGATCTTTCGAAATTTTATCTTTCATGATTTACTCCTCTCAAAATGCTTGAGTGTTACCTAAAAGGGTGACGTCACGCGCGATGCCATCTCGTTGCTCCAGCACGTTTTTTGCGCGTTCCCAGTCAATACGCTCTGTCAACATTGCGTCAAGTGCCATTTGTTCAAGTGCTTTCATTGAAATATCACCATTGTGATAAATATCTTGATGCACTTCAACAAAAATTTTACCTTCCGACTCAGCAATTAGCAATGGCATATAGCGAACACTACCTGTGACGCCGCGTTCAACTTGCGTAAACAATGCCTCGATATCATCAGGATATAAACGTATACAGCCATGGCTTTGAAATTGATATATGCTTGCGGGTGCAATAGTACCGTGTATGCCAACACCAGAAAGACTAAGCCCCAGCCAATATTTGCCAAGCGGATTGTTTGGGCCTGGCGGCACCTGCGTTTTCACGGCTTTACCTTCGCGTCGCATCTCCTCTTGAATAGATTTTGGCACTAACCAGGTTTTATTGGCGACTTTGCTCGTCACGCTAAAGTCGCCCAATGGGGTCTTCCAACTTGGCCTGCCTAATCCGACAGGGTAAGCGGCTATTAATTCCCCATTTTTATGGTAATACAACATGCGTTGGGGTAAATTAATCAGCAAATCGCCCATTGACGCTTCTGGCACGATGTGCCGATTATCAATCAACAGCTTTTGTTCAGGGACTAATTTTGCGTTGTATTTCAATGCATTTTCACGTGCCAGCACCTTGCTTTCCACGCCAAAACGTGCACCAACTTTAGTCAACGTGTCGCCAGCCAGAACGGTATACTCAAATGCATTACCGCTGATTGTAGAAGACAGCGACTCTGCTACGGCCTGTAATTGAAAAAACAGACAACATGTTAGCCCTAACACTTGCTTTACGAGACTTTGTTTAAAGCGCAACTTGACTCCCGACAATCCCCCACACGAGTAACGACTATAGTCTAACAGGCCTTGGGTTGCAAACGTCTACGTGTAAACGCTTACGTGCTTACCCGCATTCTTTAATGCTCCTAATTTGTATATATTGACAAGCTGGAACGGTGATTCATATACTTAAGTAAATTTATAAGGGTCGGGAGCTTTTTATGTCAAAAATAAACAGTCAACAGATTTCCGCGCTACAAGCGAAGATGGAAGCAGAACTTGCCAGATTGGTGCATGTGACACAGGACGAGATGAATCCAGAATTAAGAGCAAGTTTTGCCGATGTAAGTGGCGAAGTCGCTGACAATGATGACGAGGCGGTGGCAGGCACCATGATTGACCTAGACAATGCAATGATTGGCCTGCACTTACAAAAAGCGGACGATTTGAATGCTGCTTTGGATAGAATACAGGCCGGCGATTATGGCGTATGTTCGGATTGCGGTGAAGCCGTAAGTGTTGAGCGCTTAACAGCTTACCCAACGGCCAAACGTTGTGTTAGATGCCAGACGCAATATGAAAAAAACAAGGGGCCATACAATAAGGTGGGGAAAGTATCTTGATATGCATGAACCTTCATCGTGGCCTGTAACCGTGTTAAACATCAGTGAAAATTTTAATCAATAACCCCGAGCAAAAAACACTGCCCTGAGAGCCTTTATTTACAAGGCTTCTAGAGCATGTATATAAAGATGGTCTTGAAAATCATTAAAATACACTCTTGACTATTTATTTAATTTTGATGATTAAGGTTACCAACTTTAACGCCGTTTCGAGGCTTCATTTTTCTGCTCACGAGCCACTAATTTACCTAGCGCACCAAATTCCTTTGCCAATAGCTGTAATAAGTCATCTAGCGTAACAACGCCAATCAGGCTACCGCTATCGTCAACAACAGGTAGACGTCGAACGCCTTTATTCGTCATTATCTGGATACCTTCAAACACGCCAGCACTTTCTTTCACCACCGTGAGTCCGTGCTCCATGATGTCGCCAGCGGTGATGACTTTGCAATCCAGCTCGGTGGCGACCACTTCAATTACCAAGTCACGATCTGTCACAATGCCGATTGGCACGGTTTTATCTTTGCGATTTTCAATCACCACCACATCGCCTACATGATATTGCCGCATTAGCGAGGCTACATGGTGTATGGTGGCTTCACGCTGTACAGTGATAACTTCGTGGTTGCAAATTGAACCAATGGTCATGATTATTCCCCTTATTGATTAGGTTTTTCAGACAAAAATAAATTGTTAACTAAACGTGCAATCTCAGCTTCTTCATCAGCCGGGATGATTAAAATTGGTTTGGATGCAGGCGTGTTTAATTGGGTAAAGTGTGATTGATTAGCGGTTTCGTTAAGGTTGAACCCAAGAAACGCTAAAGCATCGCAAATCATTGCACGCACTTGGGCAGAGTGTTCGCCAATACCCCCTGTAAAGACTAAAGCTTCAATACCCCCAGATTTAGCAGCAAAACCGCCAATTGCAGCACGCACTTGGCGCGCAAAATATTCCACTGCAAATCTGGCATTTATACTTTTGCTATTGATCAGCGTAGCCATGTCGCTACTTTCACCATCTGAAAGCGCCAACAATCCCATTTGCTGATAAACCAATTCTGACAGCTCTGTCTCGTCGTAGCGTTTAGCAAGTTCCAGCATCACGCCAGGGTCTAAATCGCCGCTTCGGGTGGCCATGGGGATGCCCCCAGCAGCGCTATAACCCATGCTGGTATCGATTGAGTGAAGATTTTCTAACAGGCATAAGCTGGCGCCATTGCCAAGATGCGCTACTACAATACGACCTTGCGCGGCTTTACCCAAAAACGCGGGTAACTGTTGCGCCACATAGGCGTAATTAATGCCATGAAATCCGTAGCGGCGTAATTTAACTGCTTGTGGAATAGGTAGGCGGTAGGCTAATTCAGGCAAGGTGGCGTGAAAAGCCGTGTCAAAGCAAGCGATTTGAGGGCAGTCAAACCGAGTAGCACATAAATCTACGCCTAGCAGGTTGCTAGGCATGTGCAATGGCGCAAGGTAGCTGATGCTTGCGAGGCGCTTTTGTTCACTGGCATCAATCAAGCGTGCGGCATCAGTGATTTCTCCACCATGTACAAACCGATGCCCAATCAAGTCAGGTTGAGTCTTACCCAAATCACGTAACAAAGCATCAAACGATTTTATATGAACGTCAGCGTAGCGAAAGTTCCGCCGCTCACCATTAGCAAGAAATAAACTCGCCTTGAGGCTGGACGAGCCACTGTTAATCGTCAGTATGGTTAGCCCGGCCACGTCCAAGCATCCTCCTCTGGCAAGTCAACGCCATGCTCATAGGCGTAGCGACAGCATTCAATCTGCCTGTTGCGTAACTTTTCTTGAACGTGTGCGCCTATAGTTTGCAAGCTTGGGATGCGGTTAATCGCGTCAATCGCTAAGCTAAAGCGGTCAATTTCGTTCTGAATCGCAAGTTCCAATGGTGTATTGATGCTGCCTTTTTCCTTGTAACCACGTA
>JBARQL010000043.1:0-9111 GCA_049643685.1 Methylotenera sp.
GGCAAGAATGCATCTTGCTGGCCTTTATTGAAGCGATGTACCTCATCGACAAAGAGAATGGTTTTACGACCGTGCTGCTGCAGGGTAAGCTCTGCACGCTCTACCGCATCGCGTATATCTTTGATGCCCGATAGTACGGCAGAAATAGGAATAAATTCAGCTTCAGCAGTATTTGCAATCAAGCGCGCCAATGTGGTTTTACCCACTCCTGGTGGACCCCACAAAATCATGGAAGGCAACTTGCCTGATTGAAATGCTAGCCTGAGCGGCTTATTTTCACCTAAAAGATGTGACTGCCCAACCACTTCATCCAATGTTTTGGGGCGCAGTCTCTCTGCAAGAGGCGCTTGTGGACTGATGGTTTGAAATAAACTATTCACAAATTAACGTTAAGTTATACTAGATTCCCAGTATAACTTAATTGGGTTTTAAATTAACCAATAGCAAAGCTAGAGATGGTTTTGACTACTCAACGTTTCAATTTAGCGGTCAGTTAGACAGCTAAAATTAGTTATTCAAGTTCGCCATTTAAAACTTGGTTAGTAATGATTGCGGTGTCACCTGTCACACCTTCTAAAATAGTGTATGTCATGTTCGCTTGTGAAAGATTGTTAACCCCTAATTGCGCGCTATTAACCGTCAACAATCCATCTGAGCCACCACCAGAGGTTTTTAGAACGGCCGTCGTAAAAGGAATTGCACCTGTCGCTGAGTTAAGCGTGGCTGACGTGTCTGCAGATATTATTTTATTATCTAAATCGCCACCTACAAACTTATCAGACTGCACCTTAAATTCTGCCTCGTAATTTGAAAAGTTAACTTCAAGTGTAGATGTCAAATTCGCGGTTGAGGCAATAATACCACTGCCAGGAAAGGTAATTGGTGTAGTCGCGGTATATTCGGCCTTCGCGTGCAATGTACTTAGTTGTGGAATGCCGGCTATACCACCTTCAAAAAGGCTAGTGGATTTTTTTTCTACCGCCACAATGAGTATTTGTGAAATCTCGCCATTTTGACCGTTATTGTTTGACTTACTTTCTCGGGCATCTGCGACTGAAAATTGCTTATCTTTGCGATCATTGGTAGCAACCTTAGTCGCGTTATCAACCTCATCAACCTCCGTTTTAGCGTCTTTTTGGTGTTCAGTACTGCCTATTCCTGCTTTCCTTGGAGCAGTAGCACTTACTTTAACTTCCTGTGCACTATATTGAGGTGCTAACCTGCCATCGGTTTCACCCGTTTGGCCTTGATATAAAATCAAATTCCCTTGGCTATTTTCAAGAAATGCAGCA
Organism: Methylotenera sp.; assembly: GCA_049643685.1. Taxonomy (GTDB): domain Bacteria; phylum Pseudomonadota; class Gammaproteobacteria; order Burkholderiales; family Methylophilaceae; genus Methylotenera. The sequence continues at coordinate 1,293 of JBARQL010000043.1, forward strand.
CCATCGCCAACCGTTACTCTTAAAATGCCATCTTTAAATTCACTCAACGTTTCTGTACCACGTACTCCAATCGTTGCCACTGGTGTATTCATGCGCCAAGCTGGTTTGTGCGTTTTACCGATTAAGCCAGTAATCGCTCTTAAGCTACCTTTTACTAACCTAAATATGCCTTTTTCAGTGCCATCCGCTTGACCTGAAAAATAATAATCTTCCACTTTAAATTCAGTGTTTGGTTGAAATGACATATAGCCGCCATCCACAAACCGCACTTGGGCTCGACCATCCGCCGTTTGAATTGTATCCCCATTATTAATGTCAGCGCCTTTGGCTAACACTCTATTGACACCATCCGCTCCTACTGCAGTCACATTCCCAATCGCAAATTGCACTTTACCAACGCCAGCCAGGACTGTGGTTGAAAAAGCGGTGGTAATCAAAGCAACAACGATTAAATTGAAAAATAGAATATATGTTTTGCTTTGGTTTATTTTAGTTTGACTCACATTATTTTGGTTCAAATTGGTTTTCATTTCACTCTACTCTCATCTTTTAAGCTGAATATCATTCAGTAAACAAATTTAAAATAATCAACACGACTTTAGCTGGTTTTATATTTAATCCAGCAAAATTCATTCCAAGAACAGTAGACACCAATTACACAGGAAAATACATAATAATCAACATAGATAGTTAATTCTTGGCCATTTTAGTGACGACAATTAAACACTATTGTCACTTTCTCAACATAATATGAAAAAGTTGTTAGCCAACTCAACTCGTAAACAAATCTTTTAAATTAACACTTGCAGTCTACCAATGAAAATCTTTACGCACATTAATCGATAACATATAACGGTCAAAATCATTAATCACAATATTCGAATCATTTTTAAGATAACTAAGCTCTGGTTTAATCAACCAGTCTCTTGCAGGCATATAACGCAAGCCTAACGAAACTTCGTGTTGTTTATCTTCTTTATCGACCAAAAAAGCGGGGTCTTTAGCTTGATAAATACGGCGCTCATAGTTCGTGGATGCGTAAGCAATTAATTTGGTAGTGAATGACATCTGACCGCCCACACGTAAACCCCATAAATGATGATCTAAGTAATCTGATTGGCTAGCGCGTGCATTTTCTTTGCCCGCATAAGCATTCGAAAACATAACAGGGCTTTTATCTCCCGCAAACACATGTGCCCATCCCGCGCCCAACACGAATCGCTCAGCATTCCTTGTTTCATTGCCTGCATAATCTAAGCGAGATGCTTGTAAATATAGGCTGCCCTGATTTTTATCATCGACATTTCTTTGCCATTGACCTGTTAATCCATAAGCACGACGATATGACTCACCATTCACATCAAAACGGCCATCTTGGGCAGAGATTGTATAAATATCGATATTTTTTTTGATTTGCAGGCCCGCATTAAAATCAATGTTACTGGTATCAAATTCAGTTTCTGAGCCGTTAATCTTACTGCCCCCTGAGACACTGGCAAACGCAGAAACCACTTTATTGAAAGGATGCCGGACAGATAGGCCACCAGAAAAATTCATGAAATTATCTGATTGTTCTGGGGATGAGTTAGAGACCAGCACACCAAATGTAGGGACAAAGATATTATTGTCTGAAGTAGCACTATTGACATTGCTATCGTAGCCTAAACCAAACCCCAAAAAACCACCAAAAGTAGTCGTCAGTCCTTGTGACTTATCAATCGCTGTAATGTAACGTTCAATGGCATTAGTCACTTCTTGCGTAGGTTTTTGATCCAGCAAATTTTGAAATTCTGCTTTAGAAGCTTCAATTTCACCAAGCTTAAAATGGGCTTTTGCCATTTCAGTTCTGGCTTCGCTATGTTCTGGTTGCGTGGCTAATACTCGCTCCAGCGCAAACAAGCCACGTGTAACGTTACCACTCTCGACACCTGCCACGCCCAATAGATAATCATATTCAATATCTCCCGCACTCTCATTTTCTAATGGCTCTAGCAATTGATAGGCTGCTTTATAATCGCCAGATTGCATCAGTGCCTGGGCTTTTTGAATCACAACATCATCCGCTAACGCCAATGATGAGGTCATCAAAAAAATTGAGATTAAGCCGTATTTAAACAGGTTTTTAGTTTTGCTGTTGTGCATTGCCATCCTAAGCATATTATTTAAGAATACTATACAAGCTACTGAAAAAATTAGATATTATATTTTTTATACCAGACTAATAAAAATTGATAAATATGCATAAAAGTGTTGTTTTTTTACAAAAAAAGCCACTAAAGTTTAGTGGCTTTAACAATATTCTATTTTCGTCGGTTTAACATTTGTTGACTTAATGGAACCCCAACGCTATTCCCCCAACACATCTACACCTTTGGGCGGTTTAAACGTAAAAGCTTTTTCATCAATTCTTGGATTCGCTTTAAACTCAGTAAATACAATTTTAGTTAGATGTCCGAAGCTATCCACCAAGTCCATTTCCTGGAGTTTATTACCTTTAAAACCTAAAGCAATGTTACTAAAGCCTGAATCGACATCTTTAGGATCTGCGCTTACCCAGTCAAGGCCATCATCACGTTTTAAATTCGTGAGGTTAAAATTTTGATCCAAATGATTGCCCCCTGCCAATAACGCCGCAGGGCTAGCATTCAAGGCCTTACTAAATGGACGCACCGTGACTTGCGCTAGCTCAATATCATAAAGCCACACTTGCGAGCCATCGCTCACAATCTGTTGCTCAAACGGTTTTTTATAATCCCACCTGAATTTATTGGGGCGTTTCAACTGCATCACACCAACGACATCTTGAATCTTTTGACCTTTGGTATCGGTCACAACTTGATGAAAGTTAGCACTGATTGAATTGGTATCATCATAAAACTTTTTAAGACTGGTAGTTCCATCTGCTTGAGCGAATATGGGGGCTGCCAAAATGCAGACTAACATTGCCGTTTTTGTTTTAAACATTCAAACCCTTCATTAAACTTTATACCTCATTGTGTGGGGCAAGCACTTCACGATTACCATTACTTTGCATGGCAGATACCAAACCTGCGCGCTCCATATCTTCTATCAAGCGTGCTGCACGGTTATAGCCGATGCGTAGCTGACGTTGGACCGCAGAAATACTGGCACGACGCGTTTTGAGGACGATACCAACCGCTTCATCGTATAACGGATCAACTTCTGAACCACCGCTTGAGCTACCGCCAGCAGCAAAATCCGCCCCGCCCTCTTCTGCCTCGTTACTTAAGATACCTTCAATGTAATTTGGTTCACCTTGAGCTTTAAGGTAATTCACTACCTTATGCACCTCACTATCAGAGACGAACGCCCCATGAATTCGCACTGGATAACCCGTTCCTGGTGGCATATAAAGCATATCACCCTGACCCAGTAACGCTTCAGCGCCCATTTGGTCCAATATGGTGCGCGAATCAATTTTACTCGACACTTGAAATGAAATACGGGTAGGGACGTTAGCTTTAATCAGTCCTGTAATCACATCTACTGACGGGCGTTGCGTCGCCAGCACTAGGTGAATACCCGATGCGCGCGCTTTTTGCGCCAAACGCGCGATTAGCTCTTCTACTTTTTTACCGACCACCATCATCAAATCGGCCAACTCATCAATCACCACCACAATCAACGGCATTTCCATCAATGGCTCTGGGTCATCAGGCGTCAGGGTAAATGGATGCGGTATTTTTTCACCCGCTTTTTCTGCCTCTCTGATTTTTAAGTTGTAGCCTGCCAAGTTACGTACACCGAGCATCGACATGAGTTTATAGCGACGTTCCATCTCAGCCACGCACCAATTGAGCGCGTTGGCGGCTTGCCGCATATCCGTCACCACGGGCGCAAGCAAGTGCGGAATGCCCTCGTACACAGAAAGCTCTAACATTTTCGGGTCAATCAATATCATACGCACTTGGCTAGCTTCGGCCTTATACAGCCAGCTTAAAATAAGCGCGTTAATGGCCACTGATTTACCTGAGCCCGTGGTGCCTGCCACTAACACATGCGGCATTCTTGCAAGGTCTACCACTACAGGTTTGCCTGCTATATCCTTTCCTAATGAAATCGCCAGGGGAGAGTGAACATCGGCATAAGCCTGACTACTCATAATTTCAGACAGATGAACGATTTGGCGTTTAGGGTTAGGAATCTCTAAGCCCATGCAGGTTTTACCTGGAATCGTTTCAACGACACGAACGCTTACAACCGATAGCGCTCTGGCTAAATCTTTAATCAAATTAGTGACTTGACTACCTTTAACACCAGCCGCAGGCTCTAACTCAAAGCGTGTAATCACGGGTCCTGGCTGCGCAGTGAGTACTTTGACTTCAATGCCAAAATCCATTAATTTGCGCTCAATTAAGCGCGAGGTAAAATCCAGCGTCTCAGCAGATGGCAACTCGACAGCACTGGATGGAGGATCCAATAGGTGCAGGGGTGGCAAGGTAGAATCTGGCAATGATTCAAATAACGGCGCTTGTTTTTCTTTTTGCACGCGCGCACTTTGCGCGACTTCAAGTACTGGTGGTTCAATCAACACTGGTCCACGATTTTCAGATCGCTTACGCTCAGTCTGCACAAATTCCGTACGTTCTTGCTCGACCACTTTCCCAGCTTTTCTATCTTGCCAATCTTGCCATTTAAACCTGATAAACTCGTAACTTGTGATGAGCGCTTTACCTAGTTTCTCGGTAATCATAATCCAGGACCAGCCTGTAAACAGACTGAAGCCAACTACAAACATCATGAGTAATAGCATGGTGGAGCCAGTGTAGCCAAACATTCCGCGTAGCGCCTTATCAACCGCTACGCCTAGCATACCACCCGCTTTATCGGGTAATGAGGCTGGTAAACTCAATAAATGACCTGCCTCCAAAGCGCATGAGGCAATAAGTAACAAACCAAAACCAATAAAATTGAACAGTAAAAATGGTTTTCCACTATGCTGCCCTTCTATATGTGTGACGACTTCTAATTTCAAATACACAAACCACATGGCGTAAAAAGCTAGTACCGTCCACCACCATGCCGAAAAACCGAATAAAAATAGCAACATGGCAGAAATCTTGGCGCCTACATTCCCACCAGCATTATGTATCAATGAGTTATCTGGCCCTGTACTTACCCATGAAGGATCTTCTCCATGATAAGTAAATAAAATGACCGTGAGAAACAGCCCAATTAGTACCAAGCCAAACCACCAAGCCTCTTTAATAAGCGACTTGCCTATAGAATGAGATTTACTCACTTGCGCTTCGCGTCGCGCATTCACTGGCATTGATTTTTTGAAAAACAAGATAGTAAAACCTTACAAATTTAACATTAAATCAAATTATAGCAGTATCAAAGTCACTGCGTAGCTAATACAATATCATTCTAATTTCAACTGCGTTTAAAGTTGCATTGATAGCAAGTCAAAACACTTGTAAATCTAGCAAATTACACCCATGTAACGTTAGAGAAAACATTTTTCGATTTCATTTAAAGGTTTTAATCATGGCCACACGACACGTTCACTTACTTATTTTAGGCTCAGGCCCAGCGGGTTATTCAGCCGCAGTATATGCAGCACGCGCAAACCTTAACCCAGTGCTCATTACAGGTATTGCACAAGGCGGACAACTGATGACCACCACAGAAGTTGATAACTGGCCTGCAGATGCGGATGGTGTACAAGGGCCAGAGTTAATGGAGCGTTTTCAGAAACATGCAGAACGTTTTAAGACCGAAATGATTTTTGACCACATTCATACTACTTACTTAAACGAAAAACCGATTCGTTTAGTAGGTGATAGTGGTGAATACACTTGCGATGCGTTGATTATTGCAACGGGCGCTTCTGCTAAGTATTTAGGCATTCCTTCTGAAGAAAAATATTCGGGTAAGGGCGTTTCCGCCTGCGCCACTTGCGATGGTTTTTTCTATCGCAATCAAGAAGTTGCAGTCATTGGCGGCGGCAATACCGCAGTAGAAGAAGCGCTGTATCTAGCCAATATCGCCAGCAAAGTAACTCTGGTACACCGCCGTGATAAATTTAAAGCTGAAGCCATTTTGGTTGATAAGCTTATGGCCCGTGTGGCTGAAGGGAAAATCGTTTTAGAAACTTTCCAAACGCTGGATGAAGTTCTGGGTGATGATAGTGGCGTAACAGGCATGCGCCTTAAAAACGTGAATGATGGCAGTGCAGATTTTGGCGCTACGAAAGAGATTAAGCTCATGGGCGTGTTTATTGCCATTGGCCACAAACCCAATACCGACATTTTTGAAGGTCAACTTGAGATGGAGAATGGGTATATCGTCACGCAAATGGGTCGCGCTGGCAATGCGACGGCTACCAGTATTCCCGGCGTATTTGCTGCAGGTGACGTCCAAGACCACATCTACCGCCAAGCAGTCACGAGCGCTGGTACGGGCTGCATGGCAGCATTAGATGCTGAACGTTATTTGAGTAAATAATGATAATGTAGGAGCGGTCCGTGACCGCGAAAAGTGGTGGGATGCGAGCCATATTTTTCGCGGTTAAGGACCGCTCCTACAAAACCAAACGGTGCGACAAATTGTGACGAATTCTACTCCAGAAAAGGAAAATAGTCTGTTTACAGAAGCAGTTAAAGATGTACGTCCGTTACCCAATGATGACCGCGCCGTTCACCCGGTAAAAAAGCCAAAACCTATCCCCAAACAGTTTCTTCGCGATGAGCAACAAGCGCTTGTAGATTCGTTGTCTGATCATTACATTCCCGCCTACGAGTTGGAAACCGGCGAAGAAATGCTTTATTTACGTGACGGCCACTCGCCCGATATCTTACGAAAACTTCGCCGTGGAAAATGGGTGATTCAAGCCAATATAGACCTACACGGCTTGGTAAGCGATGAAGCGCGACTTTACGTAGCAAGCTTTATCAGCGATTGCAAAAAACGCAGTATTCGTTGTATCAGAATCGTCCACGGCAAAGGCTTAGGCTCACGCAACCGCGAACCCATCCTCAAACAAAAACTACGCGGCTGGTTGATGCAAAAAGATGAAGTCATCGCCTATGCCCAAGCCAAGCCGGAAGATGGCGGCAGTGGTGCGGTGATTGTGCTACTCAAGGTGTAAAAGTGATTAATGATGAGTACAAAAGATGATCATTTAAAAGATGAAGTTATGTGTGCTTGCAGCGGCACCACGAGAGGACAAATTCAAAATCTGTTTAAAGAAGGTTTAGATATAGAAGCTATTTCGAGATGGACTGGTGCGCTTTCAGGCTGTGCCGGCTGCGAGTGGGATGTGGCAGAGTTTTTAAAAGAACTTGCGGAGCAACAAAAAGAGTAATGTTTTATGCTATCTTCATCACCACAGCTCTGTAAGCCTTTATTTATAAGGCTTACAGAGCAGCGTTTTTCTCTCGGCACTTTTTTCACGTCTTACTATTAAATTTCTGCTCATCATGATGCTCAATCAAAATAAGCATCATAATCCCAAATCACTCAACCCATCATAGTCATCTGGCCTGCGACCTAGCGGCCAGAAGAATTGTCGCTCAGTTTCTTTAATCGGTAAATCGTTGATGCTGGCATAGCGTAGCTCCATTAAGCCGTTGACATCGAACTGCCAGTTTTCATTGCCGTAAGAACGATACCACTGCCCTGCTTCATCATGCCATTCGTAAGCAAAGCGCACGGCAATGCGATTGTCATCAAACGCCCATAGTTCTTTAATCAACCTGTAATCCAGCTCTTTTGCCCATTTACGCGATAAAAACGCTACGATTTCTGCGCGGCCGCGTGGAAATTCAGCACGATTACGCCATTGTGAATCTGG
>JBARQL010000044.1:0-18872 GCA_049643685.1 Methylotenera sp.
CTTGCAACTGCATGAACATTGGTTTCTTGGGTAGGCGTTAACACCACATTTTTGTTTAGAAATAAATCGGCTGTTGCAGCGCTAACGCCGCTTTTCTCAGCGCCTGCAATCGGATGGCCGCCCACAAATTGACTGAATTGTTCCCCTAAAATTTCTTTTGCACAAGCTAGAACGTCACCCTTGGTACTACCTGCGTCAGTGATGAAAGTGCTGCTGTTTAATTGTGGTTTAATGCTTTGTAAAATGCTAGCTGTTTGCGCCACTGGCGCGGCAATCAATATTAAGTTAGCACCTTCTAGAGCTGCATGTATGTTGACTTCTAAGGTATCTGAGTATGCGTCGATTACACCTAAATTAAAGGCCTCTTTTAGGCTGGCTGCACTTCTGCCAATGCCTACTATGTGCGTTACATAACCTGCTTTTTTCAAAGCCAGCGCTACTGAGCCGCCTATCAAACCCACACCAAAAATGACTAATTTGTTCAAAACTTGAGTTATTTCAAAATAAATTGTTAACAGTCTAAAAGTGAGATTGTAACATTTTTGAATTTTAACTTCCGTTTTTTACATTATTTGTGGCGCGGCCGTGGTTGCGTAGGCGAAGCGCATTGCCTATGACTGATACAGAGCTAAAACTCATTGCCAGCGCTGCAATCATTGGTGATAATAGCCAGCCCGTCAATGAAAAAAGTAACCCTGCTGCAAGTGGAATCCCTAATGAGTTATAAATAAAGGCAAATGTTAAATTCTGCTTCATATTCGCGACTGTAGCGATGGATAACAAGCGTGCTGTTGCTATACCTCGTAAATCCCCTTGCACCAAGGTGACTTGTGCACTGTTCATGGCCACATCCGTGCCTGTACCCATGGCGATTCCTACATCAGCCTTTGCAAGCGCAGGCGCATCATTTATGCCGTCACCCGCCATCGCCACAATACGACCTTCTTTTTGTAGCTTTTCGACCAAAACAAGTTTGTCTGCGGGTTTAACTTCGCCGTAAATTTCATCAATCCCTAAACGAGCGCCAATGGCTTTGGCTGTGGTAATGCCATCTCCAGTGGCCATTATAATGCGTATTCCTGATGCTTTAATCGATGCAAGTGCTTCTAAGGTGTTTTGCTTGATTGGGTCGGCGACTGAAAGCAGGCCAGCAAGTTCATGATTGACCGCTAAGTACATCACGCTTGCACCTTCTGTGCGCAGGTGCTCCGCTTGGGAAGTCAGGCTGAGTACTGAAACTCCAATTTGTTGCATCAATGCGGTGTTGCCCAGTGCAAGCTGTTTGTCGTCAACTCGTCCTAACACCCCAATGCCACTGGAAGATTCAAATCCATCAACGCTTTTTAATGATAAGCCGCGCTGATGTGCAGCGCGTACAATTGCCATTGCCAGAGGATGTTCACTACCCTGATCAAGGCTAGCCGCCAGCAGGAGCACTTCGTCGGTATGGTAGTTGGCAATAGGGATTGCCTGTTCAAAAGCTGGTTTTCCCTCAGTTAGCGTGCCAGTTTTATCAACAATTAAAGTGTCGATATTTCGAAAGTTCTCTATTGCGGCAGCATCCCTGAATAGCACGCCCTGAGTTGCGCCTTGACCCGTTGCCACCATAATGGACATCGGTGTAGCCAAGCCCAGTGCACAAGGGCAGGCAATAATGAGTACTGCAACTGCGTTAATTAAGCCGTAGACCCAGCTGGGCTCAGGGCCAAATATTCCCCATCCAAAAAACGTCAGTAAAGCGATACCGACAACAGTCACTACAAAGTAACCAGCCACTTTGTCTGCCATGCGTTGCATAGGCGCTTTTGAGCGCTGTGCCTGCATGACCATCTGCACGATTTGTGCAAGCATGGTGGTTGAACCTACGCGTTCGGCACGCATGATGAGAGCGCCAGTGGTGTTAAGTGTTGCACCAATCAGTTTGTCACCGCTGTGTTTGCTAATGGGCATCGGTTCTCCCGTTAACATCGATTCATTCACTGCGCTTGCGCCTTCCAGTACGACGCCATCTACCGGCACTTTTTCGCCAGGACGCACACGCAGACGATCTCCCACATGCACTTGGCTCAGAGGGATGTCATCCTCGCTACCATTATCTTTAATGCGGCGAGCTGTTTTGGGCGCTAGCCCTAATAGCGACTTGATGGCAGCTGAGGTCTGCGAGCGTGCTTTTAATTCCAGTATCTGTCCCAGTAAAGTGAGTGAGATAATGACGGCTGCCGCTTCAAAATACACGGCAACGCGTCCCATGGACATAAATGATTCGGGGAATACTTCAGGTTTTATCGTGGCGACAACGCTATACACAAAAGCCGCGCCAGTGCCTAAGCCAATCAGTGTCCACATATTAGGGCTACGGTTGATGACAGACTGCCAGCCACGTACAAAGAATGGCCAGCTAGCCCATAGCACAATCGGTAGCGTGAGTAACAATTCAACCATACTTTGTGTTTTCATATCGAACCATTGCAGACGATGGCCGAACATGGCTAATATCGCCACCAGCACAGTCAGGGGTAATGTCCGCCAAAACCGGTGCTTAAAGTCCGTAAGCTCAGGGTTTTCTTCAGCGTCCAGATTGGCAAGTTCAGGTTCTAAAGCCATGCCGCATTTAGGGCAACTGCCTTGATGATCTTGTCTGATCTCAGGATGCATCGGGCAAGTAAAAATGGTTCCTGCTGGCTCTGCTTGCCGCGCAGTTTTGTCCCCACTATCAATAGATGTTAGATATTCTAGCGGGTCGTTAGTAAATTTAGTCTTACAGCCAGCGCTACAAAAATAATAGGGGTGATGTTCGTATTCGTAGGCGTGTTTTGATTGTGTAGTCACCGTCATCCCGCAAACGGGATCTTTTAGGGTTGTCGTTATCAAGTTGACTGTGGCGCCTTGTGAACCATATGGGCAGCAACTTGGTGCATCGCTAGTAGTAGCTGTTCGTCTATTTTTGTCGTCTTGTGGATTTTCCATCTCAAAGACTCCTTGAATGAGTGTGAAGGGTTAATTATCTTCCTATTCACAATGAATAATAGTCCTGTTCTACATCGCTCACTCACAACTACATTTCTATAATTCGTGTGTGATGTGGTTAGGCCGTTCTTGTATAGCCCAATGTGTTAACGGTTTATATGGGTTAAGTTGGCGCACACATGCGTAACATTTTTTTCAGTAAATAGGGAAGGGGTGTTTTACTTAACCAGTGACGGTTATCAGCAATAAATGGGTAAGTTCGACTGAGTATAGGTTTTAACGTTTTGCTATCCCATAGTTGGCATAAATGCGTAAAGCCGCCAGCCTGATAGGCAATGGCAAATACGTCTACGCCTTTTATCCACGCGCCAGTAGCATCTTGTGCATGGATGCGTTCCATCATCGTTTCTTTGCTGCTTGGGCAAAAGGTAGGCACGTTAAAATTGTTGCTAGAGCAATCCACTAAAATCAGTTTATTTTTAAAGTCAGTTTCTTTGATGGTGTGCATTTCAGTGGCGCATAGCGGGCATGAGGCATCGTAGTAAATAGTGAGCGGGTAGGTGATATTCAAGGGTCTGTTTTTCATTTTATTTAGCTTTTTATTTACTTTTGTATTATTTACCTTCGTAAATGCCTAACATGGATTTAATTTTTGCGCCGTATTTCATGATTTTAGTGAGTGTTTCCGGTTTCATTTTGAGCATTTCATCACCCCAAACGGAGAGTGTTTGCATCAGCACCAGCATTTCATATACGCGCTCTTTGGCTTCTTTTTCATTATTACTAAAGGTGTTGTCGTGTAAAAATGCTGATAAAAATTTTACCGTGGGGTCAAATTCGCGTGCTTTACGTTCGGTAATCACAGTGTGAAAAAGTTGCCATACATCGAGTGAAGTTTCAAAATAATCGCGTCTATCGCCCATCATGTGCGTAATGCGAATGAGATTCCAGTTTTGCAGCTCTTTTAAACTGTTGCTCACATTGCTACGCGCTACTTGCAGTGTATCGGCAATCTGCTCTGCATTGGCAGGCTTGCCTATGTAATACAAAAGCGCATGAATTTGCGACACGGTACGGTTGATGCCCCAGCGTGTACCCATCTCACCCCAATGTAATATAAATTGATTGCCAAGTTCACTGATTTGAATCGTTTCGCTTGATTGGTTTTTTTCGCTGGGCTCAACATTGTTTTCTGTGGTCATTGTTTAATCCTTAAAAACACTATTTGACATATTATCATATTTATCATATATTTCTGTCAATACAGAAATTAAAGAAATATACTTAATCGTGAAAATAAATGGCTGAAAAAATGAAAATATTAGTATTGGGAGGTAATGGGTTTATTGGGAGGAATATTGTTGCCAAATTGCATGCACAGGGCGCGGGAGTGCTGGTAGGTAGCCGCGAGTATTCAGCGCTGGAGGGTAATTGTGTGATTCATATGCAAACGATGTTGCGCACTGAAGACTGGCTACCGGCACTACAAGGCGTAGATGTGGTCGTGAATTCTGTGGGCATATTGCGCGAACGAAATTTTCAATCAAAACGTGAAACCTATGAAAAAATTCATACCTTAGCGCCAGCGGCATTGGCGCAAGCATGTGCAGCGCAAGGTATCCGGCTGATTCACATTTCAGCGATTGGGTTGTCTGCAAATGCAAAAAGTCGGTTTATACGCTCAAAGCTATTTGGGGAACAAGCGATTTTAGCCAGTGGTGCCGACGCAGTTATCGTGCGCCCATCTTTGTTAGATGGCGAAGGTGGTTATGGTGCAAGGTGGTTCAGGCGCGTTGCAACTTGGCCATTGCATTTGATCATGCGTTCAGGAGGCTTAGTCGCACCCTTGCAAGTAAGCGATTTGGGCTTGGCCGTCGCAAATTTATGCTTGCGTACTTATGCGCAATTGCCCGATATTCTAGAGTTTGGGGGCAATGAAATATTGACGATTCCGGAATATTTAAATCTGCTGCGGACTTCTGGTAATCGACGTCCTGCTTTGCAAATAGCCGTGCCAAAATATATTGTACGACTAGTTAGCCATCTATTTGATGTGCTGAATTGGACTCCATTATCATTCGGTCATTTTGAATTGATGCAAGGTTATAACGTGCCGGCAAATAACTGGCTTCCCCTATTGCTTGGACGCACACCAGCTAGGCTTGGAGTTTCTGCCACGCTCAAAAATACAGTGATTAGTCAGCTAAGGCCAAGACCATTTTAAAGATAAATTAAGGTGTGCAAAAACACCCGAGCAAAAAACGCTGCCCTGCGATCCTTTATTTACAAGGCTCACAGGGCAGTGCTTGGGAAGATAGGTAGAATTCAAACAAGTGAAAGCTAATTTTGAGTCAATATTTTGCGTGAAATTTTTGATCGTATTTTGTTAAGCCCAAACACCGTCTACGTATTTTTCTAAGGGTTGGAAGTTTTGCTTATAAGCCATTTTTTGGCTGTCTTTTATCCAATAACCTAAGTATAAATAGGTCAGGTTCAGGCTTTTGGCCCATTCAATTTGCCACAGCACGTTATACGTACCATAACTGGGACGTTTGATAGCGTTGCCGTCATCGACTTTAGAATTTTTAGTTTCATAAAAGGTGTACACCGCAGAAATTCCATCTTGCACAATATCAATGACGCTGACCATTTTGAGTTCCGCACCTTCTCTAAATTCCACCATCACGCTATCTACATTTGTTTGGCATAAAAAACTGAGATATTGTTCAGTTTTGTCTTGTGCTGGTTTTTCATCTTGTTCTGGCGCTTCATTCGGGTGTCTTGCTTTTTGGTAGGCAGCATATAGCCAATAATGGTCATTATCAAAAGTGACTGGCAACAACGTTGCCGTGAGATTCTGATGCTGTTTATACGCACGTTTTTGGCTGCGATTTGGGGCGAAGTCATGCAGAATAATGCGTACTGGCACACATGCCTGACAATTTTCGCAATGTGGACGATAAGAAAAATTGCCACTACGTCGAAAACCTTGCTGAATCAAGCCGCTATAAACATCTGCATTCACCAAGTGCTGTGGTGCTGCAATGAGACTCTGCGCCAATTTTCCAGGCAAATAGCCGCAACTGTAGGGTGTAGTCACGTAAAACTGTAGTTTTTGAAAAGGCGGTTCGTTGGGCAGTGTCATGGCAAAATTATAAACTGCCCTTAATGAGAAATGATAGTTGCTTGATAAAGTCATCGCGTTCAATTTCTCTTGCACCAAAACTCGCCAAATGCGCTGTTTTCATTTGGCAATCGATCATGCCAATCCCTTCACTTTTTAGTTTTTCCACTAACGCCACAAATGCAACTTTTGATGCATCGGCAACATGGTGAAACATGCTTTCACCATAAAACATATTGCCAATTTTAACGCCATAGCACCCACCCACTAGTTGGTTGTCCAGCCAACATTCGGCACTGACAGCATAGCCCGCATCGTGCATGGCGCAATAGCCATTGATGATATCTTCGGTTATCCATGTTCCGGGTTGTCCATCGCGCGGTGTATGGCTGCAAGCAGATATCACAGATCGAAAGTTAGTATTAAAACGCACTTCAAACGATTTGTTTTTTAAGGTTTTTTGTAGCGATTTTGATATTCTCAACTCGGTTGGAAACAATACCATGCGCGGATTAGGACTCCACCACATGATGGGTTCGCCTTCACTGAACCAAGGAAATATGCCATGTTTGTAGGCATTTAAAAGCCGTGCGAGAGATAGGTCACCGCCAATCGCAATTAACCCATTCGGTTCTTTTAGTGCGAAGGAAAGTGGCGGGAACTCGCAATCGTTCTCAATACTGGCGACTCGGCCGTTAGGAAGTTGATAGTAAGCATAGCTCATAAACTTTATCTAGATTCTTTTGTCCGATTGTTTAGTAAATGCAGAAATGTTCGTTTACCTAGTGTACTCTTTATGATTTAATAAACTCATGTGCTTATTACCGCCTAAATTTTTTCGAGTATTGGTGTGCCTGCTCATCACAGTGTTCATTTCGGAATCTGTCTATGCCAGTAGCATGATGCTGGCTGCGCTTAATCCTGATTTTCAGTCAACACAACGTTTAATTCAACCCATTCAAGTTTCTGAAAACCAGACAACGCATTGCCATGAGATGCAAGATAATCTCTCTGCAGCGAGTCCATCACACGAATATTTGGTACACAAAAATCTTGCACACGAAAATCAAGCACACGGTCAGCAAAAAAGCCATGCGAGTTGTACACATTGTAATCATTGTTTAGCTTGTTTTCCAATGATTCCGCAAGGGCGGTTCACTGCCTTTATTTTGCAGGCAGAGACCATCACCGCAGTGACATTTGTTGAAATTTACCATTCTCCCAGTAGCGTTCAGCCGCAAAAACCACCCATCGTTTAATTTCCTAGGACTTGTCCTGCCCGTCGTCTATGCATTCCATTTAAAGATGAGATGGTGTTTGGCAGGCATTCAATTTTAGTTTTATTGTTGACCATTTACAGTAAAACCGGTTTATATAGATGGGGTTTATATGAAATTTTCCCGAATACTGTTTTACAGCGTATTGGCCAGCTATATCTTGGTTGGCTGTGCAACTTTTTCTCAAGACGGTGGTTTGGCTGGTGTTAAAAAGACGACCGAGCAGCATATCAAACAAGAGTTGGTCTGGCCAAAAACAGAAGCTGAACAAAAAATTACAGCAGACCGTGTGAATGAGCTTTTAAAAACACCTATGGATGCAGACTGCGCTGTGCAAATCACGTTGTTGAATAACAAAGGCTTGCAAGCATCGTTATATGAGTTAGGTATTTCTGAGGCCGACGTGGTGCAGGCAGGCCGTTTGCCGAATCCAAAATTTTCTATGTTGTATGCCAGAAATAACGGGGATTACAAGATAGAACAGGCGCTGACTTTTAATATTTTTTCGCTCATCACGATGCCGAAAATGCTGGCTATTGAGCGAGGTAACTTTGAAAAGACCAAGCATGCCGTAGCGCTAAATGTGTTGAACTTGGCTCATGAAACGCGACTTGCCTATTTTAATGCAGTGGCGGCGAATGAGCATGTGCGCTATAGCGAGCAGGTAAAAGAATCCGCGGAAGCCAGCGCAGAGTTGGCACGGCGCATGGTCAAGGCAGGGAACTGGAATACCCTTGAGCAGGCTGCAGAGCAAAACTATTATGCGGAAGCTGTGCTGGAATATGCCAACGCCAAGAATCAACAAAACAGCACGCAGGAAGCGTTATCGCGACTGCTCGCGCTACCTGTAGATCAGCTTAATTTAGCAAAACGCTTGCCCGATTTACCTAAAACGATAGAAGCATTACAAGCTTATGAAAAAAATGCATTTGAACAGCGCTTAGATTTGCAGGCGATGCGTTTAGAAACACAAGCTTTAGCCAAACAATTGGGGTTAACCAAAACCACACGTTTTATCAATGTGCTGGAAATTGGCCCAGCAAGAGTGCTAGAAGGCAGGCGTGGCGACCCTTATAAAAAAGGCGTGGAGATTGCATTCGAGTTGCCATTGTTTGATTGGGGCGGTGCAAAGGTGGCCCGTGCTGAGGCAACCTATATGCAGGCTGTGAATCGTACTGCGCAAATGGCCATCAATGCACAATCAGAAATACGCGAGGCCTATAGCCGTTATCAGACCAGTTATGAGATTGCAAAACATTATCGTGATGAAATTGTACCGTTGCGTAAAAAAGTGCTGGATGAAAATCAATTACGTTACAACGGCATGCTCATTAGTCCCTTTGAGCTGTTTGCTGATGCGCGTGCGCAAGTAGTAAGCGTGAATCAAACTATTGCAAAGCTCTATGAATTTTGGTTGGCAGAAACTGCCTTGCAGATGTCGCTTGTTGGCAGTGCCAACAATAAAGAGGGAAAATAAAAATGGATAATCTACGACCAAAAATAGGTAATTTAGGTAGACGTAATTTTTTCAAGCTGGCAGGAGCTGGCATCGCTGCATCTACCGTGAGCAAGGTTGCAATGGCGGCATTGCCTGAGATTGTTTCAACTGAAAGCGCCAACACCCAACCGCCGCTGCATCCCAACACTGGCATGCATTACAACCCTGTAGTAACGTTAAATGGCTGGAGTTTGCCTTGGCGCATGAGAAACGGCGTTAAAGAGTTTCATTTGGTGGCGGAGCCTGTGTTGCGTGAAATTGCACCAGGAATGAAAGCACATTTATGGGGTTATAACGGGCAAAGTCCAGGCCCGACGATAGAGGTAGTGGAGGGTGACCGAGTGCGTATTTATGTGACGAATAGACTGCCAGAAGCCACCAGCGTGCATTGGCACGGGCAGCCAGTGCCCAATGGCATGGATGGTGTAAGCGGCTTAACGCAGCCAGCGATAGCTCCCGGAAAAACTTTTGTGTATGAATTTGAAGCGAAGCGTCCGGGTAGTTTTATGTATCATCCCCATGCTGATGAAATGACGCAGATGGCGATGGGGTTGATGGGTAGTTGGGTAACACATCCCAAAAACCCTAAATTCATGCCTGTAGATAGAGATTTTATTTTCTTGCTGAATGCTTATGATATTGAGCCTGGTAGCTACACGCCTAAAATAAACACCATGCTGAACTTTAATTTATGGACATGGAATAGCCGGGCATTTCCAGGCATTGATCCATTAGTCGTTCGTAAGAATGACCGCGTGCGTATTCGTGTAGGAAATCTTACGATGACGAATCATCCCATCCACTTGCATGGACACGAGTTTCAAGTAACGGGCACTGATGGCGGTTGGGTGCCACCAAGTGCGAGATGGCCAGAAGTGACCACGGATATTGGGGTAGGGCAAATGCGTGCGATTGAATTTGTGGCGGATAATCCTGGAGATTGGGCTATTCATTGCCATAAAAGCCACCACACGATGAACGCGATGGGGCATCAAGTACCGACATTATTAGGCGTTCAGCAGGGAGATTTGGTTGAGAAGATTAGCAATTTAGTACCAGATTATATGGCGATGGGCGAAACCGGCATGGCAGAAATGACTGAAATGGCTGCCATGATGCCAATGCCATTGCCTGAAAACACACTACCGATGATGACTGGTAAGGGACAGTTTGGCGCTGTGAATATGGGCGGCATGTTTTCTACCCTAAAAGTCCGCGAAGGCTTGGCCAAAGATGATTACAAAGATCCCGGGCATTATAAGTTTCCGAAAGGCTCTGTCGCTTATGAGTTTGTAGGGGAGACACCGGAAGCGCCAAGGCAATCAATCACAGAAGAAAAGCCCGCGTTAGAAGTGCAGGTGCGCAAGCCCAACGGGCACACGGGACATTAAAGTCATCAATCAATTCGCAAAGATTCTGGAGGATTTATGCAATATCTCATCATGAAATACTTAATTACCGCAGGCGTGGTGGTGCTGGTTTCGGAGTTTGCTAAACGGAGCGATAAGTTGGGTGGACTCATCGCTGCCTTACCCATGGTGACCGTACTTACCTTGATTTGGCTGTATGTTGAACATCAACCCGCCAGTAAAATTGCGAATCATGCTTATTACACGTTTTGGTATGTACTACCCACCTTGCCCATGTTTTTGCTTTTTCCCTATCTTTTACCTAAATGGGGTTTCATGCTGACTTTGATAGCTTGTGTGGTGTTCACCATCGTCGTCTTTTTGCTCTTTGCGCTAGGGGTAAAACAATTCGGTATCGATTTATTATAAACCTAGTTTAAATAGGGTTAATGCCATTAAAATCTTTACAAAAAAAGCTTCTTAATCATACAATTAGCGCGTAAAATGCGCGGACTTTAATCTGAGTAATAAACGCCTTGGAACAATACTCCACCATGTTGGCTAAGCCGATTCATACCTATCGCCCTTACTGGGCGAAACGGTTTGGTGTGGCTAAAATGCTGCCGATGACGCGCGCCGAAATGGACGCGTTGGGTTGGGATTCCTGCGACATTATTTTAATTACAGGCGATTGCTATATTGACCATCCAAGCTTTGGCATGGCGCTGGTAGGGCGTTTGCTTGAGGCGCAGGGCTTCCGCGTGGGCATTATCGCGCAACCAGATTGGCAAAATGCCAGTGCTTTTAAAACGCTAGGCAAGCCTAATTTATATTTTGGTGTGACCGCTGGCAATATGGATAGTATGGTGAACCGCTACACCGCCGACCGCAAAATTCGTAGTGATGATGCTTACACGCCCGATGCCGCGCCCAATAAACGTCCAGACCGCGCGGTGCTGGTGTATAGCCAGCGTTGCCGAGAGGCGTATTCCGACGTGCCATTGGTGATTGGCAGTATTGAAGCCAGCCTGCGCCGTATCGCGCATTATGATTACTGGAGCGATAAAGTCCGCCGCAGTATTTTGGTGGATTCTAAGGCGGATATTTTGCTCTACGGCAATGCTGAGCGGGCGTTGATTGAATTAAGTCACCGTATTGCCAAAGGTGAGAAAGTAAGTGATATACAAGATATTCGCGGTACGGCATTTTTGCGTAAGCAGATTCCTGAAGATTTTATAGAAATTGAATCCACGCGCTTAGATAGAGTGGGTTCGGTGGATAAGCACGTTGACCCCTACGAAATGAAAATGGGTAAAAGCGATGCTAGTTGCGCCACTGAAACTCCTTCCCCCAAGCAGGGGGAAGGTGGGAATGGGGGTGGAATGGTGGATTTCACCTCCACCCCAGCCCACCCCCTAGGAAGGGGCGGGAGTGTTGTTGCAATGCCTTTACCACGTAAAGCCGCCAAAGTGCCGCGTGATAAGCAAGTAGTGCGTTTACCCGATTATGAAGCGGTAGCACTAGACCCTGTACTTTATGCTCATGCTTCGCGTGTGCTGCACTTGGAAGCCAACCCAGGCAATGCACGCGCGTTGGTGCAAAAGCATGGTGATCGGGAGGTGTGGTTAAACCCACCGCCAATTCCACTCACGACCAAAGAGATGGATTATGTGTACGACATGCCATATGCGCGTGCGCCACACCCTATTTACAAAAATGCAAAAATTCCCGCTTGGGAAATGATCCGTTTTTCAGTCAATATTATGCGCGGCTGCTTTGGGGGTTGTACGTTTTGCAGTATTACTGAACACGAAGGCCGTATTATCCAAAGCCGCAGCGAGGCCAGTATCTTAAAAGAAGTGGAAGAAATTCGCGACAAAGTCGATGGCTTTACAGGGGTAATTTCTGACCTTGGCGGCCCAACGGCAAACATGTACCGTATTGCGTGTAAGAGTGAGAAGATTGAGCAATCTTGCCGAAAACTGAGCTGTGTTTACCCTGGTATTTGCGAAAATTTAAATACAGATCATAGTGCGCTGATTCAGCTATACCGTAAAGCACGCGCCATTAAAGGTATTAAGAAGATATTAATCGGTAGCGGCGTGCGTTATGACTTGGCCGTGAAATCTCCAGAATATGTCAAAGAGCTGGTGCAGCACCATGTGGGCGGTTATTTGAAAATTGCCCCTGAGCATTCAGAGGAAAACGTGCTCAGCAAAATGATGAAGCCTGGCATGGAAGCTTATGATGAATTTAAAGCAATGTTTGAGAAATTCAGCGCGGAAGCGGGTAAAAAGCAATATTTAATCCCGTATTTTATTGCCGCGCATCCTGGCACAACTGACCAAGACATGCTCAATTTGGCGCTATGGCTAAAGAAATATGACTTTAAACTCGATCAGGTGCAAACTTTTACACCTACACCGATGGCAATGGCCACTGCCATGTATCACAGCGGTAAAAATCCGTTGCGCAAAGTGACGGCTGATTCTGATGATGTGCCGATTCCAAAAGCGGGCAATGTGCGTAAATTGCACAAGGCGTTTATTCGCTATCATGATCCCAATAACTGGCCGATGTTGCGTGAGGCGCTTATTAAAATGGGGCGTCCAGATTTGATTGGTAGCGGTAAACATTGTTTGATTCCGGCTTGGCAACCGCTTTCAAATAAGCCGATTACTACCGTAAAAGGTGAACAGTTAGAGCGCAGTGTGCGACCAAGAAACTCGCAGAAAAAAACACGAAAATTCTCATAATTATAGCCCAGAGAGAAATTAATGCCTCTGCGATCCTCATGGAATAAGGCTCGCAGAGGTGCTGTTATGAAGATGCCTTAATTATGCGGTGGCACTACATGCCTGCCAGATTCATATTCCACTTGGTTGGCTTGCTTTACAAAAATAAGGTTTTCAGTCGGATACCCCAGTGCTTTGGCCTGCGCCATGAGTTCTTGTTTTATTGGGTAAGTCAGTTGTGGCGTGCGAGACAATATCCATAAATAGTCTTTGCCGCTAGTCACCAGCGCGTAGTTATAGTGTATTTTATCCAGCGCGATAATGTTGTATGGTCCGTAAATTGGGCCAAAAAATGACACTTCCAGCTTGCCTAAATAAGTGCCATCTTTATGAGCAGGCTCAGTAAAGTAAGCTTTGCCTTCAGCCTCGCTCCATTCATTTTTTTTGGTATTAAAACCGCGGTTTACCACTTTGATGCCGCCGTCTTCACGCATGCTGTACGTGGCGGTGACTTGCTCTAAATTTCGCTCAAAACTGTGGTCTAGGCGGGCAATTTCATACCATGTGCCTAAGTATTGCTGCGCATCGACGCCATCCACCGTTTGCATATTGGCGGGCATTTTGCTTGTGCAAGCATTGAGTACAAACACAATCAATAATATGAAGCGTTTCATAGGCTTTTTATCTTTAAAAGAAGGCGAGTTTAATTAAACCAAATGCAGCACTCAGCATGACTAATTTAATGATGCTTAAGTTCCATTTAATCAGCATCAGTAGCGAAACTATGGCGATACCGATAGCAAGAAAATCTATTTTATTTGCATTTAAAACAAACACATGCTGTGCGAAAAATAGCGCGAGGCTCACAATCACACCAACGACGGCTGCGGTAATGGCATTTAATGGGGCGGTGAGTTTTAGATTGTTTTGGGTCGATTCTATCAGCGGCGCACCAATAAAAATAAATAAAAACGAAGGCAAAAAGGTGAAAAAAGTGACCACACCAGCGGCAACCGCGCCTGATAAAAACAGGCTATCTGCACCCAGCACAGCTTGCGTCCAGCCGCCGATAAAGCCCACAAATGCCACCACCATAATCAACGGGCCGGGTGTGGTTTCGCCCAAGGCCAAGCCATCCATCATTTGGTGCGCAGTCAGCCAATGGTAATGTTCCACCGCACCTTGAAACACATAAGGTAGCACTGCGTAAGCACCGCCAAAAGTTAGTAGGGCGGCCTTGCTAAAAAACCAGCCCATTTGCGTGAGCGTGGCTTGCCAGCCTTGCGTGAGTATTAACAAGCCCATCGCCGCTAGCCAAATGCCCATGCCTATGCTCAGCCAACGCCAAAACTTTGCCCAGTTAAATAGAGCATGTGCAGGTGCTGGCGTGTCGTCATCTATCACGGCCGCACCATATTGTTTGGCAGAAGCGGCATGTGCGCTGTTGAAATTGAATTGCTTTGGGTAATACCGTTGCGCAAGATGCCCCAAAAAACCCGCCGCTAAAATAATGGCCGGAAAAGGCCAGTGCAACACTGCAATAGCGATAAAAGCCGCAATCGCCACGCCCCACAAAATAGTATTTTTAAGCACGCGCTTGCCTATGCGATAAGCCGCAAATAGCACAATCGCCACCACCGCAGGTTTAATGCCATACAAAATGGCGGCTACCTGCGGCAAGTGGCCAAAGCGCATATACGCCCAGCTTAAGCCAATTAAAATCAGTAAAGAGGGTAATACAAAAAGCCCGCCCGCTATTAAACCACCACGCTTTTTATGCATGAGCCAGCCAATATAAGTGGCGAGTTGCTGCGCTTCAGGGCCAGGTAGCACCATGCAATAATTGAGTGCATGCAAAAAGCGCTTCTCAGAAATCCAACGTTTTTTTTCCACCAATTCTTGGTGCATCATCGCGATTTGCCCCGCAGGGCCACCAAAACTAATAAAGCCGAGTTTGAGCCAATACCAAAAGGCTTCACGTAGCTCGGGGGTGGGTGGAGGCGATGAATCGGCTTCAATATTTGTCAAAAATTACTCTCCAAAAAGCATCGAGCGAAAAATACTGCCCTGTGAGCCTTATATTACAAGGCTTGCAGAGCCGGTATCATAAAGACAGATATTTTTTTCATTAAAATGTTATAAAAAAGATTCAGCGCCAAGTTTCGTCATGTCATCTGCACTCAGCCATCGCCACGCGCCCACAGCTAAATCTTCGGGCAGTTTAAGTTCGCCAATTTGGATGCGTTTTAAGGCTTCCACGCGGTTGCTAATAGCGGCTACCATGCGTTTTACTTGGTGATATTTACCCTCACTCAATGTCATGTGAATGATGTTTTCGGCTAAGCGCGTACAGGCGAGCGCGGCAATCGGCGCATCTTCATCAATCAGTTGCACGCCTTTTAAAATATGCGCGATTTGTTCGTCACTCACAGGGTGTTTGCAGGTCACTTCATAGACTTTAGGCACTTTATGTTTAGGTGAGCTCATACGGTGGATAAACTGCCCGTCATCTGAAATTAAAATCAGCCCCGTGGTGTCTTCATCTAATCTGCCGATGCATTGCACTTCTCTTTCAACTAAAGGGTGCGGTAACAGGCTGTAAATGGTGGGGTGATGCAGGGTTTTGTGTGAGCACTCATAGTTGCTCGGTTTGTGCATCATTAAATACGATTTTTCGCGGTATTCCCACGCTTCACCTTTGACGGTGTAAGTTAAATTATCAAGGTCAAACGTGGCCTCTGGGTCATCGCACATTTCGCCATTGACTGTGATTTCTTCGTTGATAATCATGATGCGGCAAAGCTTGCGTGCGCCAAAGCCTTGCTTATGTAGAATTCTTTCTAAATCGAGTTTTTTAGCCATGTTGGTATTATAAGCGAAATAAAAAGCCCGCATATGCGGGCTTCTAGTTTCTTCGGAAAGCATTCAAAATGCTTGGCGAGGTTAATCTTCTTTTGCGATAAAGTTATACACCAATGCGCCAATAATCGCGCCAACAATCGGCGCTACCCAGAACAACCAAAGTTGATCCAGCGCAATGCCGCCTTCAAGTAATGCTGGGCCTGTGCTACGTGCTGGGTTGACTGAGGTGTTGGTCACAGGAATGCTAATCATATGAATAAGTGCGAGCGTAAAGCCAATGGCGATAGGGGCTAAACCTGCGGGTGCGCGTTTATCGGTTGCCCCCATGATGATGAATAAGAACATGGCGGTCATGGCGATTTCTGTGATTAAAGCGGCCATCATGCTGTAACCATGCGGTGAGTGTTCTCCAAAACCATTTGACGCCAAGCCGCCAGCAAAGCCTTCTGCACCGCTTGCGATCATGCGAATAAGTAAAGTCGCCAAAATGGCACCTAATACTTGCGCGATAATATAGTGCGGTAATTCGCTGGCTTTAAAACGGCCACCCGCTACCAAACCGATAGAAACGGCTGGGTTAAGATGACAGCCAGAAATATGCCCAATCGCATACGCCATCGTCACCACTGTTAAGCCAAATGCAAAGGAAACCCCCAAATACCCCAAGCCTAAATCCGGGATGCCTGCGGCCAATACTGCGCTACCGCAACCGCCTAATACTAGCCAAAATGTACCGATTAACTCTGCTACTGAACGTTTTGTTAATGACATGATATCCTCCGTATTGAATATGATTCTTGATGTAGTTTTGATTAATTTTTGCTGCCCTGCCAATTTACTGCAAACCTTAAATGCATACAACCTACTTTGAGTTAAACTAACGGCTAATTTTTGTAAACAATCATTGCATTTCGAAGGTTTTATGAGTTTTAAGCACATTACATCGCGCGATAACCCGATTTTTAAGTTCTATAAAAAGTTATCTGAAAATGCGCGTGAGCGCCGCGCTGAGAGCAAAACCTTGCTTGACGGCGTGCATTTGATTGAATCTTATAGGGCGGTTTTTGGTGAACCAGAAGTGCTGATCATTCCTGAAGGAAAAAGCAGTGTTGAGGCTACGGGTTTAATTCAATCGTTAGAGCATATTGCCACGGTGATGTTGCCGACCTTAATGTTCGCAGAATTAACCCCTGTCACCAGCAGCACGGGTGTGTTGGCGTTGGTGAATATTCCTCAACTTGAAGTGCCAGAATCTCCCGTTTTTGCATTGATGCTGGAAGACATACAAGACCCCGGCAATTTGGGCAGTATGTTACGTACGGCGGCCGCGGCTGGAGTGGACGTGGTTTATTTAAGCGCGAGTTGTACCGATGCTTGGTCGCCTAAAGCCTTGCGTGGCGGTCAAGGAGCACAATTTGTGCTTCCGATTGTAGAGCGTGCCGACTTAGTGACTGAATTACAAAACTTTACAGGCAATAGTTACGCGACCACCATGCAGGGCGAATCTTTGTATACCCAGGATTTATCACAGGCAACTGTATTTGTCATAGGCAATGAAGGGGCAGGGCTACACAAACAAACCATGGCTGCGGCCACAAAATGCATCACTATTCCGATGATAGCAAGCAAACTTGGTTCTGTTGAATCCCTCAATGCGGGTGCGGCGGCAGCGGTCTGTCTGTTTGAGCGTATGCGTCAAGCTTCAATGGTTTGAGCACATTTAAGGCAATAAATATGAAACTACATAATGAACACAAGGGTTTTAGCGCGATTGAAATGATGGTGGTCGTGGCCATTATTGGCATTCTGGCGATGATTGCGATACCTTCCAGCATGGGCCGTATTATTAAAGAGCAGGTGAAAGTTGCATTGCCCTTGGCGGACATCGCGAAAGAGCCAATCGCGGTGGGCTGGAAGATAGGAAAATTGTTGCCCAAAGATAATAAAGCAGCTGGCTTACCCGAAGCGGATAAAATTGTGAGTAATTTTGTGCGTTCGGTGGAAGTGCAGGATGGTGCGATTCACATGACTTTTGGTAATAAAGCGCATCCAAAAATCAAAGATAAAATGATTACTTTTAGACCGGCGGTGATAGAAGATGCCCAAGTTGTGCCTGTGGAATGGGTGTGCGGCAATGCCCAAGCGCCAGATAAAATGAAGCTGATGGGTGAGAATAAAACGAATGTGGCGGATGAGTTTTTGCCGCAAATGTGTAGATAATCAGCACCGTATATTTCTACACATTTACTAGCGATGCTCTGTGAGCCTTATTCTATAAGGCTCACAGAGCATCATTTTTTGTCGTGCGAATAATGTGTTTTCACGCACGAAAAATCTGCTTCAGCAGATATTTTTGGGGGGGGATAACCCCTGTGCTTGTAGCACCTATATTCTACGGGTATGACCCTTCACAATTTTCTTGCCGCTTTAGCAGCATGGTAAATTAGGGATGCCCCATGCGGGTATGCCGTTACTCGGGCTTTTTTAATGTATTTTTTTGCTCGTTGCGATTACGGCTTCTGCGATCATCAATTGCGCAGCATCTATTTGATCAAAGGCATAGAGTTTGTTGCAAAAATCGCAGTGCACCTCAATATTGCCGCGCTCTTCAATGAGGCTAGTGATTTCCTCACTGCCTAGCAGGCGCAGCATATTAGCCACGCTTTCACGCGAGCAACTGCAATAAAACTGCGTGGTGCTGGCTTCAAAAAGCCGCACGTCTTCTTCGTTAAATAAACGTGTCAGCAAGGTTTCTGTGGGTAGATTGAGTAACTCCACATCCGTGACCGTACTCGCCAAATGTCCAATGCGGTTCCAAGTATCTAAAACATCGAAGCCTAATTCTTCTGTGATATTTTCCTGATGTTGCGTGACTTGATTCATCGTTTCAGGCAGTTTTTGAATTAGCATCCCTGCGGCAGATTCCCCATCGCAACATAACCAAATTCTGGTGTCAATTTGCTCAGAGCGCATCATGTAGTTTTCTAATATTGCGCTAATACTATCGCCTTCAAGCGGCACGATGCCTTGGTAGGTTTGGCCATCTTGAGGGTCTAGCGT
>JBARQL010000045.1:0-3233 GCA_049643685.1 Methylotenera sp.
GCTGCATTTGTGGGCGCATTACTCATGATGATTTCGCCTATTAAGCACATTGCTGCGGCCAATGAAGACTTTCAAATTGGTTTAGCTGCTGCACAAAGTATTTTTGAGGTCATGGATGCAATCCCCGAGCAAGACGAAGGCACAATTGAACTTGCGCGGGCAAAAGGTGAGATTGAGTTTAAAAATGTGACATTGCGCTATGAAAATGCAAGCGGTGTTGCGTTAGACAACTTAAGTTTTAATATTAAAGCAGGTGAAAAAATCGCGCTTGTTGGCCGTTCTGGCGGCGGTAAAACGACGTTGGTGAACTTGCTACCGCGTTTTTACGAGTTGCAGCAAGGCGTTGTATTATTGGATGGCGTTGATATTCGTGCGCTTAAACTCAGAAATCTGCGCGAACAATTTGCACTGGTGAGCCAGGATATTGTCTTGTTTAATGACACTATATTTAACAATATTGCCTATGGCGTATTGCGTGATGCAACGGAAGCGGAGGTGATGGCTGCCGCAAAAGCTGCCCATGCATGGGAATTTATTCAGCAACTACCACTTGGTTTGCAAAATGAGATTGGAGATCGCGGCGTGCGTTTGTCGGGTGGGCAACGGCAACGCTTGGCCATTGCTAGGGCGATACTTAAGGATGCTCCGATTTTACTGTTAGACGAAGCCACTTCTGCACTTGATACAGAATCCGAGCAGCACGTACAGGCGGCATTAGATACGCTCATGCATAATCGCACTAGCATTGTGATCGCGCATCGATTGAGCACCATCGAAAACGCAGATCGCATTATGGTGATGGAACATGGACGCATTATAGAGGTGGGCTCACACGTCGAATTAATGCAATTGGATGGGCATTATGCCAAGCTGTATCAAAAACAGTTTAGCTGATTGAATGGCATGTCGGTTTGGTTACAAAAACAATGGCGAACCTTGAGCTTGTGGCATGTTGTGCTCATTCCCATTTCTTGGTTATTTGGTGCAATCGTTTTCATTAGAAAATATTTATACCAACAAGGTTGGCTATCTAGTTATCGTTTAGCAGCGCCAGTGATTGTGGTTGGCAATATTAATGTGGGTGGCACAGGTAAAACCCCGTTAGTGATTTGGCTTGCTGAGCAGTTGCGGCAAGAAGGTTTTAGCCCAGGCATTATTAGTCGTGGCTATGGCGGTAGTTTAAGTCAAGTGACGGAAGTGTTTGCTAATAGCAACCCTGAAGAGGTCGGTGATGAACCTGTGTTAATTGCAAAACGCACTCATTGTCCACTGTTTGTTGGTGCAAATCGGATTGCAGCTGGGCAAGCATTATTGCAGGCGCATCCGCAATGTAATGTGATTGTTAGTGACGATGGCCTTCAGCACTATGCCTTGCAACGTGATGTTGAGATTGCGTTGGTTAATTCAAGCCAGCAGTTTGGCAATCAACTGTTATTGCCAGCAGGGCCGTTGCGCGAGAAAATTTCAAGATTACAGTCTGTAGATGCGATAGTGGACAGTGGCGACGGTGCAACTTCTGCCTTTTATTATAAAGAGGACTTGCAATCGCCAGTGTTTAAAATGCAATTGCAGGGTGAATCATTTGAATCTTTAGATGGCACGCAAGCTAAACAGCCCGTTAGCTATTTCGCAGATAAAAACTTAGTTGCGATTGCGGGAATCGGAAATCCTGACCGGTTTTTTAATCAATTATCTAGTTTAGGTCTACAATTTGAACGTAAGGCATTTGCAGATCATCATGCATTTGTAGCCAAGGACTTAGCACAGTTTTCAGGCAAAACTATTTTTATGACGGAAAAAGATGCCGTAAAATGCTCAGCATTAACTATGGGAGATGCATGGTACTTACCTGTCACGGCAATGGTAAGTAGTTTAAGCCAAACCTCGCTTATTACGCTTATTTTACAAAAATTGAGAATTTAATGATGGATACAAAACTACTACAAATTTTGGTATGCCCCGTGACTAAAGGGCCGCTTATTTATGATAAAGCCAAAAATGAGCTGATTTCTAAGTCTGCTCGTCTGGCTTATCCGATTAAAGATGGTATCCCGGTGATGCTGGAAGAAGAAGCGCGCAAATTAGCGGATGATGAAGAAATTGCATCGTAATCAACCAGTAGATTTCTTCGTTGTTATTCCAGCGCGCTATGCTAGCACGAGGCTACCAGGCAAGCCGCTATTAGATATTGCCGGAAAGCCTATGGTGGCTTGGGTGGCTGAACGATCAAAACAAAGTGGCGCTCAGCAAGTTGTGGTGGCTACGGATGACGTGCGAATTGTTGAGGCACTTGAGCAACTTGGGCATCAGGTTGTAATGACACGTGCGGATCATATAAGCGGCACCGATCGAATTGCAGAGGTTGCACTAAAACAAGGTTGGCCTGATGACGCCATCGTGGTGAATGTACAAGGGGATGAACCCTTAATGGAAGCCTCGCTCATCATTGAAGTGGCAAGTACTCTAAATAATAACAATACTGCGGTAATGGCAACAGCGTGCCATGCAATTCTAACCAAAGCCGAATTCGTCAATCCTAATATCGTAAAAGTCGTGTTGGATGCGCAATCGAACGCGCTTTATTTCAGTCGTGCGCCCATCCCATACCCTAGAGATACTTTTGCGAGTGCAGAGTTGCTGGTAGATATGCCCACATACCGGCATATTGGCATTTATGCTTATCGAGCAAAATTTTTAAAAGAGTATGCCAGGCTACGGCCATGCGCTATCGAACAGGTTGAATGCCTAGAGCAACTTCGGGTCTTGCATCATGGTTATAAAATTGCAGTGGCAATTACAAAAAATACACCTGCGACAGGCGTAGACACTCAAGATGACTTGGATTATGTGCGCAGCATAATTGGCTAAAAATTCTTTTATCTGTCACCTTCTTGTCATTTACCAGTAGATTTTATAAAGAAAAACTTCAAATTAGCTTGCGGTAGGTGTCAAGGTTTGCTATAGTCTCACCTCTCGACGACAAGTACGTCGAATCGGACGCGGGATGGAGCAGTCTGGCAGCTCGTCGGGCTCATAACCCGAAGGTCACAGGTTCAAATCCTGTTCCCGCAACCAAATTTCTTATGCTGATGCAGCTTCGAAATTTAGCTCTTTAACAAAATAACAACTGATAAGTGTGGGTGCTTGTGGGAGAGACAAGTCTACTTAGACGCGACTAACTTGTTTAACGTTTACGTTAAATTTAACTTAGTTGTCTGGTTTAAGCTAGGCCT
>JBARQL010000046.1:0-41100 GCA_049643685.1 Methylotenera sp.
TGAAATATACTGAGTAACTGATTGTCGCGTGATTCATCCAACAACGCCGTATCCGTCAAAGTGCCTGGCGTTAAAATGCGTGCAACCTGCCTATCAACTGGCCCTTTGCTGGTCGCAGGGTCGCCAATTTGCTCACAAATAGCCACAGGCTCGCCCAGCTTTGCCAGCTTAGCTAAATAGCCTTCCGCCGCATGGTAAGGAACACCCGCCATTTTAATGGGTGCGCCATTGCTGGTGCCACGATGTGTTAAGGTAATACCGAGCAAACGTGAAGCTTTTTCGGCATCTTCAAAAAATAATTCGTAGAAATCCCCCATGCGATAAAACAACAACATGTCAGGATGCTGCGCTTTGAGACCAAGATACTGGCGCATCATGGGGGTGTGATTTTCTATACTCATGGTTTATATATTAACTATTGATATTGTTAAAATAGTGCTGTTTCATCAATTACCATCTAAACACATGTGAGCCCAAGTAAACCCAAGTAAACCCAAGTTAAGCCCAAAAAATGTAGCCCATATGCAGCCTAATCGGATTTTTGTAATAAAAATGCCAACGATTAGGCTAAAATGAAAACATATATAAATCTGAAAAAATAATGGAAATCACGTTGAATCAGAATATTGTTCTAAGGCTCACTTTAGACGAAAAGCCCATTTCTAACAACAATGGCAAGCTGGTTTTTTGAAAAAAACATCATCCAGTCAGCATACATACTTTTTGATGATCACAGAGATGCGCCCATCGGATTTGGTATAAAAAAAGCTAAAACTAAGAAAACCTCACCCTAATGGTAGTATTTAACCGTAGTCTGTCCCCTATTATTTGTTGTCTCCTTCTTCGCAGTTGAATCCGCCTCCTAATAACACCGATCGCCCTCAGTCTGATATCCAACAATAATGCCTTGTGGATTGACTTCGAAATGCACTAGACAACCATCTCGCATTGAATGAACGTATACCCAGTTACCATTTTCCAAGTTATATCGCCGATCTTTCCAGCCAATACGAGAAGCATATTCATCTGGACTCTGCCTTTGGCTAGCACTAATAAACCGATCAATTGGCGCACCAACCCATGAACTAGATAAGTCTTTTACGTGAGTTAGACAACCATTTAAAATAAGGCAAGCAAATAGCGTACATAAAACACTCACCCTCATGTTTTCACCTTCCCATTCTCAGAGTAATAGGGGACAGACCACGATTAAATTCCTCCCTGACAAATATCAGCCACATTGATATTCGTAGTATTATTAAATAAATCAATGCTGAGAGTGGGTGTCATGTGAGATTAAATCGTGGTCTGTCCCCTATTATTTGAGCTCTAATTATTGATGGCGCAAGAGGGATTGTGAAAAACGAACCGAATGTATTTTTAGGGTCGGTTGTTGCATACGGAAAAATTTATTTTAATGAGCTAAAGCCTAAAGCAGATGCAAATACCCCTGATGAATTTAGAGCGATCATTGCGGATCATGCAAGAGCGCCCAATACAAATTAAGATATTGCTGGAAGGTTTCATATTATTGAACATTTGTCGGCGCATTCCCCCCTCTTAAGCGAATTCATAACCAGTTAAGTAGGGGAATGCGCCGACAAATGTTCAATAATTAATTCAATTTAATGACGAAACCATTTGAAAAAATGGGTAGTGTTTGACAAAGCCAAGCATAGAGAATATTATCATTCGAACGTAGAGTTTAACAGGTTGTTCCAATCGCTCGTTCAACGACTTTAGGGGTTATCATGATTAACATGTCACAAATTATCCGAAACCTAACGTTTGTATCGGTCATATCTATTACCTTCTTTTCGCCACCATCAACGGCGGCAACTTCTGGTTACAATCAAACTTTTGACGGTGTAGGCAATTTGGCAGGTTGGTTCGCAAACACCACTTCTAGCACTGTAGTGAACCCTGGAATTGGAGGCAATCCAGACGGGCACCTAGAAAGTCGTCGTTCAGGCGCCTTCTCAATAGGAGCTGCAACTGATTTGGCAGCTGCTACTGGAGATTTTTCTGGGAATATTTGGACAGCTAAATTTGACATCTCTGAACTTGCAGGCACAACTAGCAAACTTGCGCTGCGCTTCCGCTACCAAGATTCAACGTTTAACGGCTGGCAATTTAATGTAGCAAATAGTCTTAACCCTGCATGGACTACTTTTAGCGTGACATTCGACCCTGGTTGGACAGACTTGCAAGCTAAGGCCAACGGTTGGGACACTGATCTGCTTGGAGGCGCAGGAAGTGTTAGTTGGGCGCAGACACTATCAGATGTATACACAACTGAACTACGCTTCGATGGCACATCTACATTATTAGTGGGTATTGACAACTTCATATTAACAGCTGTCCCTGAGCCAGAAACCTACCTGTTGATGCTGTCTGGTCTTGGCCTACTTGGAGTTGTGACAAGCCGCAGGAAACAAAAAACCGACTACTTGTCTTAGCCATTTCTATTTAACCCCGTCAGGGTGGCGGGGTAGGGTGTTTCTAATCCGCTAATTAAGTTACTAAATTACCTCGAACTTAAATAGCCATTCTCTTTAAACAATTTCTTTCAAGTAACTACGCCATCCTCCAAAGTGAGCTGGGTCTGATTTGATTGAACAATAGGGGACGGGCCACGATTAAATTAGCTTTTTAGAAGACAATGTAGTATTTAATCGTGGTCTGTCCCTATTATTGGTACTATTATTGGTATTGTTGTTTACGCCCCTATTATTGCTGTTTGCCAGAGCTAAAGCGGATGGTGCTTATGCATAGTAAACGCCCCTCCCTGAGCAACTAAACCAAGTTGATTTATTTCACTAGCTCATTAATCTCAATATCCACACCCTCGCCTACAGTCTTCATTGCTTTTGACTGACCCTGCAAATCGCCAGCCTGAGATTTGGCATCACCACTTTTAGAGATGCGTGCAACCAATACCACTTCACTGGCTTGTGAAAGTTTGTTATTGGGCATTAATGCAGAGCTATCATCTAGGTGGAAACGATACGGTAAGTCTTTAGCCGTAGCGCGCGCAATCGCCACAGGCATTGGCGGCCCTTGTGTAGCGCGGGCAAATACAAACAAGGTAGCCGAAGGATCTAACTGGCTGGCCAGCGCTGGTGTAATGCGCACGGTACCACTAATACCAGTCGTTAATTTTTCAACCGCCTGAGCGGGTGGGATTTCGGTGCTCAACTCTGCCGTCTTGTTAGCACTAGGCTTCTCGCCTGACACCGCATATGTCTCATTAAGTGAGGCTTGTACATAGGGCAGCATTTCTGAATCCGCAGGCAATAATTTTTGCAAACGTTCCCACAAACTAATTGCCTGCTTATAGTCTTGACGATCAAACGCGGCCGTTGCAGACAGCATTAACGCCTTTTGATGTTGTGGATCCAGCATAAGTGCTTTATTTACCAGTTCATCAGGTGCTCCAGCAAGTTTTCCACCATTCACGACCGCTAAAGCATCGGCATAGTCGGCATACAATTGTGGATCATCGGTGATTATTTTTGTCGCCATTTCATAGGCATTCACGGCGTCGGCATGACGTTTTAACTCTACATAAGACCTTGCCAATAACGCCCAACCTTCACCATTTCCAGGATTCTTTTCTAATTTATCTTTCAGCGCAACCAGCAAAGGTTCAATGTCACCACTCATCGCTTTGTGTTCTAGCGTCGCAACATCCGCAATCACTGGTGCGTCAGAGACAGGGTTTAATAGGACTTCCGGTTTGCCAATTTTGACGTATAACCAGAAAGCGAGCAAAGGAATGAGTATAGAAAGAATAAGCGCTAATCGGCGATCCGGCTGAGTATGCAGACTCACTACGCCGCTCGACCCTATTTCATCCAGCATACGGCGCTCTAATTCTGTTTTGGCAATCTGATATTGCTCACCATCTAACACACCATTCAGTTTGTCTTGTTCAATCTCATCAAACTGTTGGCGAAAAATGGCGCGCTTTTCTTCATTTGCATCTGCTTTAGTGGCAGATTGCGGACGCAATAAAGCGGGTAAAACCATTGCCAGTACAACGCCTATCAATACTACTGCCACTGCTAAAAATAACCACATTACGATTCCTTATCTAACGCTAATAATTCGCTTACTTTACGCGCTTCTTCCTGGCTAAGCGGTGTATCTGCATCTAATTTTTGACGTCCGCGCAGTTTAAAAAACAACCCTAAACCGCCAGCCAGCAACAAAGCAAATGGGCCTAACCATAACAAAATAGTGCTCGCCTTAAGCGGTGGTCGATAGCGTACAAAATCCCCATAACGCGCGACCAAATAATCAATAATCGCCTGGTCTGTCATGCCTTTGGCAGCCATTACGCGAATCTCTTGTTTTAAATCATTGGCAAGTTCTGCGTGTGAATCCGCCAAAGTTTGATTTTGGCAAACGAGGCAACGTAATTCATTAGACAAACGTTGCACTTGCACTTCAACAGCAGCATTCTCTTCCATCGGCCGCGCTTCTTGCGCCGCCCATGCGCTTAAGGAAAGCAGACAAAAACTAGCCGCGATTAAACTAATAATTGCGCTTGATTTCACAGTAATTAATTTTGCAGTATTTAATTTCATTGTGCTTGCAACTTTTTAACTAATGGAATAATTTTGTCGCGTAAGGCTTCTTCAGTCACGGGCCCAATTTGCTTGTAAGCAATCACGCCTTTTTTATCAATCACATATGTTTCTGGTACGCCATATACGCCGTAATCAATGCCCACACGGCCATCTGCATCCACTACGTTTATCGTATAAGGATTGCCTGCTTGGTCTAGCCATTGTTGTGCGTCTGCGTTGTTATCTTTGTAATCCAAGCCAATAATTGGCACAAAATTCGTTTTAGCCAATTCAACCAATAACGGATGTTCATCTTTACAGGCAGGGCACCAAGAAGCCCATGCATTAAACAACCAAACTTTACCAAGCATTTCCTTGGGGGAAAATACTTTTTCGGGGCTATCTAAGCGCGGCAAGCTAAAATGTGGTGTAGGTTTGCCAACGAGTGGCGAAGGCACTTCACGTGGATCCAAAAACAAACCTTTGAAAAGAAAGCCTGCGACAACCAAAAATATCGCTAGCGGAATTAAAGCACGCTTCATATTGCCGCCTCTTGCGCGTTCGTTGCGGTGTCTTTAACGCGTTTTTTTAAGCGGTAGCGTTTATCTGACAGCGCTAACATACCGCCGAAGCCCATCATCAAACAACCGAACCAGATCCACTCCACCATTGGTTTGTGATAAATACGTACGCTCCATGCGCCATCACTCAACGGTTCGCCGAGTGATGCATAAAGGTCATGAATAATCGCTGGGCTAATACCAGCCTCAGTCATCGGCATATTAGTCACGGTGTACAATCTTTTTTCAGATTCCAGCACTGTGCGTTCAACACCGTCTCTACTCACACGTAATGCACCTCTGTTTGCCGTGTAATTAGGCCCTTGAATTTCTTTTACGCCTTCAAAAGTAAAGTCAAATCCAGCCAAATGTGCCACCTCACCAGGCGACATTTTGACGGCAATTTCAGATTCATAGCCTTTCACAATCGTCACACCGAGTGTAAACACTGCGATACCTAAATGGGCAATGACCATACCCCACCAAGAACGGGTATTGGCTTTAATGCGCGCCATTAAAGGCTGTTTGGTTAAGCTTAACCGTTGCAAATTTAACCGTTGATAGATCAACTCTACAGTGGTTGCAAACACCCAAAATGCTAAAAATAAACCAAAACCAATCCAAGCAGTAAAGTTGCCAAGTATCAAGGGCAAAACAACTGCCATGGCAATGCTGACACCTAAAGCCCAGCGTAAACGCATGGCCAATTCTGGCAATGAAGCATCTTTCCAGCGTGCGATTGGGCCGATACCCATTAAAAATAAAGCGGGCGCCATCAGCGGTGCAAATACAGCATCAAAATACGGGGGTCCGACTGAAATCTTGCCGTAACCCATCGCATCTAAGAATAACGGGTAAAGCGTACCCAGCAACACCGACATGGCCGCTACCGCTAATAATACGTTATTGGCTAACAGAAAACTTTCGCGTGAAACCACATCGAACTTACCGCCGCGTCCAATCGTAGGCGCACGCCACGCATACAAGAGTAAGGACCCGCCAATCACAATCACCAAGAACACTAAAATAAAGACGCCGCGTCGTGGATCTGTGGCAAAAGCATGTACGGAGGTGAGTACGCCTGAACGCACTAAGAAGGTGCCAAGTAAACTTAAAGAGAATGCGCAAATAGCAAGTAACACCGTCCAGGCTTTAAAACTACCGCGCTTTTCTGTCACAGCTAATGAATGAATCAGAGCCGTGCCGACTAACCAAGGCATGAATGAAGCATTTTCTACCGCATCCCAAAACCACCAGCCGCCCCAGCCCAACTCGTAATAAGCCCAATTACTGCCTGCCATAATACCTACGGTAAGAAACACCCATGCTAAGGTTGTCCAAGGACGTGACCAACGCGCCCAAGCGGCATCTAACTGACCGCCAAGTAACGCCGCGATAGAGAATGCAAAAGCAACAGAAAAACCCACATAACCCATATACAACATAGGCGGATGAAATATCATGCCAGGGTCTTGTAATAATGGATTCAAATCTCGGCCGTCCAATGCCGCTGGAATCAAGCGCTCAAAAGGATTAGATACCATCAGCATAAACAGCAAAAATCCTACGCTGATTAAGCCCATCACCCCTAAAATGCGCGCACGCATATCATCTGGAATATGTTTCGAAAATAGGCTCACTGCTACTGTCCATACGCTCAATATCAACGCCCACAGCAATAATGAGCCTTCATGGCCGCCCCACACGGCGGCAATGCGAAATTGTAAGGGGAGTTTGGAGTTTGAATTTGATGCCACATACAAAACCGAATAATCTTTGGTCGCAAAAGCATAGGCCAAGCAAACAAAAGCGAATCCAATCAACAAAAAATGGACGCGCGCTAAAGGTTTCGCTAAACCCATCCACACCGCATTACCGCGTGCCGCACCGATGATGGGAAGGCTACCTAAGGTTAGCGCAACCAGCAAAGCTAGAATGAGAGAAAAATGGCCAATTTCAGGAATCACATTAACATCCTTTAAACAATCTTTTTTAGGTATCGCTCTATTGCTAGCCGGCGACTAAAATTAAGAAAAACATTGGTGTAAATTTAAACGACACTTATAAAAAATGCTGCTGATGCAGCGCTTAAATTTACAATAAAAAACCCGGAAATTACACCGAGCAAAAAACACTGCCCTGCAAGCCTTTAAATACAAGGCTTCCAGACCGACGCCAATAAAGGCGTCAATAATTTCATAGACTGAACTACTTTGGCATCACTAACGTTTTGCTCTGCTCTTGCGCACGTTTCAACGCTTCAGCCGCTTCAGGCGGCATGTAGTTTTCATCATGTTTGGCAAGCACTTCGCTGGCGGTAAATAGGCCGTCAGCCCCTACTTTACCTTGTGCAACCACGCCTTTACCTTCTTTAAACAAATCAGGCAGCACGCCTTTATACACCACAGGCACGGTTTTGGCCGTATCAGTCAC
Organism: Methylotenera sp.; assembly: GCA_049643685.1. Classification (GTDB taxonomy): domain Bacteria; phylum Pseudomonadota; class Gammaproteobacteria; order Burkholderiales; family Methylophilaceae; genus Methylotenera. The sequence continues at coordinate 7,568 of JBARQL010000046.1, forward strand.
CACAAAATTAACAGTTAAACCATCATCGCCGCGCTTGATACTACCAACCTCGACTAAGCCACCAATACGAAACCCTGTATTTTTAGGTACTTCGCCTTTTGCGACTTGTGTTGGCGTGTAAAAAAATACCATATTGCTTTGAAATGCATTCAAAATCAGCATTGCCGCTAGGCCAAGTAAGGCTAAGCCAATACCAATGAGTATAAAACGTTTATGTCGTGCTTTAAGTACCATATTAATCCTGTGCCAATAATCGAGTGAGTCGTAATGCCTCTGCGCTACGTTTACGCAAAGCTATGACTTCCCACACTACACAAAGTGCCGTCAATCCGAAAGAAAACCACACATAAAATGCGTAGCCACCCATATTGAAAAACGCTGACCAACTAGCCCATTGCATTATGCTTTACCTTAATTATTGCTGATTTTAATGATAGCTCTTTCACCCAATCCGATGTGCGTTCACGCTCGAGCATTATGCAACGCACACGCATGAGCGCAACTGCGACGGTATACATCCAAAAAGCCAGTGCCATCAACAACATGCCTGATAACATCGTCGCCGCCATTTTAGGCGCTGCACCCATATTAATGCTTGAACCCTGATGCAGGGTATTCCACCATTTTACTGAGAAATAAATAATCGGCACATTCACCACACCCACCAACGCGAGCAAAGCTCCGGCACGGTCTGCGCGTCTCGGGTCATCGATTGAAGCTTGTAAAGCAATAAATCCTATATACAAAAATAGCAGAATCAATTCAGAAGTCAATCGTGCATCCCACACCCACCAAGCACCCCACATCGGCTTGCCCCATAATGAGCCCGTCACCAGCGCAAGCAAGGTGAATATTGCGCCTGTGGGCGCTAAGGCTTGCGCCATCATGGCTGATAAGCGCGCATTGAGCGCAAGCCCAACAGCTGCCCAACCAGCCATTACCACATAAATCACCATCGACATCCAGGCGGCGGGCACATGTACAAATATAATTCGGTACGCTTCACCCTGCTGAAAATCAGTCGGTGCGATGGCAAAGCTAATATATAACCCAGCAATGGCAAACAATGTGGCAAGCACAGCAAACCATGGAATCATTTTTCCCGCTAACGGATAAAATGTTTGGGGTGAAGCATATTTAAACCAGTTGATACTCATCAATTTTTTACTCTAAATTAGGGGTCGAATGGATATCTTAACCGCTCTCAATAACGTTTTATGTTCATGAAGGATGACAACACTTACTCAACCGAAACGCGTAAAGCTGCTGCGGTTGCTAAAGGTGCCAACACCAACGCAAGCAATGAAATTGCGGCCAATAATGAAAGATGCGCTTGCGCACTCATGCCATGTTGGCTGGCAGCCACTGCACCTGCACCAAAAATTAGCGCTGGAATATACAACGGCAGCACTAACAATGCAACTAATAAACCACTGCCACGCACGCCCAACGTAAGCGCCGCACCAATAGCGCCAATTAGACTTAATGCGGGTGTACCCAAGAACAAAGAAACTATCAGTATGACCAGCGCATCGTTTGGCAAAGCATATTGTAAACCGATCAGTGGTGCTAGCAGTACCACGGGCAAACCACACACTATCCAATGTGCTAGAATTTTTGCGGTCACTAACAAAGCCAACGGTTGCGGCGCAAGTAACATTTGCTCCAAACTTCCATCAGCAAAATCCGCGGCAAATAATCGTGTGAGTGAAATCATTCCTGCTAATAATGCAGCTACCCACAATACCCCTGGCGCAATACTACTTAATACTGCAGGTTCTGGCCCTATCCCTAAGGGAAAAAGACTAGAAACAATCACAAAGAAAAATAATGTCGTCGCAATGTCTGAGCGCCTACGTAGCGCCAACAGAAGATCACGCTTAAGCACCGTCATCCAGGCATTCATGCGCTGAGCCTTAACGTTTGGGTAGATTGTGCGTTGATTACAACATCCTGATGAGTGGTAATAATTGTCATACCACCATTAGCCAAATGTTCGCCAAGTCGCGAAGCTAGAATTCCTACTGAGGCCACATCTAAGGCAGCAAACGGCTCATCCAAAATCCACAACTTACTTTTAGTCAGCCAAAGTGCTGCAAGCGCTACCCGCCTTTTTTGCCCTTGGGAAAGCACTCGCGAGGGTAAATTAGCGCAACGGGCAATGCCAATTGCGGCCAAAGCAGCCACTGCTTCTGAATCACCAACATCATACCCAGATAAACGCGCGCTAATCTGTAAATTTTCGAGCGCGGTCAGGTCATCTTTTAAACCGTTTAAATGCCCGATATAGGTTAGATTGGACAAATAGTTTTCTGCATCTTGCTTGATTTTTTTGCCATCCCAAAAAACTGCACCCTCTTCTGGCATAAGCAAGCCACATAACATACGTAGCAAACTACTTTTTCCACTACCGTTCTCACCTAACACATACAACAATCCGCCTGCGTTCAACTCAAACCCTACATTTTTAAACAGCAAGCGATCACCACGCAAGCATGCCAAGCCTTGCGCTGTTAACATTTATATATCCAGACGGTAACCGATAAAACTGAAATCACGGAACGTATGTGTATGACCGTTAACTGAATCATCTTCATTGGTCACCTCTAAACCTACTTCAGCTTCAATCGTGGCCTTGTCACGCAAGCGATAACTCGCTCTTATCGTGGGTCCAATGACATATTGCACGATAGAAGGATCTGAATCGATTTTTAATAATTTTAACGAACTGTCTAAACGCCATTTTTCATAAGGCACCATCACATTGGTTAACACTAAAGATCTTACTAAGCTGGAAGGACCATTAATCAAACTTGCACTAATCACTGAAGTATCACCTTTAAATAACGTGTCTGTACCAACCGCCTGCACATGATAAGTAAATGTATTACCGCCAGCAAATGATTGATTAAGATTTTGTAAAGTAAGTGCGTCAGGCTCTAAGCCACCATTGGCATCTCTAAAGTTTTTTACTGCAAGTGCAATGGCAGCATCAGTTGCGCCTGGGCTACCCGCAACACGGCTCTTTTGAATGTCGCCACCCAACTGCCAACGTGGGCTAAATTGATGTGTCACGCCAAATAAATATAACTGCGTATCTAATGTTTGCTTTATGGCTGAACCCCTCATTACAGATTCTGTAAAGCCCAATGCAGCGGCTTGGCGTGGGCTAGTGACAGGCTGCCCCAACCCAAAACTGGTATCAGATAGGCTGTTGATTAACTGTAATACAGGAGATTTTCGTGTCTCAAGTAGCATGTTATAACTGGTAGCCTCAGTAGCCTGCCAGTTACCCTGCACCATCGCTGTATTGAGGCGATCATAAAAAGTATCATAGTCAACTAAGGAGTAAACGGATTTACCATTATCAAAATATCGCAATTCACCACCAACGCCACGGCGGTCAATAAAATGATCTACTGTCTGCTCAATAAAGAATGCGTTACCACTCCATTTATCATTAATCGGGCCAATATCTAAATTTAGGCCATAAAAATGACGTCTGTAATCAACGAAATATTCATCTAAGGTACCTGCAACAAAATTAAGTTTATATTTAGGTGAAAAACCATAGCGAAATAGCGCACCATCAAAACGACCTAAAACACCACCTGAGTTACCATTCTGCCTACCTAAACGCGCTAAAAAGTCAGAATCTTTATTGTTAATTTCAACATAAGCCGCTTGCAATCGATTCCTATCCGCATTGTTCGGTAAAAAATTCATGGTCTGCGTATCGCGGAATACAATTTTATTGTCCCATTCGTTTTGGCGAAAGCGCGCGGTTAAGTCAATCGCACTGACCAATGAAGATTGATCATGTGTAGTTGAATTTTTTCCTGTGCTGGGATAGTTATGGCTATGTGCATCATAATAATATTGATTCCAGCTACCATAAATCGTATTTTCGTGTATTTCTTTAAATACCTTTTTATCACTTGGTGCACTAGTAACGCCTGCTTTAACAGTAGTACTGTCAATCACAGCAATACGTGTACGCACGCGAGCCGCTCCCTCACCATTGGGGTAAAGTTTTAAATATGTTTCATACTCTGCTTTGGCTTTGGTTTTTTCACCCATTTTTTCACGTGAATTACCGATTAACTCCTGAGCTTCTTGTGAGTAATTATTAGCAGGCAAAGCAAGCGCTGCGTTTAGTAATTGAATCGCCCTAGGATAATCACCAAGACCACGTGCTGACTTACTTTCAGCAACCAACTGACCAGCATAATCATTGTCACTCACACCAGCGGCTCTTGCAGGCACTTCACCACCCAACGTGTTATCAATCGGTTGCGCTTCTGGCACCTCAACTATTGGCTCCACAGGTTTCACAGCGGCAGGATCAACGGGCACATGAATCACAATACCTCGCCCGCTATTGTCTGGCGTTATACTAAATTTGATTGGCTTTTTGAACCTCACACCAATGCTATTCGCTTTTTGATCAGGGTAATTTACGGTAAAACTTGGAACGAGGTCAGTGCGTGGAGAATTAAGAAACTCACGTTGTGTACTCAGTGAAGAAAGTTGAGGAAATTCCAGAAATATCTGAACACGCCCTGTTTCTGTATTATTAGGAAAGTGTCGTATATATCGAACTCGCGTTAAAAATTCAATATGGATTTCAGTTTCAGTTTTTGCTTGAATAATTTCAACCTTATCCAGAATTTTTTCAGCGTATGCTAGGGAAGGTAATAACATCAGAACCAACACTAAACCTTGATAAAGCTTTTTAGAAAAATTCATATTTTTAACATTCTTGAATGATTTTAATATACAGGCAGATAATAGTAATTATTTATATAAAAGTCAATTGGTTACAAATTATAACTAAAGTTATTTATACAAGTAACCAATGAGCAGAAGGGATATATCCCTTCTGCCTATTTGTCGAAGGTATTAGTATTGTGGCAACCGGAAGAATTACAATCCTTAGGTGATTTGTGCGATTTAGACTCCACACCAGCATAGTTTGCACCATGACATGACCTACAAGTTCCTGTAAGCAGTGCATGGTTAGGTTTCTTAGGATTGTTGAAACTTGATGTACTCGTGTGACAAACATCGCATGAGATACCTGCTACTGGCACATGGTTAGACATCACTCCTTTTGCCGCACTACCGTTATGACACGTAGAGCATGTTCCAGGGGAAACTCCAGTGTGACTAAAGGCCGCACCACTGAAGCTATTGGTGTTTTTATGGCAAGTTTCGCAAGCCGCAGTTGTTTGCACATGGTTACCTGGCTTACCTTTAGCCGTACTGCCGTTATGGCAGTTCGCACAACCACTCACAATGCCGGTGTGGTTCATGGTGCCACCACTGAAACTATTAGTATTTTTGTGACAAATTTCGCACCCGGCTGTGGTTTGTATATGATTCCCAGATTTGCCTTTCGCTGTACTACCGTTATGACAGTTAGCACAGCCACTCACAATACCGGTGTGATTCATTGCACCACCATTAAAGCTATTAGTATTTTTGTGACAAGTCTCGCATCCAGCCATCGTTTGAATATGATTGCCTGGTTTACCTTTAGCGGTGCTGCCGTTATGGCAGTTTGCGCAACCAGTAACAATGCCCGTGTGATTCATACTGCCACCACTAAAGCTACTAGTGTTTTTATGGCAAGTTTCGCACCCAGATGTGGTTTGTATATGATTCCCAGGTTTACCCAACGCTATCGTTCCGTTATGGCAATTGGCGCAACCTGTAACAATACCCGTATGGCTAAATGTTGCCCCCAAGAACGAGTTTGTCGATTTATGACAAGTTTCGCACCCAGCCGTAGTTTGCACATGGTTACCTGGCTTGCCTTTAGCCGTACTGCCATTATGGCAGTTCGCACAACCGCTCACTATGCCGGTGTGATTCATTGTGCCACCACTGAAGCTACTAGTGTTCTTGTGACAGGTTTCACATGACGCTGTAGTTTGCACGTGATTGCCAGGTTTTCCTTTAGCAGTGCTGCCGTTATGGCAATTTGCGCAACCACTCACTATGCCGGTGTGATTCATTGCACCACCGCTAAAGCTATTGGTATTTTTGTGACAGGTCTCGCATCCAGCCGTCGTTTGAATATGATTGCCTGGTTTACCTTTAGCGGTGCTGCCGTTATGGCAATTAGCGCAACCCGTGGTGATACCTGTATGGTTCATTGTGCCACCAATGAAGCTATTGGTGTTTTTATGACAGGTTTCACATGAAGCTGTGGTTTGTATGTGATTGCCTGATTTACCTTTAGCTGTTGTACCGTTATGACAGTTCGCACAACCCGTGGTGATGCCGGTGTGGTTCATTGCCCCGCTGGCAAAAGTTGTCGTCGACTTATGACATGTCTCGCAGCTAGCGGTTGTCTGAATGTGATTACCAGGTTTACCTTTTGCCGTTGTACCGTTATGACAGGTCGCACAACCCGTGGTGATGCCCGTGTGATTCATTACACCACCACTGAAGCTATTGGTGTTCTTGTGACAAGTTTCACATGACGCTGTAGTTTGAATATGGCTACCTGATTTACCTTTCGCCGTAGTACCGTTATGACATGTAGCACAACCGCTGACAATACCCGTATGGTTCATGGCGGCGCCACCTTTGAAACTGACGGTGTTCTTATGACAGGTTTCACAAGCGGCTGTAGTTTGCACATGATTGCCAGGCTTACCTTTAGCGGTGCTGCCATTATGGCAGTTTGCACAACCCGTGGTGATACCACTATGATTCATTGCAACATCCATGAACGAAGCTGTAGACCTATGACAGGTTTCACAGCTGGCGCTAGTGGTGATGTGGGCGCCCGATTTACCCAGGGCTTTTTTGCCATCATGACAGCTGGCACAGCCGGTAGTGATGCCGCTGTGGTTCATGGCAGCGCCACCTTTGAAGCTGGCGGTGATCTTGTGACAGGTTTCACAGGCAGCACTGGTGACGATATGGGTGCTGGGTTTGGCTTTGATGTTGGCAAAGCCGCCGCCGTGACAGGTCGCACAGCCGGTGGTGATGCCGCTGTGGTTCATCGCGGTCGGCACAAAGGCTACGGTGTTTTTGTGACAGGTCTCGCAACTGGTGCTGGTCGGGAAGTGGGCGCCCGATTTACCCAGGGCTTTTTTGCCATCATGGCAGCTGGCACAACCGGTGGTGATGCCGGTATGGTTCATGGCGGCGCCACCTTTGAAGCTGACGGTGTTCTTGTGACAGGTTTCACAGGCAGCGCTGGTGGTCACGTGGTTCGGCGTTTTGCCTTTGGCAGTGGTGCCGTTATGGCAGCTGGCACAGCCAGTGGTGATGCCGGTATGGCTCATTTTTCCACCTTTGAAGCTGGTGGTCGAGCTGTGGCAGGTTTCACAGCTGGCGCTGGTGGTAAGATGTTTAGCTGATTTACCAATGGCTTGCGCACCATTGTGGCAATTAGCACAACCACTTGTTACACCTAAGTGCTTAAAAGTTCCTGTTTTAAAGGTGGTAGTACTCTTATGACATGTTTCACAAGTTGAAGTCGTTGGAATATGATTTGTTGGTTTACCCTTCGCTGCCCCACCGTTATGGCAATTAGCACAGCCACTTACAATGCCAGTATGATCAACCTTCGCGCCTTTAAAAGACGTAAAATTATCATGACATGTTTCGCAAGATGCAGATGTTGGGATGTGCTTTGCAGTCTTACCGATTGCTTTACTTCCATTATGACAACTAGCACAATTTCCAGTGATATTATTAGCCTTATGATCAAACCCTTTAGCTGGCAACCAACCATGCGGACTATGGCAAGTATCACACGATGCGCTAGTTTTAATGTGTTGCGCAGGCTTACCTGGCATTTTTGAATTATTATGACAATTCGAACAACTACCAGGCGTAATGCTGGCATGATTCATTTTTGCGGATGTCCAAGAACTCGATTTGTGACAAGTTTCACATTTTTCATTCGTGGGGATATGTTGACTTGGTTTTGAAGAAGCGCCGACCCGACTACCTTCTGTATGACAACCACTACAATCTTTAGGCGTGCCTTTAAACACACCCCTTGCATGACAAGTTTCACAACTTACTCTGGCATGTACACCCTGCAGTAAAAACCCGGTTCTATTGTGATCAAAATTGGCGCGATTATTACGAGTCTTTGAGTTCGCCGCTACAGCATCGCCCATAGCTATCGATAAACTTAATACTAATGTTGCAAGAAATAACCCCGCCCAACGAAATGTGGCCGCAGTACGGGCAAATGCTGTGAGCGCTATTAATTTTTTTGCAACATTGAATATCATGTTATATCTCCACAGGGAGTTATGAGCTAATTTAATGTGTATTTTATTAAATACACTTGTTGTCTACGAATGAACTTACTTAATCGTAAACGGCCTTACTTTGCGAAAATTTCGATGTAAAAACAGCTTAGTCAGGATAAAACTTTTAATGCACACCCGTATAATATGTGTGATAATTTCACACGTCAAGATATTTGTGTAAAAATTTCCCACATTTCTATTAGATTTTTGTATACTATCAATATGATGAATATCCTGGAAACTCATTCTGAAAGTGCAATCAAGCAGCGAGTGCGTACAGCCTTGCAACGCGTGCTGAAACCGCTTGTTCGCTTAGCGCTCTCACAGGGCATTAATTACCAAATGTTGCTAGAAACATTAAAGACCGTTTTTGTGCAGGTGGCAGAAGAGGAATTTAAGTTAGCAAAGCGCGAACAAACTGATAGTCGAATTAGTTTACTCACTGGCTTACACCGTAAAGATGTACATCGATTACGCGACCAACCAGACACCCCCTTAAGCCAGTCCTCACTCGTTACATTAGGCTCTCAATTGGTTGGTTTATGGATTAGTGACCCAGACTTTATTGATGTCGAAGGTAAGCCGAAACCATTAGCGAGGCTGGCAAGTGCTGGTGGTGATTATTCTTTTGAGCGATTAGTGGCTAGAGTCAGTAAAGATATTCGTGCTAGGCCAGTACTGGATGAATGGCTACGCGTCGGTGTTGTATATTTAGACGAGAATGATTGTGTTTGTCTCAACAGTGAAGCATTTGTCCCCAGTGCAGGGTTTGAAGAAAAACTTTTCTTTTTTCAACAGAATATCCATGATCATGCGGCTGCCACTGCGCACAATCTAATGAACCTGACACCGCCCATGTTAGAGCGCTGTGTGTACTACGATGGCCTGACAGTAGGAAATATCAATGAGCTAAAAGCACTGGCAGAAAACGAAGGCATGGTTGCCTTAAAGGCGGTGAATGCACGTGCTATTGAATTGCAAGCAGTATCTATCAACGCAGAAAATATCGACCAGCGATTTACATTTGCGCTCTATTTCTACCACGTCAAAGAAGACTTAGGGACTAAATTGACACATGAGTTCTTCCGAAAAAAAACGAACCGAACTGAGTAAATGAATAGTCTTACTCCGAATGACAGGATTAATTAATATGAAAACTTTATTGCGTAGTTTTTTTGCAGCATTCATTTTCAGCCTGTCATTTTCGGCAATCGCGAACCCTTGTGATGATGGCGGCATTGGCGGTACAGGCATTGCCTTGAGCCGAGGGATTGGCGGCACAGGAATCACGGCTAAATCTAGCGGCATCGGCGGTACTGGTATTACAAAAAATCAAGCAGGTATTGGTGGTACTGGCATTAGTGAAGCACAAAAGGGCATCGGTGGCACTGGCGCTCAATCCCAAAGCGGTATTGGCGGCACAGGCATTGTCGGCGTCATTACAGGCTTCGGCAGTATTTGCGTGAATAATCTCGAGGTACATTATTACGAAGACACGCCTGTTGATATTGACGGCAAAAAAGTCAGCAGCCAAGCTTTGAAAATTGGCCAAGTGGTCGCGGTGAGCGCGACGGGTAGTGGACAATCATTAATAGCAGATCATATTCATGCTTATCACCAAGTGACAGGTCCCGTCACTTCAGTTGATATTGCTGGTGGCAAATTGAAAGTGATAGGGCAAACTGTTGCATCAAACGCAACCGCACTCAAAGGGATGAAAATTGGCCAATGGGTTGCAGTCAGCGGTTTACGTAATATTGAAGGTAGCATTGCTGCCAGCCGAATTGACCGCACCACTCAGCAAAATCATGTACGTATGGTTGGCAATATCACGTACAACGGCAATAACCGGTTCTTGGGCGGTACTAAAATAACCGGATTGCCAAAATCAAGCGCCAACAAGGCTGCTGAAAATCAGCTGACTGGCACATGGGACGGCAACAAATTCCATGTTAAAACGATAGAAACAGGCCCTGTCAGCAAACTGTTACAAAAAGTAGAAAAATTCCACTTACAGGGCATGACTTCAACTGATGTAATAAAAGGACGAGTCAGCCTTGCTGGGCAATCAGTCATGATTACTGATCAAACAAAAATATCGGGGGATTCTGCAAGTAAACATTTGGCTGGAAAAACTTTGATTGTGCGCGGCCATATGAAAGATGGTGAATTGACTGCACACTCAGTTGAATTTTCACAGATTAAATCTGAACGTCTATATGATGAGCACGACTCAAAAAACAAACCCGCGCCAGAAAATCACAATAAAGAAAATCACAATAAAGAGGTCAATGATGAACATGCACACCATCACAGTAGCCAGCATGAATCAGATGCGCCAGAAACAAAAGGCAGTTTTGACAAGATAGAGAAAACCGAAAAAGCTGAAAAAGCAGAGAGCATTGAAAAAACTGAGTCGCCTGAAAAAGTTGAAAAGTTAGAGAGCATTGAAAAAATTGAGCTACCTGAAAAGGTAGAAAAAGTTGAAAAAGTTGAAAAAGTTGAAAAAGTAGAGAAAGTAGAGAAAGTTGAAAAGATAGAGAAGGAAGATTAAATAAACTTTCAAGCCTATCACTAGCTAAAATATTTAAGTTGAAGCAGTGTGATAGGCACTATAAAATGCGGCTATGAAAACTATAAAAAATTTAACAACCACCAGCATTGCACTTGGTACATTGATGCTGCTTCCCAATTTAAGCCAAGCTGAAGGGGCTTTCAGCCTCACCAGTGGCGTGGATTACAGCTCGGGGAAATATGGGCAGTCACAATCAACTGACATCACCTACATTCCTTTGATCGCAAAATATGAAACTGACAGCACTACATTCAAACTCACCGTTCCCTGGGTTAAAATAAGAGGTCCTGGTGATGTGGTTGGTGGTAATGCTCCGATCGTTCTGGGAAAATCCAACCGCCCTGTTACGACTGAATCTGGGCTTGGTGATATCGTTTTTGCTGCCACCCAAACGATAGCGCAATTTGGCGAAACCAACCCTCTGTTATTAGATTTAACTGGCAAAGTAAAATTTGCAACCGCTTCCAGCTCTAAAGGTTTAGGGACTGGCGAAAATGATTACACCATCATGCTGGACGCCTACAAACCGATCAATAAAACCGTCACTTTATTTTGCGATCTAGGCTATAAAGTACTGGGTGACCCGAGTGGCCTTAACTTAAATAACGTATGGTTTACTTCAGCAGGGTTATCTTACAAAATCAATGCCAGCTCAAGTGCAGGCTTCATGGCTGACATTCGACAAGCGACCTTGAATAGCGCTGACCCGCTACGAGAACTGACCTTATTTGCGTCGCACAAATTCAATGATCAGTACAAACTACAAAGCTATCTGACGCATGGCTATTCTGATGCCAGCACTGATTGGGGTGGCGGCATCATGCTTGGTCGTACATTCTAATTTTTTTATTGACTCACACAAACCCTAATTCTGCCGAGCCGTTCGGAGGTGCAAAATTGAGGTTAAATCAAAGCCATTTATCCCCGAGCAAAAAACACTGCCCTGCAAGCCTTTATTTATAAGGCTCGCAGGGCAGCAGCATTGATGTTATTGATTTTTCCCTACTTTTCTCAATATACGATCAAAAAAATTCGGCCCTAAACTAATCCCATCAAATTTAAAAAGTAATCAGTCAACCATTACTTTGAAAATTGTGCGCCCATCTTAAGCTCTGCCCAAGTGTTGGAAACGTGGCAACGCTCACATTGACGACCAAAGCCACCGTCATGCACATCATCGGACGAATGACAATCGCCGCATGTCACAGAAGTTACAAGTTTATTGCCTTTAGAAGGACTCTTATGGCACTCGTAACAACCAATGCCCTTATGACCCCCATCTAGCTTGAATTTGGTTTTTCGATCATGATCGAAATCCCAAACCTTCCAATCCCGCGCGTTGTGACAGGTTTCACATTGCGTGCCAAGCCTTAGTTTATGCACATCCTCTTTCACATGGCAGCTGACACAATCGGATTTCGCATTTTTGTACTCGGCGGTTAGGTGGCATTTTTTACACTCCACCTTGAAATGCTTGCCGAGTAGTGGAAACTTCGACTTATTGTGGTCGAACTTAGCTTCCTTCCAGGATTTGGCATGATGACAATCTTCACACTTATCGCCGAGTTGCCCTTTGTGCTTATCATCGCTCTTGTGGCAACTAATACAGGTGCTTTTCACTTTATCTTTATAGAGGTGTAACTTGTGGCAAGCATCACATTTCACTGAAATATGTTTATCAAGTAACTTGTACTTAGTATCACGGTCATGATTAAATTTTGTGACATTTTTCCATGCTTTCTCAACATGGCAACTGTCGCATTTCTGGTCATAACGGCCTTTATGCCCTTTGTTATCATCCTCTTTTTTGTGGCATGTATAGCAATCCGTTTTAAGATTTTGTCCGTAAAGCTTACCTTTATGGCAATCCGCACATTTGGTCGTTTTGTGCTTATCCAATAATTTGTACTTGGTATCACGGTCATGATCAAACTTGCTCGAAGTTTTCCAATCTTTGGCGGTGTGGCAACTCTCACATTTCACTCCAAAGTCACCCTTGTGCCCTTTGGCATCATCGTCTTTTTTATGACATTCGTTACATAATAACGGTAGTTTATCTGTGAGATTTTTTACATGGCAAACTTGGCATTTAGCCGATTTATGCTTATCAAGTAACGGAAATTTAGTGTCATCGTGATCAAAACCAGGGGTGTTGGACCAGTTCTTTTCGCTATGACACTTCTCACAACGATCGCCCAATGACCCTTCGTGCTTATCATCTTTTTTATGGCAAGCAATGCAACTCGTCGGCAACTTCAGTGTGGCGGCAGAAGGTTTATGGCAACTTTCGCACTTAGCGCTCGCGTGCTTGCCGCGTAAATCATATTTAGTGTCTTTATTATGATCAAAAGTAGTTTCTTTCCAGCTTTTAGCGGTATGACAATTCTCACATTTACGCCCTAAAGTCCCTTTATGTTCATCGGCTTTTTTGTGGCAACTATAACAATCTTTCGCCGCTTCTTTATAGCGTTTACTCAAGTGGCATTCGTCGCACTTCACCTCCACATGTTTACCTTCTAATGGAAATTTAGACCTATTGTGATCGAATCTTTCTCTGGTCTCTTTCCAGTTTTTCTCGTTGTGACAGCTCTCGCAATCAACACCTAACGTACCATCATGCTTATCATCTTTTTTATGGCAGGCATTACAAGCATCGGGGGCATCGCGGTACTTGGCTTTGGGTTTATGACAGTCCTTGCATTCTGTTTTGGCTTCGGCATGTGCGCCGTGCAACTCAAAATCTGTTTGTGCATGTTTAAACGTTTTTTCATTGATAGGCGCAATATTTGCCGCGCGGCCTTTGTGATCCGTATGACATTCATAGCAACTACGAGATTCTTTTAACTTGCCATGATAGCCTTTCTTTTGCATCACATCTTTATTGACGTCTTTATGGCAATCCTTGCAAAGCTGGTTCTGTGCCTCCTTATCAAAGCGTTTATGGCATTTTTCACAAGTATCTTCCCATTTCAAATGCCCTTGAATCACCTTACCTGGCATCATCACAGATTCAAGCGTATCCGCCCCTGCCGTCATCGACAGGAAAAATGAGAGTATGAAAATACTGAATAAACGTAGGAGTGTTGGGCGCTTCATCAGTACATATGCACCCAAATCACGTGGAATATGGCAGTGGCAACCATCATGAACATGATAGGAATATGCAAAATATGCCACGCAGAGAATATTTGCTCAAATTTCTTAAACTGAGCCACTGTCTGTATTTGTAATAAATATTGCCCCACCATTTGTGTTGCTTCTTTTTCTACATCTGGCATGCGTTTAGCCTCTAATACCTGATGTATGTTCCGTTTACAGCGCGCAAACAGCAACATGCGACGCACATCAAAGCTTAAAAAATACCAGACACCCGCAAAAAAACCTCGCTTAGCTTCTATTGCTTCATGTTCAAATGTTGTCATCCATTTTTCCACCTTGGGAAAGAAATGTAATCTAGATTTTATATCTCCAGTACTTCCTGACAACTCTTCACGTGCTTCTTTCAAACTAGAGCGGCTTCCATATAAGCCTTTATGAATGCGTCGATACACAAAACGACCGACCAAACCACTACCCGCGACCAATAACATGCAATAAAACGCCACAGTCGCGTTCATAGAGCCAAGCCGAAAGGTCGTGTGAAAGAGAATAAGTACTGGGCCCAATACCCCCAGTATCATGTGTGCACGAAACCAATATTTGAGCTTACCTAGCTTCTGCATTAATGCTATATGCTTACGAAGCGAATAAAGTAACAAGGTCAACATCATTAAACCACCTGCCAACCCTAGGTTATAGCCCAAGCCAATGCCTGGTTTATAATACTGGCCATTGGCTACCTTCCAACCAAGCCAGATTAAAGCTACCAATGCTACTAGCATGGTTATACGAATTAAAATTGTTCTTACTTGACTTAACAATACATTTTCCTTTTTCTGAATCGTATGTTCTACCAAAACCTCTTTACTAGCACCAGTATAATACGCCATTACATTTGACGTGTGATATTTTCACACATATTATAGCTAAAAATTGTTTTTAGATGTATATTTAGTCACTTACATTGCAACCTTAAGCACAAACTCAAGCCAAAAACCCTATTATTCTAGCCAATCACCAACATGCAAACCACAATGCTGTTCATTTACCTTACGCCGCTACTGGTCATTCTGACGATTTATATTCTTCGCCAAAAAAGTACCAATCGTCGTGGTCACGAACGCTTATATGAAGCAAAAGAGGCGGGGCTCACTGAGCCTGCTTCTATCCATCCAGCCATTGACTTAAGTCGTTGCTGCGGTTCTGGCGCCTGTGTCAAAGCTTGCCCAGAAAAAGCGCTCAGCATCGTCAATGGGAAAGCTGTACTCACCGACCCAACCCACTGCATTGGTCATGGCGCTTGCTTAACAGCCTGCCCAGTGGACGCAATTCAACTGGTGTTTGGTACTGAAAAACGTGGCATGGATATTCCTTTTGTTGCCCCAACTTTTGAAACCAATGTATCCAATATCTTCATTGCAGGTGAACTAGGTGGCATGGGATTAATTCGTAAAGCCGCAGAGCAAGGTAAACAGGCTATTGATACAATTCTTACCAAAAAAAATGCGGGCAATGCACTTGATGTTCTCATTATTGGCGCTGGTCCAGCAGGACTTTCGGCTTCGCTTGCCGCTAAAGATCAAAAGCTTAAATACCTTACCATTGAGCAAGAAGCTTCGCTGGGCGGCGCCATCTATAAATATCCACGGAATAAAGTGGCCATGACACAACCAGTCACCTTGCCAATTGTGGGTAAAGTTGAAATGTATGATATTAGCAAAGAGGAACTGCTGGGGTTTTGGTTACGCGTTCTGAATGAGCAGAAGCTTAATGTGAATTTTCACGAGCGTATGGAAAATATTACTAAAACCAACTCTGGCTATGAAATCAAAACTTCAAAAGCCACCTATCAAGCGGCTAATGTTTTACTCGCCATTGGCCGACAGGGCACGCCACGTAAGCTGGATGTAAAAGGTGAAAATCAGCCTAAGGTGGTCTATCGCTTAATCGATGCAGAACAATACCGTGGACAGCATGTACTGGTGGTCGGCGGTGGAGACAGCGCATTAGAAGCGGCTATTGCAATCTCAGAGCAGACTGGCACCACCGTCACACTATCTTATCGTAGCGAAGCGTTTGGGCGAGTGAAAGCCAAAAATCGTGATCGGCTGGCAGAAGCTGAGACTGCAAAAAGACTCACGGTACAGCTCAAATCAAATGTGAAAGAAATCGGCGCAGAAACTGTCACTTTAGAAGTGGCCAGCAAAGAAATCATTGAGATTCCAAATTCAGCAGTCATCATTTGTGCTGGTGGTGTGTTGCCTACGCCATTTTTAAAAGATATTGGCGTAATGATAGAAACACATTACGGAAAGGCTATTGCAGCCTGATTATGATTAACGTCGGTTTAAAATTTTTTAGAGTAAATCACACCATGAAATCTATCGCTTTAATTTTCTGTTGCTTGATGAGCTTAGCTAGTGCTGCATTAGCCAACACCCCTGGCGAAGTCGAAGAGGGTAAAGTTTTACGTGACGTGCCGATGAATAGCTTCAAAGGTAACATCAAAAAGTTCTCAGCCTACCGCGGCAAACCGCTCATTATTAACGTTTGGGCTAGCTGGTGTGGCCCATGCAGAGATGAAATGGGTTCGCTTGAACGCCTTTCTAAGCGCTTTGGCGGCAAGCAATTCAATATTATTGGGATTTCTACCGATGATGATGCAAGCGCAGCGGCAGCCGCCATTAAACAATCTAAACTGACGTTTACCAACTACCTTGATTACAAGCTGATCTTAGAAAACATGCTGGGCGCAAACACCATACCGCTGACTATTCTGGTCGATACAAATGGCCGTGTACTTCTTAAAGTGCATGGCTCACATGAATGGGATAGCCCAGAGTCTTTGAAACTCTTAGAACAGGCATTTCACATTCAATTGAAATAGTTACCACTTAATTATTTTAATAGTCATTGTTCTAGACGCTGGTTATCCAAGTCCTGATTATCCAATTGCTGAGCAGGTAATTTTTTAGGGGGCATGAAAAATTCCCCTGGGTGCTGATTTAACCGAGTGGCTAGGCTACTTAACAATAAACGCCATTGTTGAAAACGCACTTTACGTGATTTCATGGCCACAAATAATGCCAAACTAAAACTGACCGTCAGGTTGACTAAGCCAATCAGCACAAGCCCTAGTACCGCATAAAGTAGCGCTTGCCAAGTTAATACAAAGTCTAAACCTACCGTAGCAAACCCAACAAATGCGGAGGAAAACGCAATGTGCCGAATATCAAACGGTAAGCCAAATAGCACGCCGATTGCCGTCATGCCGCCTAACAGACAGCCAAAGTAAAAGTTACCAGCCAGCGCGCCCAGGTTATTTTCTATGTAATTGGCAACACGCGCTAAAAGTGATTTGCCCAGCAATTTTTGTAGCCAAGGCACGGCACTTAATCTTTGCGGAATTTTATTGTATACAGCCAAATTGTCATGGTAGCCCGCAATTAAGCCAGATAAAAATAAACAAACACCCGCAATGGCCGCATAAAATAAGGCGCCACTGTGCATGGGGTCTATGCTGGCGAGTAACTCATGGGCTTTTTCTGCGCTGACAAAATGCTGCCCGCTCAAACGCATGGTCGCCCAAGCAATGAGCATGGCGGTAGGAATCGCAATAATCACGTTGCCAAAAATAGCGACCATCTGGCTACGCATGGTGTTCGCAATCATTGCCACCAAATTATTGACAGCGCTTGAATGACTATCGGCCGAATCAATGCTGGCAGCAATGGCAGCCGCTGTCATGGCGGGTTGTTTAGTGGCCACAGTAAAGTGCAGCATGTGAATCAAAATAAAACCAAAGCCATAATTCAAGCTAAATAAAATAGCTTCAGTCAATGGTGCTAAATGCTGCTTGCTTAGCATTATTTTCAGCATCGCCATGAGTGCGATAATCACGCCCGCCCCCATCGCCGAACGCATCAGCGCAAAATACTCACGGTAATTTTCGGTAATATAATGCTCACCAGTGCGACTGGCATTTTCTGTCACGCGTAATGCCATCACCTCCATATTGTCATGCCAATGTTCACTGACATCATTTTTATGACACTCGCTATACACCAGCTCTTTAAAAAGCTGGACTATTTTAAAATGCACCGATACTGAGTGTTCGACCTCAACTTCCGCAGATTCAGGTTGCTCAGGGCTTGCTTGACGTAAATATTCAAGAATGTGCAGCAATGTTTCAAGCCGCATAATTTGTTTTGTCATTTGCTGCGTCAAGTGCGTCAGGCGAATGCTGGTGCCGACTTGCGCACTATTGCGATGGATTTTGCTAATAATGCCATTACATTGGTTAAGCATCACTAATATATGCCCAATGTCCGCGACGGGCTGAGTGGCAGCATCATTTTGACTAACAATAAGATTATTTGGTGATGCTAAAAACTCTGTTAATTCAGTATGTTGCGCAATAAATGGCGAAGTATATTGCTCAAGTTCTGGGTGATTACGCAATAATTCCGGCTCAAGTCCTAAGGCAGCAATGCGATATGACAACACTTGTGTTGCAGATAACAAGTTTTGTCGACAAGACTCAACAACACTTGCAGGCGCCTCATCAAACCGCATGGCTACAATTAACTGCTGCCAGACCGCATCAGGCACTGCCGACACCCAAAGTTCATCACTTATTTTAGGAAAAAATCGCGCAAACAAATCAATCAAATAAGCGCCATCCATGGCTTCAGGCAACAATTTGTGTGAGATACGCCGACGCATCTCGGTAAAAAAACCAGTAAATACCGAGTGGCGAGAAATTAAAAATAGCGAGATGGGCTTATGCTCGCTTAACAGCTGTAAAATCGCCTCCCGCAATAACTTGGCTTTTTTTGGGTCAGTATTGAGGAGGTAACATAGCGCTTGAATCGACTTAACGGCCAACTCGATTTGGTCAGGTTTTGGCGGCCTTAATCCCGCCACTAGATCCGCAACCAAATCAGCAGACCATTGTGAGGCATCCGCTGGGCGGCAAGCATATTGTGCAAATAAATGCTCAAAAATTTCTGGGGACTGACTACGCTTTACCATGCGAATCCATCAAAAAAGTCACTACTTGACTAAAGTCTTGGGGATTTAAGCGCATCCGTCAAATGCGGGCTTAATGTTTGTAATATCTGCGCGAAGACTTTTGGATTGGCCGCCACGATATTGCCCGTTTTTAACCAACTTTCGTTACCTTCAAAATCGCCCACAATGCCGCCTGCTTCTTGCACGAGCAAGCCACCTGCGGCGATATCCCAACTGGATAAATTAATCTCAAAAAAGCCATCCACCCAGCCTGCCGCCACATAAGCTAAATCCAGCGCAGCTGAGCCTGGGCGACGAATACCAGTGGTTTTCTTAATCATGTCTTTTAACATACCAAGGTAAGTATCTAAGTGCGTGAAATCGCGGAAAGGAAAGCCGGTAGCGATGAGGGAATCTTGCAGTTTGGTACGGCTCGTCACGCGGATGCGCTTATCATTTAAAAAAGCGCCACGACCCTTAGTGGCTGTAAATAAATCATTGCGCACAGGGTCGTAAATCACTGCTTGCGTGAGCACCCCTTTTTGTTGCAACGCAATCGAAATGCAATATTGCGGAAAACTATGCAAGAAATTGGTCGTGCCGTCTAAGGGGTCGATAATCCAAATGTTATCGGCTTCCTGATTACTTTCACCGCTTTCCTCACCCAAAAAACCGTGGTCTGGGTAAGCATATTTAAGCACATCAATAATTGCTTGCTCAGCCGCACGATCTACATCGCTGACAAAATCGTTATAAGTTTTGGTTTGAATTTTGAGCGAACCAACATCTTGGGAGGCACGGTTAATAATTCGACCCGCTTCGCGCGCGGCTTTGACTGCAATGGTGAGCATTGGATGCATGACGGTGTTTTCTTAAAGAGCTGTTAAAATGCTATTTTAGCTTTTATTGTCATTAACACCAAGTTAAGATGACGTTTAGCCTTCACCAAATCCTTCGACAAGCGCAGGACGAACGGACCATCAATAACGCCGTTCGTGGTGAGCTTGTCGAACCATGTTTCACATTGTTTAGGTAACCAATTGGACAAAAATAGTATCTTCGGCAACATTCCTGTATTCAATAATATTAGGGTTGTGCTTTGCCAAACCAGCCATCCTGGCAACATCGGCTCTGCCGCGCGCGCCATGAAAACCATGGGTTTATCACATTTATATTTGGTCAAGCCAGAAAAATTCCCCGATGCGCACGCGACTGCGCTTTCAACGGGCGCAGCAGATTTACTTGAAAACGCCATTGTCACTGAAACCTTAAGCGAAGCGCTCACTGGCTGCGCCTTTGCCATTGGCATGAGTGCACGTAAACGCTATTTATCGCACGAGACAGTCAACACCAGAGAAGCAGCTTTACAAGCCAGTAAAATAGCCGCTTCACAACCAGTTGCCTTTGTATTTGGTACTGAAATGAGCGGCCTGAGCAATGCCGAGCTTGATTGCTGCCAAATGTTGGCGATGATTCCTGCTAACCCTGAATATTCCTCTTTAAACCTTGCCGCCGCGGTGCAAGTGGTGTGTTACGAGCTAAGAATGGCTATTTTAGAGGGGAAAATTGAACCGACGGAAGCACTAGAACTTGCCACCAACGACGCGTTAGAAGGTTTTTACGCACACCTTGAAGAAACCTTGATCAAAATTGGCTACTTAAACCCCAAAGCCCCCAAAAAACTCAGCGAACGCTTGCGCCGCATTTACGCCCGCGCACGGCTTGAAAAAGAAGAAGTGAACTTGCTACGCGGCGTGCTGACGCTCACGCAAACCCCGAGAAAACATACGCGCTATTAACTAATGCTCAAGAGATAAATATCGACAATAGGAACTTAAGTCACACAACAAGCTCACATTTAGGCGTAGCATCAAACCTTTGGAGTGCGCACCATGAAAATTATTGTTGCTTGCTGGTCATTGTTATTCTTATCTAACGTGAGCTTTGCCATGCCCCCCGACGGTATGGTCTACCAGCTGAAATCCACTGTGGTTAAAATACGGGTCAACCTGCCGAACGGCCATTACGGCGTGGGCTCAGGCGTCGTAGTCGCGAAAGACCAAGTGGTGACGAACTGCCATGTGGTGGCGAATGCAGCGACAGTGAATGTGATTAAGTTTGGTGAGAGTTTTCGAGCGACCAGCATCAAAGCAGATTGGCAACATGATGTTTGCATCATTCGTTTTGATGGGCTCAATACTGAAATCGCACAACTCGGATCGAGCAAAAACTTGCAATACGAGCAGCCCGTTTTCACCATCAGCTTTCCCAATAATGCTCCCAAACCTCAGGCCACCTATGGCTTTGTAAAAGCCCTCTACCCAATGGATGATAGCGTGGTGATACGCGCCACCAGCGATTTCAGAATGGGCGCAAGTGGTGGTGCGATGTTCAGTGACGATGGTAAATTGGTCGGCATCATCACCCTTAAGAGCCCGGGGCGCAATGCCTATTATTACCACATGCCTGTTGAATGGATTCAAACACTACTCGACCAGCCTGAACTCACCATTCCTGCTAGCGGAGACTTACCTTTTTGGGACGCGCCAGAAGAAAAACGCCCTTTCTTTATGCGCATCGTGCAACCCTTCCAAACCGAGGATTGGCAGGCTTTGCTGAGCCTCGCTAGCCTCTGGACTGAAAAAGAACCGTTGACGCTGGAGGCTTGGTATTATCGTGCAGTGGCTGAGTACAAATTAAAAAATACGCAAGCGGCCACTCAGCACTTTAATCAAGTTATTGCCAAAAATAATCGCCATACCAATGCCTTGATGTACCTCGCCTTAATTGATGCAGAAAACGGCCATCAGGAAGAAGCGCTTAAAAAAGCATCGCAATTGAACGAG
Source organism: Methylotenera sp. (assembly GCA_049643685.1). Classification (GTDB taxonomy): domain Bacteria; phylum Pseudomonadota; class Gammaproteobacteria; order Burkholderiales; family Methylophilaceae; genus Methylotenera. The sequence continues at coordinate 29,389 of JBARQL010000046.1, forward strand.
TTGGATTCGGAAGCCGCGAATATCGTAAAAGTCACGCTCGGCATGCCGAGCCCAACAGCGGCGCAAGAATGTCAGTCAAAATGCTAGCCGAAATGTTAAACAAAATGTCAGCAGGAAAAATAGTGCTGTTCATTCATCACATCGGTGCGTCTGCAACATCAAATAGCCGCATAAAATCTCCCGAGCAAAAAAAACTGCTCTGCGAGCCTTGTAAATGAAGGCTCGCAGAGCATCGAAATAAGTTGCGCTTAAAAACAGGAAGGTTTTACGGGTTTTTCGCTGTGTATCCACACTCAATGTCCTGATTATTATTCAGATGGATTATTTAAAAACCTCTAATTTCACACGCGTAGTGCCTGCATGAACCAGACCTATTTTTTTCGCGGCCGCTACCGACAAATCGATAATCCGCCCACGAACATGGGGGCCACGGTCATTTACTCGCACTACAACGGATTGACCATTTTTCAAATTGGTTACTTTTAATTTGGTGCCAAATGGCAAAGTAAGATGTGCCGCGGTCATGGCATTGGTGTTGAAAATTTCACCGCTAGCGGTACGTCTACCGTGGAACTTAGCCGCATAATACGAGGCTATGCCAGTCAAAGTGTTACTTAAATCGAGATGACTCGAAGTGTGCCTGAGTCTGGCCTTTGCGGACGAAGTTGTGGGCATGCCGACAAGCAAACCCAAAGTCAACATTAAGGTGATACGTCGTCTAACTTTTATACGCCCTATCATATTTCCTCCTGGTGTGGATGAGGTGCTCGCCAATCCAACAAATGTATAGCATATGATTGTGCTGGATTTAAGCGGCAAAATCTAGGTCAACAGATTCATTCATGGCTATAAATCCAGCAGATTCTCCTAAAAACCACACTAAATGGCATGCAATCCTCAAAACAGCCTTAGCCATTTGCTGACCCATTGTGGTAAGCAACTTTTTTAATACAAGCTGTTAATCGTGGCACATATTTTTACATTTCGATCATCTTACATTTTTCTGTTGACAACCTACCAATAGGTAGTCTATAGTTTGCCTATGGAAATGAAAGAACAAATATTAACCAGTGCGCAACGGCTAGCGCAGCAGCGCGGCTTCAATGGTTTTAGTTATGCGGATATCGCTGCCGAAGTCGGTATTCGCAAAGCCAGCCTGCATCATCACTTTGCCACCAAAACGGATCTGGCATTGGCACTCATTGAAGGATATTCAGCAGCACTTAACACTGAACTTGCACGCATTAGTGCTTTGCCTGTACAGGTCGATGAGAAATTGCGCGCATATATGGCTATTTACCATGGCACACTTGAAGTTGACCGCGTATGCATGGGCGGCATGTTAGCTTCTGAAGCGCTTACTTTAGATGCTTCGCTGTTGCCTGGCCTTCAGCGCTTTTTTGCGATCAACACGGATTGGTTAGCTAAAGTGCTTACTGAGGGAAGTTCACAACAAATTTTTGCATTAAACGACAAGGCGGAAAGCCATGCGCAATTATTTCTTTCTGCGTTACAAGGTGCACTAATGATTGCGCGTGCAACAGGCCAACGTGATGCGTTTGAGCAAACCTGCGAATTACTCATTTCAAATTTAACGAGGAAGGGCTAACCTCTTTTTTAGCCCAATTTTTTTAAAACCAGCTTTTTTTAACCATATAATCTACCTACTAATAGGTATAGGAGAATCAAATGTCAGAAAATAGAATAGCATGTCCATCAACCTGCGGTACAACAAAAGGGGCTAACTTCACAGCTTATGAAACAGGTGCAAAAAAAGATTGGCCCGCACATACCGTTGAGCTGCCAGGCTTAACGATTCCAGGTAAACATTTCTTAAAAGATATGCTTGGGCTAACTGGTTGCGAAATATCTATTAACTCAATGGCTCCAGGCGCGGATATGCCGATTTACCATAACCATATTCAAAATGAAGAAGTGTATATTTTCATTCAAGGCAAAGGCCAAGTGCAGGTGGACTCGCAAGTGATTGATGTACAAGAAGGCACGATTGTGCGCATTGCGCCCAATGGCGAGCGCACTTGGCGCAATAACTCTACTGAACCATTGCTCTACATTGTTCTTCAAGTAAAAGAAAAATCATTGGTGCAATACGGCTTAGGCGATGCCAATGTGCCGCAAAAAGCGACTGCTTGGGCTAATTAGAAATACATATTAAAAATACTTAAAAGGAATAAATGATGGGAAATAGCAATCTAAAATTATTAGCCACAATCGGCTTACTCACCCTTTCATTCGCAGCAACCGCAGCAATGGAAGACAAAAAAGAAATGAAAGAGATGGTAAATGGCGCTTCAGTAAACCTGCCCGTCACGCAACTTAAGTACAGTGACACAGGTTTATTCGGCATAGATAAGAGCGTAGGCACGCTAAAGGTTGCCCCAGCTTATGGTAATTTGCAAAGCGGCGCGCACGGCACTTTCGTTAAAATGCCCGCTGGTTATGTGAGCGAACCACACGTGCACACAGGTGAATACTACGCTGTAGTGATTTCAGGCGTTGGTGTAAATGGGCTACCAGGCAGCAAAGATATCGCGCTACCTGTAGGTTCATATTGGTCACAAAAAGGCGGTGAAAACCATGTGACTAAATGCATTTCACCCAATGAATGTATTTTCTTTATTAACCAAAATGTTAAGTTTGACGAATTGTTTGATAAGAAATAAGCGCCAAAAATTGGGTTTTGCCTAGTTTTTTCTTAGTAAAGTAAAGCCCAGTTTTACATCCTATATTTTGTATTAGATATTCCAATTCAAATTAATTAAGGAATCATGATGGACAACTTTTATGGCGAACAAAACCGAAATTTTCAAGATGAATTCGGCACCAGAAAAATGGCTGATCTTTTAAAAGAGGTGATTTTTAACACTGAATTTGATGAAGACAACAAAACCTTTATTGAGGGCTTAAGCTCGTTTTTTCTAACCACCATTGACCATCAAGGTCGCCCTACCGTATCGCACAAAGGTGGTGATACTGGTTATATCAAAATTATCAATAAAGATACTTTGATATTCCCCAGTTACAATGGCAATGGCATGTATCTTTCAATGGGTAATTTAAACGCTAACCCACAAGTCGGATTACTATTTATGTCATTTGAAACACCGCGCCGCGTGCGTATGCAGGGCATGGCTACGGCTTCAAGAGACCTCGCTTTGTTAGCCCTTTATAAAGAAGCTGATTTAGTCGTTAGCGTAAAACTTACTGAGCTGTGGATTAACTGCCCACGTTACGTACCCAAATATGAAAGAGTACGCGAATCGCGCTACACACCACGCCCATTTATTGAAACACCATTGGCAGGCTGGAAGCAAATTGATGGGGTCGAAACTGTGCTAGGTGAAGACGATTTAGCAAAAAAGAAAAATGGTGCGTTATGCTCAATTACCGTTGACGAATGGATGGGTAAAGTGCGCGCTGGCGACTCAACAGCGTAATATCAACCGCGTAATATAATGTTGAAGAATTGAATCCATGACTAGAAATTCGAAAGTAGAAAAAATGCGTCCATTTAAATTGGTAATTTTCGATTGCGATGGCGTATTAGTGGACAGCGAACGCCTCACCAACCAAGTGTTTATTGATATGCTGGCGGTAGAAGGCGTGAATATAACACTGCATGAGATCATGGAAAATTACGTGGGCATTCCTTTGCTGGATGGCATCGCCTTATTGGAAAAGCTGCATCAATTTAAACTACCTGAAAATTTTATAACGCGATTTAACCAACAAAGCATGGCGGTGTTAGAAAGTGACTTGCAGCCAATTTCGGGTGTTGAAAAAGTGATCCGAAATCTTCAAATGCCATTTTGCGTGGCCTCAAACAGCCGCACCGAAAAAGTGCGCGCCATGCTGAAAATCACAGGTTTGTTTGATTATTTCAATGGCAAAATATTCACCGCCAGCCAAGTGAAACACCCCAAACCAGCGCCTGATATTTATCTCTACGCGGCAAGGGCTTTTAATATAGCGCCGTCGGATTGCCTGGTGATAGAAGATACGTCGGTCGGCGTAACCGCGGCAAAAGTGGCAGGTATGACGGTGCTTGGCTATGCGGCACAAACTTCGGCAACACGTTTATTAGAGGCTGGCGCACATGACGTTTTTGCGGATATGAAAGCACTACCCATGCTGATTGAGCACGGGAAAAAACCTAATACTTTACAAAACACGCTGGAATCCCAGCATCAATCAAACACACAACTTATGGCATAATATCGACATGTTTAATCACCTTAAAGAAGACATCTCGATTGTGTTCGAGCGAGACCCAGCGGCGCGTACACGGTTTGAGATTATTACAACTTACCCAGGCGTACATGCACTGCTCATGCATCGTTTTAGCCATTGGTTATGGAAAGCCGATTTCTTTTGGCTTGGCCGATTTTTCTCGCATTTAGGGCGCTGGCTCACGGGTATTGAAATTCATCCAGGTGCGACCATCGGCCGCCGCGTATTTATTGACCACGGCATGGGCGTGGTGATTGGCGAAACCGCGGTGATTGGTGACGAATGCACGCTGTATCACGGTGTAACGCTAGGCGGCACTTCTTGGAACAAAGGCAAACGTCACCCCACGCTTGAGCAAGGGGTGGTGATTGGAGCTGGCGCAAAAGTGTTGGGGCCAATTATCATTGGCAAGAATGCAAAAATCGGCTCAAATGCGGTGGTCGTAAAGGATGTGCCTGAAAACGCCACGGCAGTGGGCATTCCAGCGCGCATTTTAGAAGAAGAAAAGTCTAAAAAACGCGAAGCCACCGCGCAAAAAATTGGCTTTGCGGCTTATGCAGTTGGCAATGATGAAAATGACCCAATGATTAAAGCCCTTCATTCTTTATTAGATCACGCTAACAAACAGGATATAGAATTACAGGCGTTAAAAACACAAATGGCGCAATTAGTGGATGAAAAAACGAATGCAGATTTAGCCGAAGCCTTTGCCATTAAAAAACCTAAAACGCATTAAAATTTGCAGGGTTATCCACACCCCTTATTTCATCCGAGCAAAATTCACTGCCCTGCAAGCCTTTTAAATAAAGGCTTGCAGGGCAGCATAAGTAAAGACAAGCTAAAATTGACTGAATAAAGTACTTTTTTTGCTTATAAGGCTTGCTACACTTCTCACCGTTTTGACTTCTGAAAATACGTTATTTGAGCGTGCCTGCCTTTCGTATTGCACACCCTGTTTGCCAAACTAATAGTCGATGCAACTTTCCTGCATAATAATTGACTAAATCACTAGGTTATTATAGAATTAGCGTCTGGTTAATTCACTTGTCAATAAAATAAGTCAACTATTATGAGACTCACTACTAAAGGTCGTTTTGCAGTAACGGCGATGTTAGACCTCGCTTTAAATGAGGCCAGCGCTGCTGGTCAAAACCGGCCAGTGACGCTTGCGGGCATTAGCGAGCGCCAACACATCTCACTCTCCTATTTAGAGCAGCTCTTTAGCCGTTTACGCAAACAGGGCTTAGTGACGAGTGTACGTGGGCCAGGCGGCGGCTATCGTCTAGCAAAACCAACCAATGAGATCAGTGTTTCTAACATTATTACTGCGGTCGATGAGTTGATTGATGCTACCCAATGTGGCGGTACAGAAAATTGCCACGATGAAGGCCGCTGCATGACGCATGACTTATGGACCGCACTGAATGGTAAAATACTGGAATATTTGTCTGGCGTAAAATTGTCAGATATGGTGGCCATGCAAGCGGATAAACCCAATAAACAAGCCATCCACTTTTCATCCAAGCGCGAGACCAGCAGCTTGGGTGCGATTTAACTGATAACCAATTAAACACCGCTAAATTTAGTCACGACCATTACCGCATGTCACACGTCTATTTTGATCATAACGCCACCACCGCACTTGACAACCAAGTGCTGGAAGCGATGTTGCCGTTTATGACGGCGCAGCACGGCAACGCGACCAGTCGCCATGCCTATGGCCGGATCGCGCGCGATGCCATTGAGCAGGCGCGGGAGCAAGTCGCTAAGGCTGTGGGTGCTTATCCTAGCCAGGTCGTATTCACTGCAAGTGGTACCGAGGCGAACAATTTTGCAATAGTCGGTATTGCCAGCAAACAACCGAATACGCAAATCACTATTAGCGCTATTGAGCACCCTTGCGTGACACAACCCGCTGAAATGATGCAACAACGCGGCTGGAAATTAGCAAAAATTGGCGTCAACCACCAATGTGAACTTGATTTCGCCAACCTTGAACAGGCTTTGCAAGGTACTTCTAACTTGCCACTTACTAGCAGCTTAGTTTCTGTGATGCTGGCCAATAATGAAACTGGCGTGATACAAGACATTGCACGCGTTGCCGACTTGGCAAGAAAACATGGCACTTATGTGCATACCGATGCGGTGCAAGCTTTAGGTAAAATAGCCGTGAACTTTGAAGATTTGAATGTTCACGCCATGACGATTTCATCGCACAAAATTCACGGCCCACAAGGCGCTGGCGCACTGATTTTAGATAAGCGTGTCGATATTGCACCATTCATATTAGGTGGTGGGCAAGAAAAAGGTTTACGTAGTGGCACAGAAAATGTCGCGGCGATCGTAGGGTTCGGGTTGGCGTGTGATTTAGTAGTGCAAAAATTAAAAATGAATGTGCAACACACAAACCAATTACGTCTTCAGCTGGAAGCTGGTCTGCATTCATTAAATGCTACTATTTTTAGCGCCGATGCCGCACGATTACCCAATACCAGCTTCTTTGCCTTCCCCAACATTGAGGGTGAAACACTTGTGATGGCACTCGATAAAAAAGGCTTTGCCGTCGCCAGCGGCTCGGCTTGCTCAAGCGACAGCACCGAGCCTAGCCACGTATTATTAGCGATGGGCATCGCGCCAGATTTGGCCCGCGGGGCGATACGCATCAGTTTAGATACCAGCAATACGTCCGAACAAATCGCCACATTTTTGGTCGTACTAAAGCAAGAGTTAAACAGATTAAAACAAATGGTCGCAATAGCGGCTTAGTATTAGAGGTTGTCATTCCGAACTGATGTGAGGGATCTCGTTTTTAAGGTCAAGATTTCTCGCGTTGCTCGAAATGACAAAATGAAAAATTTAATTAAATATTGAAACTAACATGAACACAACAGATGCAAGACTACCGATTTACCTAGATTACTCGGCTACCACGCCGGTCGACCCACGCGTGGCCGCTAAAATGATTCCCTACTTAACGGAGCATTACGGCAACCCTGCCTCACGCAGCCACCCGTATGGCTGGACGGCCGAAAAAGCCGTGGAGAATGCGCGCGAAGAAGTTGCAAAACTGGTCAATGCCGACCCGCGTGAGATTGTGTGGACCTCTGGAGCGACAGAATCCAACAACTTAGCGATTAAGGGCGCGGCCAACTTTTATGCGTCGACTAAGGGCAAGCACATTATTACTGTCGCTACAGAGCACAAAGCGGTCATTGATACCGTGCGTGAATTAGAACGTCAAGGCTTTACCGCCACCTATTTAGAGCCAGAACCGAGCGGCTTATTGGATTTAGCTAAATTCAAAGCAGCCATTCGCCCTGACACCGTACTCGCCAGCGTCATGTTGGTGAATAATGAAATCGGCGTCATTCAAGACATCGAAGCGATTGGCAAGATTTGTCGCGAACATGGTGTGATTTTTCATGTGGATGCCGCACAGGCCACCGGAAAAGTAGCCATCGATTTAGAAAAACTTCCAGTCGATTTAATGAGCTTTAGCGCACATAAGACATACGGCCCCAAAGGCATCGGTGCTTTATATGTACGCCGCAAGCCGCGTATCCGCATCGAGGCACAAATGCACGGTGGCGGTCATGAGCGTGGCATGCGTTCCGGCACGTTGGCCACGCACCAAATCGTCGGTATGGGCGAAGCTTTCCGTATCGCGCGTGAAGAAATGGACATGGAAAATGCCCGTATCCGCAAACTACGTGATCGCTTACTAGCCGGGTTGCAAACCATTGAAGAAACCTACATCAATGGCGAGCTTGAGCACAGAATTCCGCATAATTTAAATATCAGCTTCAATTATGTAGAAGGTGAATCACTGATTATGGCGGTAAAAGGTATCGCCGTTTCTAGCGGTTCTGCCTGCACTTCTGCCAGCCTAGAACCGAGCTATGTATTACGCGCATTAGGTCGTAGCGATGAGCTAGCACACAGCTCCATTCGATTTAGCATTGGCCGTTTCACGACGGAAGCCGATGTGGATTATACGATTGCATTGTTGAAAGAAAAGATTGGAAAATTACGTGAGCTATCGCCCTTATGGGATATGTTCAAAGAAGGCATTGATATTAGTAAGGTGCAGTGGGCTGCACACTAAAATGCTTCTCTTTTTCCGTCTAGCGGCGTTGTCGGCAGATTCGCTTATAAAACTAGGCGTTGCACCTCTCCGCCTTGCTAGTCGAAAAAATAGTGCGCATTTGCACTCAATTATTTTTTAAGGAGTAAGAATCATGGCTTACAGTGATAAAGTTTTAGACCACTATGAAAACCCGCGTAACGTGGGTACGTTAGACAAAAATGATCCGAACGTTGGCACTGGCATGGTCGGCGCGCCCGCTTGCGGCGATGTCATGAAACTGATGATCAAAGTGAATGATAGCGGCATTATTGAAGATGCTAAATTCAAGACTTACGGCTGTGGTTCAGCAATCGCCTCCAGTTCATTAGTGACTGAATGGCTCAAAGGCAAAACGGTGGACGAAGCCTATGCGATTAAAAACTCTGCAATTGCAGAAGAATTAGCGCTTCCACCTGTCAAAATTCACTGCTCGGTGTTAGCAGAAGACGCGATTAAAGCGGCAGTGGCGGATATTAAGGCAAAACAAGCCGCAAAAGGGACTGCTTAATTTATGGCAATCTCACTGACAGAAACCGCGGCAAACCGCGTAGAAAAATTCCTCGCTAATCGCGGCAAAGGGTTAGGCTTACGTTTGGGTGTTAAAACCACAGGTTGCTCAGGCATGGCTTATACGCTGGAATTTGTGGATGAGTTGCATCCGGAAGATACCACGTTTGAAAGTCATGGCGTTAAGGTGATTGTTGACCCGAAGAGCCTTGTTTACCTTGATGGTACTGAATTAGATTTTACCAAAGAAGGCTTGAATGAAGGCTTTAAGTTTAACAACCCAAACGTTAAAGACGAGTGCGGTTGCGGTGAAAGCTTTACGGTGTGAGTCTGAATTATTACGAGTTGTTTGAGTTAAATCCATTATTCAACATTGATTTGGCTGCACTGGAAAGCAATTATCGCAAAATGCAATCTGAAGCGCATCCCGACCGTTTTGTCACTGCATCAGCTGCCGAAAAATTAAATTCTATGCGGCGGGCTACGCTAGCGAATGAGGCCTATCAAACCCTTAAAAATCCTGCCAATCGCGCTAAATATCTATTAGAATTGCAAGGTATCACCGCTATTAGCGAAACTAACACGGCAATGCCCATCGATTTTTTAATGCAGCAAATGGAATGGCGCGAGGCCACAGAAGTGGCAACAGCCGCACAAAATATCGCTGCTCTAGAAAACTTACTCAATGAAATTCGAGCTGAAGCGCATAGTTTACAAAAAAATCTAGTGAGTTTGCTTGATGAGAAAAAAGATTACACCGCTGCCACAGACGCTACGCGCAAACTTATTTTTATCGACAAAGTATCCGAAGACATACATGGCGCAATCGAACAAATAGACCTTTAATTTGGCACTCATATGGCACTACTGCAAATATCCGAACCAGGCTTGAGCGCCGCGCCTCACCAGCACAAGTTGGCAGTAGGCATAGACTTAGGTACTACAAACTCTCTAGTGGCTACTGTAAGAAGTGGTATGGCGACCGTATTGCAAGATGAGCACGGCCATGCGTTGCTGCCTTCAGTAGTACGCTATATGCCAGACGGCGAAGTCGTGGTTGGTCACGATGCGCAGGCGCAGCAGAGCAATGACCCGGTGAATACGATCGCCTCCGCCAAACGTTTTATGGGGCGCAGCCTTAAAGATATTGCCGATAGAGCGCATATCCCCTATCACTTTGTAGATAGTGCTGATTCAACCAAGCTATTGCAGTTGCAAACCCGTGCAGGACTGAAAACGCCAGTAGAAATATCAGCTGAAATTCTTAAATCACTCAAGGCGCGCGCCGAAAAATCTCTTGGCGGCGAGTTAGTGGGTGCAGTCATTACCGTACCTGCCTACTTTGATGATGCGCAGCGCCAGGCGACCAAAGATGCCGCGCGCTTGGCTGGTTTAAATGTATTGCGTTTGCTGAACGAACCCACCGCCGCCGCTGTAGCTTATGGCTTGGACAACGCTGCTGAAGGTACTTTCGTCATTTACGATTTGGGTGGCGGCACGTTTGATGTCTCTATTTTAAAGCTGACTAAAGGGGTGTTTGAGGTACTTGCCACCAACGGCGATTCCGCGCTTGGCGGAGATGATTTTGACCATCGCATTTACTGCTGGGTACTCGATGAATTAAGAGCAAAAATTCGCGAAAGCAGCAGCAACTTCTGCCCGCTTGGTGAAAATGACACACGCTTGCTACTCACCAAGGCACGCCAAGCTAAAGAATGGCTGACAGATAATTACGAAGCGCAAATCCTCTGCCGTTTGAGTAATGGCACTCTGGTTGACGTGACGCTCACCTCAGCTCAGTTTGTAGAGCTCACTCAACAACTGGTGATTAAAACGCTCTCTCCCACGCGAAAAGCGATGCGTGACGCTGGTCTCACCCTTGAAGAGATTAAAGGTGTGGTGTTGGTTGGTGGAGCGACACGCATGCCACAAGTCAGGCACGCGGTAGAAGAGTACTTTAAACAAACGCCACTAACTAATCTGGACCCAGACAAAGTAGTCGCCCTTGGCGCGGCCATTCAGGCCAATGCTTTGGTAGGTAATCGTAGTGAAGACGATTTATTGCTGTTAGACGTGACCCCGCTTTCATTGGGCTTGGAAACCATGGGCGGTTTGGTAGAAAAAATTATCCCGCGCAACAGCACATTACCCGTTGCGCGCGCGCAAGATTTCACCACCTACAAGGATGGCCAAACTGCCATGAGCATACAAGTGGTACAAGGTGAACGCGAACTGGTGGCAGACTGCCGTTCACTAGCACGCTTTGAATTGCGTGGCATTCCACCAATGGCCGCGGGCGCGGCACGCATACGCGTGACTTTTCAAGTCGATGCTGACGGCCTACTTTCAGTCAGCGCCCGTGAACAAACCAGTGGCATTGAGGCGCATGTAGTCGTTAAGCCTTCATATGGGCTCACTGAAGATGAAATCACCAACATGCTGAAATCATCTTTCGGCAGCGCAGAAGCGGATAAAAAAGCACGTATGCTGGCTGAGGCGCGTGTATCTGCCGGCGCGATTATTAACGCCGTGACCGTTGCATTAGCCACTGATAGTCATTTGATTAGTGAAAAAGAAAAGCAAGCGATAGAAACTGAGATACAAAACCTGCGCGCTATTACCCAAACAGAAGATGCTGTCGCAATTAATAAAGCGGTAGATACGCTAAACCTTGCAACAGAAACATTTGCCGCCGCCCGCATGAATGCGAGCGTGAGCCGCGCGTTAAGCGGTAAAAATTTAGAAGATATACAATTGTAGGAGTGCAATAAATTGCGCTCCTACAAATAAGGAAACAGAATGCCACAAATTATAGTTTTACCACATGT